>DATKAZ010000049.1:0-32603 GCA_035514535.1 Gammaproteobacteria bacterium
GCCGGCTCAGGTGCTGTTGCGCACCCGGATGATGACGTCGACGCCGTCCTGTTCCGTGCCGGCCGGCGCCGCCGGCACGCCGGCAAAGGACACGGACTCGGCCGGGATGTCGATCATCTCGCCGGTATCCACGTTGTAGAAATGGTGATGCGCATGCACCGTGGAATCGTAATAGACGCGATCCCGGTCCACGACGAGCTCGCGTAACAGGCCGCATTCCACGAACAGGTTCAGCGTGTTGTAAACGGTCGCCTTGGACACGCGAATGCCGCGCGCGCGGGCCGACTGCAGCAGCTGCTCGGCCGATACGTGCTGCGGGCGCTCAAACACCAGCTCGGCGAGCTTCAGCCGCTGGGTGGTCGGTTTGGCGCCATGGCTGGACAGCCTTGTGGCGATCGCTTCGTTGATATTCATGTGCATCTGAGCCAAATCAGAGGGTTGCATTATATGCGGCCGGCGGGCCGTGCGCCATCCTCGCCCCAAGGCGGGGAAAATCTGCCGGAATCCCCGGGATTTCCGCTCTCCCGCCGCGCGCCCGGCCGGGGCAGGCTGCGGGACAGGAGGAAGCCATGGACAGGCACGCTGGCATCACGCTGCTCGAGCTTTTGACGGTGATCGCACTCGCCGCCGTCATGACCGGCCTTGCCATCCCCGCGCTCGATAGCGTGATGCTCAACGCGCGGCGCGCGGCGGCTATCGAGTCGCTGGTCCGGGCCGCCTGGTTTGCACGGACCGAGGCACTGCGGCGCGGCCGGCCGGTCGTCCTCTGCGGCTCGGCAGGGGACGCACACTGCGCCGCGGATCCCGATGCCTGGAGCGGCGGCTGGCTGGTGGCCGCGGCGGACGCACCGTCCGTGGCGCTGCGGCGCGGCCCCGGCGTGCGCGACCCGCGCGCACGGATCGTCGCCAACCGGCGCACGTTCCGCTTCGAGCCCCACGACCACCGCGGCACGAACGGCACGCTGGCATGGTGCGACGGCCGCGGCGAGACGGCGGCCCGCGCCGTCATCATCGCGCCCACCGGCCGGCCGCGCGTAGAGCATGGCCCAGGCTCGCTGGCGTGCCCGAGAGAATGAACGTGCGCGGCTTCACCATGATTGAAATCCTGGTCGCGCTGCTGGTACTGGCCGTCGCGGTGACCGCGGCACTCGCGCTGGCGCTGGGCGGCTTTGCGGCGACCACCGAGGCACGGCGCGCGGAAGTCGCGGCCGGCCTGGCGGCGGACCTCGCGGGGCGCGTCCGGGTGTTGCCCGGCGTCGACTGGGCCGCGCTGCCCGAACCTTTCGAATGCGGCGCGGACTGCACGCCGGAGCAGCTCGGCGCGCTCGAATTCGCCGCCTGGCAGGCGGACGTCGCTGCGGCGCTGCCCACCGGGGCCGGCTCGCTGTGGCGCACCGGCGCGGACGGGCTGGCGCTGACGCTCGCGTGGACGGAGACCGGCGGCACGCGGCGCGAGCTGCAGCTGGGAATCGCGCCATGAGCGGGGATCGACTGCGTGCCGCGGGCTTCACCTTGCTGGAACTCATAGTTTCGATGGCGGTCGCGCTGGTACTTGTGCTGGCGGTGGCCACGCTGCATGCCCGGATCCTGTACATGTCCGCGGACACGGCGCGGGCCGCGGACGCGCAGGACACGGTGAGGATCGGCCTCGCCATCCTGGAACACGAGCTGCGCCACGCGGGATTCTGGGGCCTCGTACCCGAAGCGGCCCGGATCGCCGGGCGCCAGGGAGACGCAGAGCCGCTCGACGTGAGCGTCGCAGGCGACTGCGGACCGGGCTGGGCGCTCGACCTGGACCGATTCATCGAGGCCTGGGCCGGCGGCTGGCCGCTGGATTGCACGCCGTTCGGCGGTGTGCCACCGGCCGGTGCGCTGCTGGTCCTGCGCCGCGCCGACACCAGGCTGGCGAGCCCGGAGCCGGGCGTGCTGCAGGTCCAGTCCGACCCGTGGAGCGGCCGCCTCGATGTCGTCGGCGGCACACCGGACGCGGGCGCCGATGTGCGCGATCTCGTGGCTCGCGCCTACTACGTCAGTCCGCGCTCCACCGGCGACCCGACGCGCCCGTCGCTGCGCCGCAAGACGCTGCAGCGCGGTCCGCGGGTCGTGGATGAAGAGGTCGTGCCGGGCATCGCCGACCTCGTCGTCGAACTCGGCGTCGACACGGACGTCGTGGACGCGCCGGGATACGGCCAGGTGAACCGCTTCGTGCCGCCGGGCGACGCGGTCGGCCGCATTCGCGCGATCCGCGTCACGCTGCGCGCCGATGACCCGGCGCAGCTTTCCGCGACGCGTACGATCGTGCTGCACAACGGTGACGGGTCATGAGGCGGCGGATGGGCGGCGTCGCGCTCGTGATCGTCCTCGTGCTCGTCGCCGCGGGCATGGCCCTGTCGTCGGCGGTGGCGACCTCCGCCGCGCTCGAATTGGCGATGGCGGAGCAAAGCACCTCGCGCCTACGTGCTTACACGGCGGCCGAGGCCGGGCTCACCAGCGCATTGCGTGCGCGCGCCTGGTCGGCCGGCGAAACCTGGACGGAATCCGGCGCGCTGCCCGATGGCGGGACGTGGCGGGTCGAGGTTCGGCTCGCCGCCGTGCGCCTCGACCCGGTCGACGGCACACCCGACTGGCATTTCGAGGTCGAGAGTGCCGGACGCGACGGCGCCGCGATCGTCACCCTCCTGCAGGGATTTCGCGTTTCCGGCGAGCTGCCCGGCGAACCGCAGCATACCTGGTGGCGCCACGCGGAAGGCACGTCGTGAGCCGCGGCTTCACGTTCGTCGAATTGCTCCTGTGCATGGTCGTCGCCGGCCTGCTGGCGGCGATCGCGCTGCCCTCGTGGCGCGGCGTCGTGACGCGCGCGCATCGCTCGGATGCGGCTGCGGCGCTGTATGCCCTGGCCACCGCGCAAGAGCGGCATCGGCTGGTGCACGGGCGCTACGCCGACCTCGCGGCACCGGCGCCCCCGGTAGGGCTCGGCCTCGGCCGCAGCGAGCGCGGCTGGTACGACCTGCGCGTCGAGCGTGCCGACGAGTCCGGATTCCTGGCAACCGCACGGCCCTCGTCCGGCTCGCCGCAACGCGGCGACGCCGATTGCAGGCTGTTCACGATCGATGAGACGGGCCGGCGCGGCTCCGTGCCGGAAGGCCCGGAGACGTGCTGGCGCTGAATGATGGTCGCTCAGGCCGAGCGCAACACCTTCGGGAGCGTGAATACCACGTGCTCCTCGCGACCCTTGATCTCCTCGGGCAACTCGCCGCCCCATTCCTTGAGGCGAGCGACGACCTGCTGCACGAGAATTTCCGGTGCGGACGCTCCAGCGGTGACCCCTACAGTGCTGTGGCCGTCGAACCATTCGCGGCGCAGGTCGTCCGCGCCGTCGACCATGTAGCCGGGAATGCCGGCCTTGACGGCGATTTCCCGCAGGCGGCTGGAATTCGAACTCGTCTGCGACCCCACGACGACGATGGCGTCACAGCTTTCGACCAGCGATTTCACCGCATCCTGGCGGTTTTGCGTCGCGTAGCAGATGTCTTCCTTGCGCGGGCTGGTGAGGGTCGGGAAACGCCGCTTCAGGGCCTCGATGACGCGGGCGGTATCGTCCACCGAGAGTGTGGTCTGCGTCACGAAGGCGAGCCGCTCGGGGTTCTTCACCTCGAGCCGATCCACGTCCTGCGGGTTCTCCACCAGGAAGATGTCGCCACCGCGACTGCGGTCGTACTGGCCCATCGTGCCCTCGACCTCGGGATGCCCCGCGTGGCCGATGAGGATGACCTCCCGCCCATCGCGGCCGTAGCGCGACACCTCCATGTGGACCTTGGTCACCAGCGGGCACGTCGCGTCGAACACCTCGAGCCCGCGCCGCTCGGCCTCGGCCTGCACGGCCTTGGGCACGCCGTGCGCGCTGAAAATCACCGTCGCGCCGTCCGGCACTTCGTCGAGCTCCTCGACGAACACGGCGCCGAGGCTGCGCAGCCGGTCCACGACGTAGCGGTTGTGGACCACTTCGTGGCGCACGTAGATCGGCGCACCGAACAGCTTCAGCGCGCGCTCGACGATGTCGATGGCGCGGTCCACGCCGGCGCAGAAACCACGCGGGTTGGCGAGCAGGATCTTCACAGGGACAATTCTAACGGAATCCGGGCGCTGACTAGCGGAAACGGAAGTCCGTCGGGGCGGACGGCGCCTCGATCCGTCCCGGCGGGTTCCTCTCGAGCTCCTCCAGCATGACTTCCACGGCCTTTTCCAGGCTGGGATCGCGGCCAGCGGCGATGGCCTCGGGGCGGTCGACGACCTCGATGTCCGGCGCCACGCCCTCGTTCTCCACCGCCCAGTTGCCGTCGGTATCGAGGAAACGGAAGGTCGCGGGGATGATGCTGCCGCCATCGGCCAGGTTCGGGTTGCCGCTGATGCCGATCAGCCCGCCCCAGGTCCGGGTCCCGATCAGCGGGCCGAGACCCAGCTTGCGGAAGTAATACGGCAGCGCGTCGCCGCCGGAACTCGCCAGGCCGTTGATCAGCATGGCTTTCGGCCCGTCGTGGCTGAGCAGCGGCCGCGGCTGCGGCTCGAAGCCACGCCATACCCAGTAGTTCAGCGGCGTGCGAGCCAGCAACTCGATCATCCGGTCCGGGATGAAACCGCCGCCGTTGTAGCGGTCGTCGATGATCAGGGCATCGCGCCGGGCCTCCGCCAGCATTCCCTTGAGCAGCTCGCGATTGCCATCGACCGCGGTGTTGGGCACGTGGATGTAGCCGACGCGGCCCGCCGACAGCTCGTGGACGCGGGCGCGGTTCCGGGTCACCCAGTCGAGATAACGCAGCTGGACTTCGCTGGCGACCGTCTTGACCCGCTCGACCCGGGCGCCGCGTTCGGCGGGCTCGCCGTTGAGCGTCAGCTGCACGACGCGCTCGCCCTTGTTTTCGAGCAGGCGATAGAAATTGTCCACGCCCTTCGTGCTGACGCCGTCCACCGCGAGGATGAAGTCTCCTGCGCGGGCCGTGACGCCGGCCTCGGTCAGCGGCGAGCGGTAATAATCGTGCCAGTTCTCGCCGGGATAGATATGGGCGATGCGGAAGTAGCCTGACTCGTGCTTCTCCACGAGCGCGCCCAGCATGCCGCCGGGACGCCGCTCGACCTTGGGCATGTCGTTAGAGCTGTTGACGTAAATATGCCCCGAGTTCAACTCGCCGGCGAGTTCGCCGAAAATGTAGTCGAGGTCGGCGCGATGGGCGACATGCTCGACGAGCGGCGCGTATCGCTCACGGATCGCGACCCAGTCCTGGCCGTGGTGCCCCGGGTCCCAGAACCAGTCGCGCATGATGCGCCAGCCGTCCACGTACATCTGCCGCCACTCGATGCGCGGGTCGACCCGCATCTCGAGCCGCTCGAGCTCCAGTGCGGTCTTGTCGGCGTCGACCTTCGGTTTGGCATCGGCGATGCCCCACTTGTCGCCGCGGCGCCAGAGGAGTTTCTTGCCGTCGGCCGAGACGCTGTAGCCGGTGACCTTGTCGAGCACGCTCTCGGCTTCGCGCTTCTCGAGGTCGTAGTAATGCAGCTCCGCTGCCTCGTTGCCATTCGACAAATAGAACAGCCCGCCCTCGACTGCCGCGAGGCCGACGAGATTGCCCGCGGGCACGTCGAGCGCCGTGACGCGGTCTGCAAAGCCGTCCGGCTCGAATTTCACGGGCTCGACGGAGCCGGATTTCGCGGCGTCCTTCCCCGCGTCTTCCTTGTCTTTCTCTTTCCCGGCGTCGCCGACTTCATCGCTGCGCGGCCTGTTCAGCGCCGGACCGTCCGCCGCAAGAGTAGCGGCGAACAGCCGCGAGGCGTTGTTGTACAGGTAATTGAACTCGTAGGCGGAAAAAACCAGGTTCCAGTCGCGCGTCGAGGTGAAATAGAGATAACGTCCCTTGGGATCGAAGGCTGGGCTCTGCTCGTTGGTGGCGTCGGTGGTCAGCTGCCACGTGCGCTCGTCGCGCAGCGAGTAGACCCAGATCGAGCTGTTGTAGCTCTCGTTGACCTTGGTATATGCGAGCCACCGGCTGTCCGGCGACCACACGTACTGCGTCAGGTCGCGGAAGGCATTGTTGGCGTGCCGCGTGGTGTCCACCTGGCGAACGCGGCCGGAGTCGATCTCGACGATGCTGAGGCGATTGGCGCTGTCGGCGTAGGCGAGCTTGTTGGAGTCCGGCGACCACACAGGCGGGAATCGCCATACTTCGCCGTCGCGCGTGATGCGTCGCGGCTCGCCGCTGCCGTCCTGCGGGCGAACGTAGATCTCGTACTCGCCCGTGGCATCCGACAGGTAGGAAATCCACTTCCCGTCCGGCGACCAGGCGGCGCTGATCTCGCGCGCTTCCGGTGTCCTGGAAATATTGCGAATCTCCCCATGCTGCGCCGGGACCGTGAAAATGTCGCCGCGCGCAGCAAACACGGCGCGTTCCCCCTGCGGGGCGATATCGAAGCTCTCGATCTGCTTCGTGACGTTCTTGAACGTCGGCAGCGCGTGCGGCCGATCGCCCCGGACGTCGATCGGGATGCGACGCGTCTCGCCGGCGGCCGGATCGTGCAGCCACACGAACCCGCCCTGCTCGAACACGACGCGCTGCCGGTCCGAACTGGGCCAGAGCACGTCGAAGTCATCGAACTCCGTGACCTTGCGTTGCCCGCTGCCGTCCATCTCCATGACGAACATATTCAGCGTGAAGTCGCGGTCCGAGACGAAAAAGATCCTGCCGTCCACCCACATCGGCTGGTGGTCGGTGCCGACGAAGTCGGTCAGTTGCCGCGATGTATTGTTGACCAGGTCGTAGGTCCAGACATCCTGGGCGCGGCCGCCCCGATGGCGTTTCCAGGTGCGGAACTCGCGATCGAAGGGCGTAAAGACGTAGGTATTGCCGTCGGCGGACAGCATTCCGCCGCCGGTCTCGGGCGGTCCCAGCGGTTTCTCCATGCCGCCCTCGAACGGCACGAGCAGCGGCAGGCCGTCCCGTTCGCCGTAGGGCGTGCGGTTGGCCCGGACGAGGATGTGCGTGCCGTCCGGGGTCCAGTCCAGTACCCGGTAGTCCGTGCCGCCACGCGGGGGCATCGGGCCGACGTCGGTATAAAAAGTCAGCTGGCGCGGCGCGCCGCCTGCGGCCGCCATCACCCATACCTGTCGCGTGCCCGAGTACTCCGCCGAAAATGCGATCCACCGGCCGTCCGGAGAGAACTTCGGATACAGCTCCTGGCCCTCGTGCGAGGTCAGGCGCTGCGCGACGCCACCTTGCGCGGAGGCCGTATAGATATCGCCACCGTACACGAACGCCACTTGCTCGCCATGGATGTCCGGCAGGCGCAGGAGGCGCGACTCTGCCGCGCCGGCGGCGGGTGCCAGCAATGAAAGTGCAGTCAGGACGAGTGTTGCGGGTCGCATCGTGGATCTCCGACGAAAGGCGAAAGCGATTTTAACCGTGGCGGTGCAAGGCTGCCCGTCCCGGTTTCATATGATTTTGCGTTTCCTGCGCCCCTCGAAGAGGCTCTGGATGAGCAGGATCACCGCGCCGATCGTGATTGCGGAGTCCGCCACGTTGAAAGCCGGAAAGAACCACTGGTCCCAGTGAAAACTGAGGAAATCGACGACGTGGCCGTGGGCCACCCGGTCGATGACGTTGCCCACCGCCCCCCCGACGATCAAGGCAAGCGACGCGGCCAGCCAGCCCTGTCCGCTGCGCGGCATCCGCTTCAGCCAGACGCAGACGAGCGCCGTCACGGCGGCCGCAATGGTGATGAAAAACCAGCGCTGCCAGCCGCCCGCCCCGGCCAGGAAACTGAACGCCGCGCCCGTGTTGTGCAGCCGCGTAATGTCGAATACGGGCAACACCTCGATGCGGTCGTAGATCTCGAGGTTAAAGGTGATCACGAGCTTGCTGAGCTGGTCGAGCACGATCACCAGGCCGGACAGCCACAGCCAGCGAAGGGCGCCATTCCGATCCGCCTGGGCTCGTGCGGCCTCGTGATTCACGCCCAGCGCCTCTGCTCGGCGGCGCCGGAAATATTTCCGGCGCAGCGGCCGCATAACTCCGGGTGGTCCGGGTGGGCGCCAATATCGGCTCGGCGATGCCAGCAACGCACGCACTTCGTGTTTTCCGTCGGCACGACTTGCGCATACAGGCGCCCGACGAATCCCTCGAGTTCGATCGCGTCCGCGGGACGATGCTCCAACCCTTCGACGCGCACGTCGGATGTCAGCAGCAGGAAACGCAGCTCTTCGCCCGGCCCGCGCAGGCGGACTGCGAGGTCGTCAGCCGCGTACAGGACTAGCTCGGCATCGAGCGACGAACCGATGCGGCCCGCGTTTCTCAATGCCTCGAGCTCCCGCGCGACGTCATCGCGAACCGCGTGCACCAGGTCCCAGTCGGGATCGTCCTCCCGCAGCGGCACTTCCGGCAGCCGATGCCAGCCGGACAGCAGCACGGATTCCGGGCGTTCGCCCGGCATGCTCGACCAGATCTCCTCCGCCGTGAATGCGAGCACCGGCGCCAGCCAGCGCACCATCGCCTCGGCCACGTGGTACATGGCGGTCTGCGCTGAACGCCGCGGGTGACCGCCGGCCGGAGTCGTGTAGAGGCGATCCTTCAGCACATCGAGATAAAAGCCACCCATGTCGAGCACGCAGAAATTGTGCACCTTCTGGTAGATGAGGTGGAACTCGTAATCCCGGTAGGCCTGCACGATTTCCTCCTGCAGCATCGCGGTGCGCGCGATGGCCCAGCGATCCAGCGCAACCATCTCCTCCGCTGCCACGGCGTCACGCGCCGGGTCGAAGCCGTCCAGGTTGCCGAGCAGGAAGCGCGCCGTGTTGCGCATGCGCCGATAGGAGTCGGACATGCGCTTCAGGATTTCGTCCGAGACGTTCATCTCGCCACGATAATCCGTCGCCGCAACCCACAGGCGGAGGATGTCGGCCCCGAGCGTGTTGAGGACTTTCTGCGGCGCGACGACGTTGCCGAGACTCTTCGACATCTTGCGGCCCTTCTCGTCCACCGTGAATCCGTGCGTCAGCACCGCACGATACGGCGCCCGACCGTGCATCGCGACCGAGGTGAGCAGCGAGCTCTGGAACCAGCCGCGATGCTGGTCGGAGCCCTCGAGGTACAGGTCGGCGGGAAAGCCGACCTCATCGCGCGTGGCGCTGAGGCAATGATGCATCAGGCCCGAGTCCACCCATACGTCCATGATGTCGTGCACTTTCTCGTAACGCAGCGCGTCTTCGCCCAGGAGGTCCGCCGGGTCCAGCGCCCACCAGGCGTCGATCCCTTCCCTTGCGACCCGCTGCGCGACCAGCTCCAGCAGGCGCAGCGAATCCGGGTGGGGCTCACCGCTCTCGCGGTCGACGAACAGGGCGATGGGCACGCCCCAGGTCCGCTGGCGTGAAATGCACCAGTCGGGCCGCCCTTCGACCATGCCACGAATGCGGTTCTCTCCCCAGCCGGGCATCCAGCGGACCTCGCCGATGGTCTGCAAGGCGCGCTCCCGCAGCCCCTCGCGGTCCATCCCCACGAACCACTGGGGCGTGGCGCGGAAGATCAGCGGCGTCTTGTGGCGCCAGCAATGCGGGTAACTGTGCCGGAGGGGTTCGTGGTGCAACAAGGCGTCGTGTTCCCGCAGTAACTCGACGATGACGGGGTTGGCATCGAAGACCGTGAGGCCGGCCACGGCCTCGGTGCCGGCGCGAAAGCGCCCGTCGTCCAGCACGGGGTTGTCGACTGCGAGGCCATAGCGCCGCCCCACGATGTAATCGTCATGACCGTGTCCCGGCGCCGTGTGAACCGCACCGGTGCCGGCTTCGATGGTGACGTGATCACCGAGAATCACGGGCACTTCGCGCGGCAGGTACGGGTGCCTCAGCAGGAGCCCCTCGAGGGCACGGCCACGGCAGACCGCCAGTTCCTCGAAATGCTCGATCCCCCAGCGCCGCGTAGTCTGCGCCAGCAGCTCGCGTGCCACGACAAGGCGCTCACGGCCCGCGGGGCCGTCGCGGGCGATGAGTGCGTACTCGAGGTCGGGATGCAGGGCCACCGCCTGGCTGGCCGGGATCGTCCACGGCGTCGTGGTCCAGATCGGGATCGAAACGGGCCCTGCCCCCGAGCCACCCGGATTGCCGCCGATAGCCCGCTGCAAGGCCGCCTCGTCGATCACCCGGAAACGCACATCGATCGCCGGCGACTGCTTGTCGGCGTACTCCACTTCGGCCTCGGCCAGGGCCGAGCCGCAGTCCAGGCACCAGTGCACCGGCTTGAAGCCCTTGTAGACATGCCCGTTGGCGAGGATGCGCGCGAATGCCCGTAGTTGTTCCGCCTCGTAGGCCGGATCCATGGTCAGGTAAGGGCGCTCCCAGTCGCCCAGGATGCCGAGCCGGCGAAAGTCCCTGCGCTGACCGTCCACCTGTGCCAGTGCGAAGCTGCGGCAGGCAGCGCGGAATGCGCTGGCGTCGAGCTTCGCACCTACCGGGCCGTGCTCGCGCTCGACGACCAGCTCGATCGGCAGGCCGTGGCAATCCCATCCCGGGATGTACGGCGCGTCGTAGCCGTCGAGCGTCCGCGAACGGATCACGATGTCCTTCAGCACCTTGTTGACGCAATGGCCGAGGTGAATGTCGCCGTTGGCGTACGGTGGACCGTCGGGCAAAAGAAACGGCGGGCGTCCCCTGCCGGCCTCGCGCAGCCTGGCGTAGAGGCCGCGGGTCTCCCAGTCCGCCAGCATTTCCGGCTCGCGCTGCGCCAGCGCCGCGCGCATCGGGAAATCCGTGCGTGGCAGGTTCAGCGTGTCCTTGTAGTCAGCCAACGTTCATTCCTCTTGTGTAGCCCGCATCCGCGAGGATGCTCCTTGCGAGTTCCGCGTCACGGCGCATCTGCGCCGTGAGGCTCGGCATATCCGCGAAGCGGCGCTCGTCCCGCAAGCGCGCGACGAACTCGACCGTGATCCGGCGCCCGTACAGGTCGCCGGAAAAATCGAACAGGTGCGCCTCGAGGAGCGGCTCCGTGCCGTCCACGGTGGGGCGCGTGCCCAGGTTGGCCACGGCCGGCCACGGATGATCGCTGACCCCCAGCACGAGCACGGCGAATACCCCCGTCACCGGCAGCACCCGCCGTCCGGGCCGCAGGTTGGCGGTCGGAAAGCCGAGCGTCTGGCCAAGCCGCCGACCCTCGATCACCCGCCCCGTCATCCCATAATGCCGTCCCAGCAGGCGCTTCGCGAGACCCAGGTCGCCGGCCGCCAGCGCCTCGCGGACGGCCGTGCTGCTGACCCGCACTCCGTCGAGCGTGCACGTGGGAGTGTCCTCGACCGCAAATCCGTGTGCGACCCCTGCAGCCTGCAGCGTACTGAAATCTCCGGCGCGATTCCTGCCGAAGCGGAAATCGTCGCCGACCGCCAGGTAGCGCGCCGCCAGTCCGTCGACCAGGTAGGTACAGATGAAGGACTCCGGCGACAGCGCCGCCATCTCGGCGTCAAAGCGCGCACAGAACAGCCGGTCAACGCCCTGGGCGGCGAGGCCGATGAATTTCTCGCGAAAGCTCGCCAGGCGTGGCGGGGCCGCCGGACCCATGAAATATTCGCGCGGGGTGGGCTCGAAGCTCATGACGACGGCCGGCAGATCGAGCGCTCGCGCGCGATCGATAAGCCGCCGCAGGACCGCGCGATGCCCGAGGTGAAGGCCATCGAAATTGCCGATGGTCACCGCGCATTCCCGGTGCCTGGAACGCAGATTGTGCTTGCCCCTGATCAGTTCCAAGTCCGGATTCCTGGTGCCGCCCCGGGCCGCGCGCCGCAAGGCGCCGGCCAAAAGACGATCGATTATACGGAAGGACGTGCCGGTGGCGCCCCGGAGCGGCCGCGCAGGTGAGCCGGGCGCATGCCGAGCGCGAGGAGCGTGCCGACATAGACGACCAGGCCGAGGCCGATGCAGCCCGCCAGGCGGAGACCGCGTGCGTGCCAGGCGGCCGCCAGCCAGCCGTCCAGAGGCCCGGCCACGAGCCACAGCGAGATTGCCATCGCCAGGTTGGCCAGCAGGACGCGCACCGCCAGCGGTCGCCAGCCGTCGCCCGGGGCGTAGATACCGGTGCGGCGCAAGCCAAGATACAAGGCGCTGGCGTTGTAGATCGCCGCCAGCCCGGTCGCGGCGGCGAGCCCGGCGTGCGCGCCCGGCATCCCCATGCGAACCATCGGCACGACGATCGCCAGGTTCAGGACGATGTTGACGATCATCGCGCGAATACTGACCCGGACGGGAGTGCGGATATCCTGGCGGCTGAAGTAGCCGGGCGACAGGACCTTCACCAGCGTGAAGCCCACCAGCGCCACCGAGTACGCCATCAGGCTCAGGCTCGCCATGCGCGCGTCGACGGCCGTGAATTCGCCGTACTGGAACAGCGTCGCCAGCATCGGGCCGGCCAGCATGAACATCCCCACGGCGGCCGGAAGCGCAATCACCGCCACCAGCTTCAGCGCCCAGTCGAGCGTCGCCGAAAATGCCGCCATCGACTGTTCGGCATGACGGCGCGACAGGCCCGGCAGGATCACGGTGGCCAGCGCGATGGCGAAAATCCCGAGTGGGAACTCGAGCAGCCGATCGGAGTAGTACAGCCAGCTGATGCTGCCCGTGACGAGGAACGAGGCGATGATGCGGTCGACGATCAGGTTGATCTGCGCCACCGATGAACCGAGGATCGCGGGCAGCATCAGCCTGCCGATCTTGCGCACGCCGGGATGACTCCCGCCCCAGCGCGGCCGGGGAAGCAGGCCGAGCGCGCGCAGGAAGGGGAGCTGAAAGCCGAGCTGCGCGACACCCGCAATGAATACGCCGACCGCCAGGCCGAAGATCGGCTCGGCGAACAGTGGCGAGAGCCAGATCGCGGCGCCGATCAGGACCAGGTTGAGCAGCACGGGGGTGAAGGCCGGGACGCCGAACCTGCCATAGGTGTTGAGGATGCCGCCGGCAAAAGCCGTCAAGGAGATGAAGAACAGGTAAGGGAAGGTGAGCCGCAACATCTCGCTGGCCAGCGCCAGCTTGTCGGGCTCGCCGGAGAATCCCGGCGCGAACAGGAGGATGAACAACGGCGCGGCAAGAATGCCGACGAGCGTCACCAGGAACAGCAATACGCCGAGCGTGCCCGCGACGCGATCCGCGAGTACCTTGACCTCCTCGTGCGGGCCGCGCGACTGGTATTCCGACAGCACCGGGACGAAGGCTTGCGAGAATGCGCCCTCGGCAAAAAGCCGCCGCAGGAAGTTCGGGATCTGGAACGCCACCACGAACACGTCCATGCCCGCGCCCGCGCCGAACAGGCGCGCGAATACGACGTCGCGGGCGAATCCGAGGATGCGCGAGGCAAGCGTGTTGCCGCCGACGACGGTGGTGGACTTTGCAAGGCTCATGGGCAACGCAGCGCAGCCGGATTCCGCCGCATCATAGAGTACGAGCACGTACGGGGACACTGCTTTCAGGCTGTGTCCCCTTATTCGCTCGGGGACACTGCTTTCAAGCTGTGTCCCCTTATTCGCCAGGGGACCGCGGGACCGAACCGTCACATGCTCCCCACGCTTGGAATTCTTATGCCGCGCGGCGAGCATGTGACGTTCCGATCCCGCTGCGTGGTCGATAAGGTTGGTGTCGTCGAGCGGCGCCGCAGCTACGTGGCGGCGGACTTGCAAAAGCAGTCGCCCCGGGAGGCTGCCTTGGGCAACGGCGCAGCGGGATCGGGACGTCATAGGCCCGCTGAGGGAGATAAGATTTCCCGAGCGAAGCGGGCCTATGACGGCGCGGTCCCGCGGTCCTCACTCAAGAAGGGGACACTGCTCCTGCGGAGCAATGTCCCCGGCGCGGTCAGCGGCGGCGGGAGGCGAGTCGCTCGAGGACGGGCTCAAGCGACAGGCCGCGGACCTGCAGCAGCACGAGCAGATGAAACAGCAGGTCGGCCGCTTCCCCGGCAAGCGCCTCGGTGTCGCCCGCGACCGCGGCCAGCGCGGTCTCGACCCCCTCCTCGCCCACTTTCTGCGCCACGCGCGCGGGACCCGCTGCGGCCAGTCTTGCCACGTAGCTGTCCGCGGGGCGATCGGCTATGCGGCCGGCGATGACCCCCTCGAGTTCCTCGAGCAGCGTGGCGGACATCGGTTCGCCGAAGCAGCTGCGAGTGCCGAGATGACACGTCGGCCCGACAGGCAGCGCGCGCACCAGCAGCGCGTCGGTATCGCAGTCTGTGCGCATCTCGACGACCTTAAGCACATTGCCCGAGCTCTCTCCCTTGCGCCACAGCCGGGCGCGACTGCGACTGAAAAATACCGCTTCGCCGCGGGCGAGCGTTGCCGCGAAGGACTCCCGGCTCATGTAGCCGAGCATCAGCACGGCACCGCTGAGGGCATGCTGCACGATCGCGGGCAGCAGGCCGTCGCCCTTGTCCCAGTCGAGCCGGTCCGCATCGGGTGCCTTCATTGCCTTACCTCCACGCCATTTCCGGCGAGCATCGCCTTGAGCTCAGGTATCCGCATCTGCCCGGAGTGGAACACGCTTGCGGCCAGGGCCCCGTCCACGCGGGCCTCGTGAAACACCTCGAGAAAATGACGCGCTTGCCCGGCCCCGCCCGAGGCGATCAGCGGGACGCCGCATGCGGCGCGCACGGCGGCGAGCTGCTCGAGGTCGTAGCCGTCGCGCACGCCATCCGAATCCATGCAGTTCAGCACGATCTCGCCGGCGCCACGCTGCTGTACCTCGCGAACCCATGCGAGTGTCTCGCGCCGCGCGAAGCGAGTCAGGGCGGGATCGCCGGTGTGACTGGCGACGCGCCAGCCGGCGTCCTCGCGCCGGCTGTCGATCCCGATCACGACGCACTGGCTGCCGAAGCGCCGCGCAAGGTCGTCGATCAGGCCGGGGCGTTCCAGCGCGGGCGTGTTGATGCTGATCTTGTCGGCACCGTCGGCGAGCACGGCCTCGCCTGCGGCGACGTCGCGGATGCCGCCCGCGACGCAGAACGGGATGTCGAGCAGCTCGGCTACGCGCGTGATCCAGCCACGCGCCACCGTGCGGCCGGCCGGACTCGCAGTGATGTCGTAAAACACCAGCTCGTCGGCCCCCTCGTCGCGATAGCGGCCGGCGAGCTCGAGAATTCCGCCCGCATCGCGATGGTCGCGAAACCTGACGCCTTTGACGACGCGCCCGTCGCGAACATCGAGGCAGGGAATTATGCGCCTGGCAAGAATGAGCGGATCTCCTCATCCGTGATGCGGCCGTCGAGCAGCGCCTTGCCGATGACCACGCCCGCCGCCCCGCTCGCGCGCAGCGACTCGAGGTCGCCGAGGTCGCGGACCCCGCCGGAAGCCTGCAGCGCGAGCTGCGGGAAGCGCGCCGCGCACTCCGTGTACAGCGCAACGTTCGGACCGGACATCGCACCATCCCGCGCCACGTCGGTGCACAGCACATGGCGTAATCCGGTGGCCGAGTAATTCTCGAGTGCGCCCCACAGGGCAAGCCCTGCATCCTCGGTCCAGCCGTGCGTCCTGAGCCACGGCATACCTTCGCCATCGAGCCGCACATCGAACGCCAGCACCAGCCGCTCCGGGCCGAAATCGTCGAGCCAGGCGCGTACCTCGCCGGGATTGTCGACGGCGGCACTGCCGATCACGACGCGGCCGACCCCGGATGCGAGCAGCGCCTCGACGTCCGCGCGGCTGCGAACCCCGCCTCCGATCTGGATGCGGCGGTGCGCCAGGCCCGCCATGCGCATGACGACGTCGCGATTACGGCCGCTACCGTCGCGGGCCCCGTCGAGGTCCACGACATGAACCCACTCGACCCCGAGCGCGAGATAGCGCCCCGCCAGCTGCACGGGATCCTGGTCGTATTCCGACACCCGGTCGAAGCGCCCCTGGTAGAGGCGCACGCAGCGCCCCTCCTTCAGGTCGATCGCGGGGATGGGCATGAGTGCCATGTGAGCGTGGGTCCTTGCGGATTCAGTGCGCGAGAAAGTTCGCGAGGAGGCGTGCGCCCGCCGGGCCGGAGCGCTCCGGGTGAAACTGGACCCCGTAGAAGTTGGCCCGCGCGACCACGGCCGTGAACTCCCCGCCGTAGTCGGCCACCGCCACCGTGCCGGGTGCCGGCGGCGCCGCATAGCTGTGCACGTAGTAAAAATGCGCGGCACCCGGGAGATCGCGGAACAGCGGGCAATCGTCCGACAGGCTGGTCAGGTTCCAGCCCATGTGCGGGACCGGGTGGTCCGGCCCGCCAGGGATGCGCGCCACGCGTCCCGGCACCAGGCCCAGGCAATCCCGCCCGCCGTCCTCGTCCGAGGCCTCGTACAGCAGCTGCATGCCCAGGCAGATCCCGAGCACCGGCTGGGCGAGGCCGCGCACGACGTCGGCGAGACCACTGCGCTCCAGGCGCGTCATGGCCTCGGCCGCCGCACCGACGCCCGGCAGGAACACGTGGCTCGCCGCGCGTATTTCCGCCGGCTTCGCGGTAAGCGGCGCCGCGCAGCCGAGCCGCGCGAGGGCGAAGCGCAGCGAGCTGATGTTGGCGCCGCCGGAGTCGACGATGACGGGCCCGCCGGGTCTCATCCGAGCGTCCCCTTGGTGGACGGTATGCCGCCGCCCTCCTGCCTGAAGGCATCGCGCAGTGCGCGGCCGAGCGCCTTGAACGAGGCTTCGACCTGGTGGTGGTCGTTCTCGCCGGTCACGCGCACGTGGATCGAGGCGCGCAGGCTGTCGGCCAGCGACCGGAAGAAATGCGGCACCAGCTCGGTGGGCAGCTCGCCGACACGCTCGCGACGGAACTCGCCCTCGAAGACCAGGTAGGGCCGCCCCCCGAGGTCGACCGCGACTTCCGCGCGCGCCTCGTCCATGGGCAAGACGAAGCCATAGCGGCGGATGCCGCGCCGCGTGCCGAGCGCCTTGCGCAAGGCTTCGCCCAGCGCCAGCGAAACGTCTTCGACCGTGTGATGCTCGTCCACGTGCAGGTCGCCACTGCACTCGAGCTCCAGCGAGAAACCGCCGTGCTTCGCGACCTGCTCCAGCATGTGATCGTAGTAGCCGATGCCCGTGGCGGCCCTCACGGGGCCGCGCGGGTCGTCGAGATCCACTTCCACGCTGATACGTGTTTCGGCGGTACCGCGGGTCACCCTGCCGCGCCTGAGCCCGCCGAGGATGTGCCGCGCGATCTCCGGCCAGGTCATGCTCCCCGCAGTACCGTCGCCGACCTTGAGTCCGACCAGGCCGAGGTTTTTCGCAAATGCGAGATCGGTCTCGCGATCGCCGATGACAAAGCTGCGATCGAGATCCGGAGGCGTGGTGACGACGAAGCGGGTCACGAGCCCGGTCGCTGGCTTGCGGCAGTCGCAACCCGCCTCCGGCAGATGCGGGCAGATGAATTCCGCATCGAAGCGGATGCCCTGGCTCGCGAACAGCGCGAGGATGAAGTCGTGGGCTCGCAGGAAATCTTCCTCGGGAAATGCATCGGTGCCGCGCCCGTCCTGGTTGCTGACCAGCACCAGGCGATAGCCGGCCTCGACGAGCCGCAGCAGGGCGGGTATCACGCCCGGCAGGAGGCGGATCTTCTCGACCGCGTCGACCTGCTCGTCGGCCGGTTCCTCCACCAGCGTCCCGTCGCGATCGATAAACAGCAACAGTGACCTATCCATACGGGCGCCCCGCGAGTTGTGCGTCGATCGTAGCCAGCGCATCCAGGAGGCGGCGGTTCTCCGCCGCCGTGCCGACCGTGATGCGCAGGCATCCGCCCAGGCGCGCCAGCCTGCTGAAGTCCCGCACCAGTACGCCGGCGGATTCGCAGGCCGCCATCGCCACCGCAGCGTCGGCAAAGCGCACGAGGAGAAAATTGGCATCACTCGGCCAGACTCGTGCAACCGCCGGCAATTTGCGCAGGGCCGCCGCCAGCACCTCGCGCCGGCGCACGACGGTGGCGGTTCGGCGCCGGGCCGCGGTGAGCTCCGCGGGCTGCAGGCGCCGCAATGCCGCCTCGGTGGCCAGCGACGGCAACGGGTACGGTGGCGCGAGCATGCGCAGGATCGCCACCAGCTCGGGATCCGCCAGCAGGGCGCCGATGCGCGCCCCGGCGAGTCCCCAGGCCTTGGACAGCGTCCGCAGCAGCACGAGGTTCGGCTGGGACTCGAGGCGTTCCGCAAAGCCCTCGCCGCGTGCGAACTCGACATACGCCTCGTCCACGACGACCACGCAGTGCGTGGCCAGCGCGCCGCAGAGCCGCTCGACAACAGCCGGCGGGATGGCATTGCCGGTCGGGTTGTTGGGCGAGCACAGGAACACCAGCTTCACTCCCCGGCTCGCGGCCGCCTCGACGGCACGCGCATCGACCCCGAAGTCCTGTTTCAGCGGCACCTCGACGACCCGCGCGCCCTGCAGGCGCGCCGCCACCGCGTACATGCCGAAGGTCGGGGGACAGACGAGCACGGCGTCCTCGCCGGCACGACAGAACGCCCTCACCAGCAGGTCGATCGCGTCGTCGCTGCCGCGCGTCGCGAGCACCGCGCCGGGGGGCACGCCGTAGAGCCCGGCCAGCGCGCCGACCAGGGCCGCCGGCCGCGGATCCGGATATCGATTGAGGCCGTCGCTCGTCTCGTCCCACGCGGATCGCCAGGACGACTCGTTGGCATGCAGGCGCACGACGCCGCGCCGCGGCGAAGCCGCATGGTAGGCCGTGAAGTCCCTCAGGTCCGGGCGTAACAAGTGGGCCACTCCGCTCATCCGCGCGACCTGTCCCGCAACGCCATCGCATCAGGTTGCTCCAGCGCCTCCAGGCGGAGCTTCACCGCGAGTGCATGAGCCGCCAGGCCCTCCATCTCCGCGAGCGTCCGGGCGGTCGGACCGATCAGCCGGAAGCCCTCGGGGCTCGCCTGCTGCACCGAGATTGCGAGCTGGAAATCGCCCACGGAGAGCCCGCTCCAGGCGCGCGCATGACCGTAGGTCGGCAGGACATGATTGGTGCCGCTGCAGTAGTCGCCAAGCGACTCCGGCGTCCAGTCGCCGAGGAACACTGAGCCGGCGGCCGCGACTCGCGCCAGCAGGCGTTCCGCGTCGGGGACCTGCAGGATCAGGTGCTCGGGCGCATAGAGATTGCTGATCCGCATCGCCTCGTCCAGGTCCCGCGCAATCAGGGTACGGCCGTGGCCCAGCGCCTCGCGCGCGACGGCGCTCCGCGGCAGCACGGCGAGTTGCGCCCAGATCGCCGCATCCACGGCGTCGGCGAGCGCTGCGGAGGTCGTTACGAGCAGCACCTGTGAATCCGGCCCGTGCTCCGCCTGCGACAACAGATCGGCGGCGACGAAGCCTGCATCGGCACGCTCGTCCGCGATGACCAGGACCTCGGAGGGTCCGGCCGGCAGGTCCAGCGCTGCGCCGTCGGGATCGCGCGACACCTGCAGCTTGGCCTCGGTGACCCAGGCATTGCCCGGCCCGAAGATCTTGTCCACTGCGGGAATCGTGTCCGTGCCATACGCCATTGCGGCGACGGCCTGCGCGCCGCCGGCGAGATAGACTTCGTCGATGTCGCAATACCGCGCCGCGGTGAGCACGGCAGGATCGGCGCGACCGTTTCGCTGCGGCGGCGTGCAGAGGATGCGCCGCGGACAGCCGGCCAGCGCGGCGGGTACCGCCAGCATGATGACCGTGGATGGCAGCGGGGCAGTGCCGGCCGGCACATACAGGCCGACGGCCCGGATCGGGCGGCTGATGCGGCGGCAAACGACGCCCGGCATGGTTTCGACTTCGATCGGCGCACCCAGCTGCGCGGCATGGAAGGCGCGCACATTGTCGATCGCAAGCCGCAGCGCGATGCGCTGCTCTTCGCCAAGGGTCTCTTCCGCCGCGTCGAATTCGGCGCCCTGCACGCGCAGGGCCGCAAGCGTCACGCCGTCGTAGCGCTGCGCAAACCGCAGCAGCGCCTGATCGCCGTCGCGACGCACCTCGGCGATGATCCGGGCCACGTCCCCGGCGAGCGCCTCGCGGCGCGCGACCCGGGGGCGCGCCAGCACCGCCTGCCGCCCGACCGCGTCGAGATCGGCCCAGCGGAACCTGCTCAGCAAGGGTGTCGACTCAGGCAAGCATCTTCTCCACGGGCAATACGAGCATCGAGCTCGCGCCGGCGGCCTTCAGGCTCTCGAGCGTCTCCCAGAACACATTCTCGCGGCAGACGGCATGCACGGCGACCTTGTCGTCGCGGCCCTCGAGCGGCATCACCGTGGGCGATTCGCTGCCGGGCAGAAGGCGGCGAATTTCCGCCAGGGCCGAGCGCGGCGCGTGCAGCATGATGTACTTGCTCTCGCGCACGCTCAGCACGCCGCGCATGCGGCTCACCAGCCGCTCGGGCCAGCCGGCGTCCGGGCCGTCGAGGCGCGATATGAGCGCCGCACGGCTCTCGAATACGATCTCGACTTCCTCGAGCTCATTGGCAAGCAGCGTGGAGCCGGTCGATACCAGGTCACAGATCACGTCCGCACGCCCGAGGCGCGGCGCGATCTCCACCGCGCCGGACAGCGTCACGACGGTGGCGGCGACGCACTGCCGCGCCAGCCAGGCGGACAGGATGCGCGGATAGCTGGTGGCGATGCGCAGGCCTTCGAGGCTGTACGCGGCTTCGTAACCGAAGCCGCGCGGCACCGCGATCGACAAACGGCACCGGCCGAAGTCCAGCTCCAGCTCCGTCCGCACGTCCATGCCGTCGCCGACTTTCTCGCGGAACACGTTCATGCCGACGATGCCGAGATCGCAGATCCCTTCGGCGACCAGCTCCGGGATGTCATCGTCGCGCACCAGCAGCACGTCCACCGGCATGTTCTCGCCAAAGCAGATCAGCTGGTCCCGGCCGCGGCTGTAGATCAGCCCGCAGGTCTCCATCAGGTGCAGCGAGTTGTCCGTCAGCCTGCCGGACTTCTGCACCGCGACCTTGATCCGCTGCTCGGCCTGGATCGTCATGATGCCTCTCCGTCCAGCCGCTCCGCGACGCTGCGGTACCCGCCGTGGCCATCGGACAGGAAACGGGCGACGCGCCCGATCGTCGTGACGCTGACACCCGTCTGATCATTGATCTGCCGATAGGTCAGGCCCTGGCGAAGCATCTCGACCACTCGCCAGCGATCCACGAGCGCCTGGAGTTCCGCCGGTGTGCAGAGGTCGCGCAGGAAGCATCCGACCTCTTCGCCATCCCGCAGCGCGAGGATCGCGCGACACAGCGACGCCTCGGCACGCTGTTCATCGAGCTTGGACGGCATGGTGCGATTCTTCATAATTGCATCCGTGAGTGGCCGGCAAGGCGCTTGAGTTAGCGTATTAATACGCTAATACGATGGATCTAGCAATAGTGGCCGGTCGAATAACCTGTGCACCCGGTATCGTCGCGGCGGAAAGTTGACTCTCCGCGAAAGATGTATACCTTATGCATTTATTAATCCCTTCCGAATCCCAGGAGTCCAGGCATGCGTAACTTCACTCTCGTGGCCGGCATAGCCGCCTTGTGCATGATCTCCGGCCAGGCACAGGCCGGCGACGCAGAGGCGGGCAAGGCCAAGTTTCAGCAGTTCTGCGCCACCTGCCACGGTCCCGCAGGCGCGGGCGACGGGCCTGCTTCCGCCGCCCTGCGCCCAAAGCCGCGGGCACTCGATGACGCCGAGTGGCAGGCCACGGTCGACGACGATTACCTCAAGAAAGTCATTGCCGAGGGCGGCACGGCCGTCGGCCTGTCGCCGATGATGACGCCCTGGGGGCATGCGCTGAAGGGCGAGGACCTCGAGAATGTCGTCGCCTACATCCGCAGCCTCGCCGAATAATCGCAGGGCATCACCTGTCGACCCGGGCCGGCGCATCGCCGTCGGCCCGGTCCTCCTCGCGGTGCTGGGGGTCATCGTGCTGGGCGCCACGATCGTGTCGCGCCATGTCCCTGGCGGCGCGCCCGGCTGGTCGAACGCCCCGCCGGAACTGCGGGCCATTCTCTGGCCCGAGCCATTGCCGGTCGGCGAATTCGAACTGCTTGACCAACGCGAGCGCCCGTTCGGCCCGGCGCAGCTGCAGGGGCGCTGGACGTTCCTGTTCTTCGGCTACCTGCAGTGCCCGGACGTCTGCCCGCTGGCCATGCAGGTGCTGCGCGACTACCGCAAGGGGCTCGCGGAGGCCTACCCTGCGCTGGATCACCAGGTCGTGTTCGTCTCGGTCGATCCCGAATATGACCGGCCGGCCCAGATCGCGGCCTACCTGGATTATTTCGATCCCGCGTTCGTCGGCCTCAGCGGATCGCCGGACGCGTTGGCGGCGCTCGCCGGGCCGCTAGCCGTCAAGTACCACGAATACGTCGATCCCCGGGGACACCGTTCGATCGATCACACGAGCTCGATCATGATCATCGATCCGCAAGGACGCGTGCTCGGCGCATTCCCGCCGCCGCAGCGGCCCGAGCGCATGCTCGAACAATTCGGCGCGCTGCGCCGGCACCTGCGTCTCTAGGGCCGCCCCCGAAACCGGGCTTTCTCAAGCCGCCCTTGCCTCGGCCGGTGCGGCCACACCGACGGGCCGTGTCCCGCGACCTGCCTCATGCAGGGCGAACATCACCATGCTCAGCAGCAGCACGGCGCCGCCCTGGTGGGCGGCACCCAGGCTCACCGGAACGAACATCAGCAGGGCCTTGATCCCCAGCGTCGCCTGCAGGATGGCCGCCGCGGCAAGGCCGTGGAATGCGAGCCGCTGGGTGGCGGACAACGGCAGGCGCATGGCCCGGAGCCACAGCAGCAACACCAGCAACAAGGTACCCAGGCCGAGCAGGCGATGGGTGAACTGCACCGTCGCCGGGTTTTCGAACCAGTTTCGCCAGGCCGGCTCGAGATGCAGCAGCCCGTCGGGCACCCACTGGCCCGCCATCAGGGGGAAAGTGTTGTAGACGAAGCCCGCCTTGAGGCCGGCCACGAGCGCACCGGACATGATGGTAACGGCCACGACCAGCAACACGGGCTGCAGTCCCCGCCTGACCTGCAAGGATGCCGGTTCACCGCGCGGGCGCAGCAGGCCGAGCGCGATCCAGAGCATCCAGGCATAAATGAGCAGTGCCAGCCCCAGGTGTGCCCCGAGGCGATACGGGCTGACGCGCGGAATGTCGACGAGCCCGCTCTTCACCATGAACCAGCCCATGTAGCCTTGCAGCATCCCCAGCCCGAGGATGCCGAGCAGGGGCCAGCGCAGGCGCGGCGGGATGCGACCCCGGATCCAGAACCACGCCAGCGGAAGCGCAAATGCCAGGCCGAGCAGCCGCGCCAGCAGGCGGTGAGCGTACTCGTAGCCGTAGATGACCTTGAACTCGTGCAGCGACATGCCGCGATTGACGACGCGGTATTCCGGGCTGGCGCGGTACAGGTCGAATTCCTGCTGCCAGGCCTGCTCGCTCAGCGGCGGCATCGCCCCGGTCACCGGGCGCCAGTCGGTGATCGACAGGCCGGAGCCCGTCAGGCGCGTGACACCCCCCAGCACGAGCAGCGCAAACAGGATGGCACAGCAGGCGAGCAGCCAGATGGCGATCTGGCGCTCGGACCCGGGGTGCGTGGTGTTCATCTCCCTCTCCTTTTCGGCCTGACGGCATCCCTGGCGCCGCTGACGAGCCTGACGCGCTTCAGATTGACCTTCCAGTCCACCCGATCCTGGGCATAGATTGTATCAATGGCCCACGCGCCGCGCGGATACATCCGGAAGGTCGTTCCCGTCCAGTATTCCCCCTCTGCGGCGCCGGGGAAGTAGGCGGGGTCGAGTGCCGGGCCGTCGCCGATCCGGGTGACGTCCAGCAGCGTCAGGGCCTCATCGCGACTCGGCATGCGCCAGTCGTGGCGCCCGCACAGGCCGGCCTCGTTGACCGCCGCGACGAACGCGTCGGTGTCGCAGCGTGCCAGCCCGCAGGTGCCGCCGTCAGCGAGCCCCGGCTCGCCGCCGTGCTCCGCCGCGTCGGTACTGTGCCAGCTGAACAGGTCGTCCGCGTGGTGCAGCGCCGGCGCCGGCCGCTTGACCTCCCACAGCAGGCCGGTGCGCCGATCGAGGACACAATGGTGCCCGTCCGCGCGCGCCGCTGCCTGGAGTGCCCCGTCCGCGCCGACTCTCGCGAAGTCCCATGCGGGGCCCTGCGGTGCCTGCCGGCCGCAGCCGGACAGCAATGTGGCGAGCAACGCCGCCGCCAGCACACGGCACAAACCCGACGCCATCGTGTTCATGTTGCAGCCGTTCATCGGACCTCCGCCCGTGTTGTATGACGCGGCAATGCAGCATGGCCGTGCGGCGTGTCCACGCGTGGCAATGCTGCGCACCGATATCAGAAATTGACCTGGATCAATAACTGCGATTTTCGAGAATGCTAGGTTGCGTTCATGTATTGATGCACATGATATACCACTATTTCAGCAACGGGAGGAACTGGCAGTCATGAGCGAAGAAAATAATTTACGCGACCCCGACGACGGCGAGCTGCAGGGCCAGCAGCAGGTGCCCGTGATGCAGCGCGTGCTCGACAACCCGTTCCTGCTGCTGTTCCTCGGCATCACGGTGCCGACCGTGTTCTACATCATCTGGGGGGTGATGGAGATCGTCACCATCCCTCTCGCCCCGTAGCCGGAGGAGACGAACATGAGCGCTATCGAACCGCCTGTCGAGCGGATCTGGTGGAAGCAGCCGCTGGACCGGCTCGAGGGCACCTGGATCGCGATCGCCCTGGTGTGGTGCCTGATCATGTTTTTCATGATGCCGTACTGGCACGTTTTCGGGCAGCAGAACTATTCGGGTGAAGCCTACCGGGTGCTGCCGCAGAAATACGTCGAAAAGGTCGGCGAGATGGTCGACGCGCACACGATCCGCCACGAAACAGACCGGCAGATCCCGGTCGTCGCGCCGCCGGCCGGCAGCGACGTCTACCTCCTCGCGCGCCTGTGGGAGTGGTACCCGGTGCTGGAGCTGAAGAAGGGCGAGACCTACCGGCTGCATGTCTCCTCCGCCGACTGGCAGCACGGGCTGTCGATCCAGCCCATCAACATCAACGTCCAGGTGCTGCCCGGCTACGACATGGTGATGACGATCACGCCGACCGAGTCCGGCGAATACGCGCTGGTGTGCAACGAGTACTGCGGCGCGCTGCACCACACAATGCTCGGCAAACTGCACGTCGTCGACTGACCCGCTTCGGGGAGGAGAGAATAATGAAGGCACTCTACCGTACCTGCCCGGACTCGGGCCTCGTATTCCATAAGTCCGCCGAGAATCTCATCAAGGCGAACGCCGTGGCGGCGGTCGTATTCCTGATGGTCGGCGGCCTGCTGGGGCTGTTCGTCGCCCTCACGCGCTGGCCAGCCGTGCAGATCCTCGACGCGCAGATGTTCTACCAGGTGCTGACCGGCCACGGCATCGTCACGCTGCTCGTCTGGGTGATCTTCTTCGAGATTGCCCTGCTGTATTTCTGTGCCGCGGTCCTGCTGCGCTCGAGGCTGGCTACACCGCGCCTTGGGTGGCTGGCGTTCGGCCTGATGGTCATCGGCGCCGCGACCACGGCGGTGTCGATCCTGCAGGGCGGCTCCAGCGTGATGATGACGTCCTACGTGCCGATGCCCGCCGCACCGCATTTCTATCTTGGGCTGATCCTGTTCGCGGTCGGCGCGCTGATCGGCTGCTTCATATTTCTCGGCACGCTGGTCATCGCCCGGGCGGAACGCACCTACGAGGGCTCGATCCCGCTGGTGACTTTCGGCGCGCTGACGGCCGCGATCATCGCGGTCTTCACCATCGCCTGCGGCGCCATCATCCTGATCCCGACCTTCCTCTGGTCGGTCGGCTACATCAGCCAGATCGACCCGCTGATGTACCGCCTGGTCTGGTGGGGCATGGGCCATTCCTCGCAGCAGATCAACGTGGCCGCCCACGTTTCGGTGTGGTACGCCATCGCCGCAATCGTGTTCGGCGCCAAGCCGATGTCCGAGAAGGTCAGCCGCGGCGCCTTCTTCCTCTACATCCTGTTCATCTCGATCGCCTCGGCCCACCACCTGCTGGTCGATCCGGGCGTCGGCACCGAGTGGAAGATCTTCAACACCAGCTACGCGATGTACCTCGCCGTGCTGGCCAGCCTTGTGCACGGCCTGACGGTACCGGGCGCGATCGAGGTCTCGCAGCGCCAGAAGGGCCTGAACAAGGGCCTGTTCGAGTGGCTGCGCAAGGCGCCGTGGGGCAATCCGGTGTTCTCCGGCATGTTCCTGTCGCTCGTGGGCTTCGGCTTCATCGGCGGCATCTCCGGCGTGGTGATGGGCGCGGAGCAGATCAACTTCCTCGTCCACAACACGATCTACGTCCCGGGCCACTTCCACGGCACGGTCGCGCTGGGCACGACCCTGGCGTTCATGGCGTTGTCGTTCTGGCTCGTGCCGGTGCTGTTCCGGCGCGACCTGATCCTGCCGAAACTGGCCCGCTGGCAGCCCTACCTGTTCGGCATCGGCACCGCGATGCAGGCCTTCTTCATGATGGGTGCGGGGACACTCGGCGTGTCCCGCCGCCACTGGGACATGGCGTTCACCGGTTCGGCCTTCGAATGGGCCTACCCGGGCGCGGCCTACACGATGATGGCACTGAACGGCATCAGCGCGGTCATCGCCGTGCTCGGCGGCGCGCTGTTCGGCGTGATCATGGTGGGAACGATCCTGTTCGGCAGGAAGCGCTCGGGTGCCTCCGAGTACGGCGTGCAACGGCCGAGCCCGCTGCCCCGCGCCGTCGCCGACGCGATCGGCAGCCATGGCTCGATCGGGGTCAAGGGCTTCGCGGCGCCGGGAACCTTCATCCTGGCGATGCTGCTGATGGTCATGTTCGTCGTCTACTACTTCATCAATTACGGCTACCTGGCCACGGTCTGGAGGCTGAGTTGAGCGCCCGGCGCGAGTCCCTGCCCTTTCCCGGGCAGGGCGCCGTCGCGTTGCCCGCGGCCGCGGTCCGGCCGGGATTGCTGCGGCTCTGCGCCACGCTGTTCAAGCTGCGGATCGGCTTTGCGATCGTGCTTGCCGCTCTGGCCGGTGCAGTCCTCGCGCAAGGTCGCTGGCCCGCCGGCGGCGACACGCTGCTGCTGGGATTCGCCGTGCTGCTGGCTTCGTCGGGGGCCGCCGGATGCAACCATTATTTCGAGCGGGACATCGACGCGCGGATGCGCCGCACGCGTTCGCGCCCGTTCGTCTCCGGCCGTCTCACGACCTCGGCGCTGTGGCCCACGCTGTTCGTCCTGATGATACTCGCCGGCTCGGGGATCGCGGCCTGGCATTTCGGCTGGCTCAGCGGCCTGTTCGTGCTCGCCGGCGGCCTGACCTACTCGGTCGTGTACACCCTGTGGCTGAAGCGCCGCACGCACTGGAACATCGTCGTCGGCGGGCTGTCCGGCACCTGGGCGGTGCTGGCAGGCGCCGCCGCCTTCGATGGCATGCTGGAGCCGGCCACCTGGGCACTGGCCGTGGTGCTGTTCCTGTGGACCCCCTCGCATTTCTGGAGCCTTGCGATCGCGCTGGTCGAGGACTACCGGCGCGCCGGGGTGCCGATGCTGCCGGTGGTGCGCGGCGTCGAGGTTGCCAGCCGCTGGGCGCTGATCAACGCCGTGCTGCTCGCGGGCAGCGCGCTCGTGCTCGCCGCGATGCTGGGCGATGCCTTCGTCTGGGCCGGGGCGCTTCTCGGCGGCGGCTGGTTGTGTCACACCCACCGCCGGCTGGTGCGTCGCCCCACGCCGCCCGTGGCGATGACTGCGTTTCGCGCGTCCCTGATCCAGCTTGGGCTGTTGTTCGCCGGTCTGTTCATCGCCTACGGCCTGCTGTGAACGGGGGTGCCGCCAGCCCGGGACTCCGCCGCTGGTGGGGCCCGATCGTTGCGCTGCTGCTGGTCAGCGTGTCGCCCGTGACCCTGGGCGACATCCAGTCGCGGCACACGACCGTTTCGCCGGGCGCCACCGACATCGAGCGCCGCGCCGTCGAGCTCAGCCAGGCGGCGATCGGCAACGAGGTCGGCGCGCTGCGTTTCCTGGACCAGTATGGACAGAGCCGCAGCCTCGATCAGTTCCGTGGCCGGCCGGTCGTGCTCAGCCTGATATTCACGGCCTGCGTGCATTCGTGCCAGGTGTCGACACGCCGGCTGGAGCGGCTCGTGCGCATCGCCCGCGCGGCGCTCGGCCCGGACAGCTTCACGGTACTGACGGTGGGCTTCGACCAGCCGGTGGATACCCCGGCCCAGATGGCGGGCTATGCCCGCCGATACGGCATTACGGACGCGGACTGGCACTTCCTGAGCAGCCCCGACGCAGGCACGATCCAGGCGCTGACGGACGCCGTGGGCTTCGTGCACACGCCCTCCCCGAGAGGCTTCGACCACACCGTCCAGCTCACGGTGCTGGACAGGGACGGGCGTGTCTACCGGCAGATCTACGGCGAGGTGTTTCCGACGCCGCAGCTTGTCGAGCCGCTGAAGGATCTGGTATTCAACCGCCCTGCCTCGGATACCGGCCTGCTCGGCAGGCTTGGCGACCGCGTGCGCCTGTTCTGTACCGTCTACAATGCCGGCAGCGATCGCTACATCTTCGACTATTCGCTGTTCGCGGGCATTTTCATCGGCGTGCTGTTCCTCGGCACCTCGATCACCTGGCTGCTGGTCGAAGTGCGCAGGGCACGCCGGAGCCGGCCTGCATGAATTCGCGCGGCCACCACAGCTCCAGTCCCGTCATGCGCCTGCTCGGGCGGCTCGAGCGCCCATTCTCGAAATGTTTCGGCGGCGAGAACAGCCCGCTGCATCACCTCGGCGCACTGACGATCTATTTCCTGTGGGTCATTCTGGTCAGCGGCATCTACCTGTTCGTGTTCTACGACACCAGCGTCAGTGGCGCGTGGCCGTCCCTGGAGAAGATCACTCACGGCCAGTGGTTTGCCGGCGGCGTGATGCGCAGCCTGCATCGCTATGCTTCTGATGCGGCCGTAATCACGATGGTGCTGCACATGAGCCGCGAATTCCTGCGCGGCCGCTACCGCGGCGTCCGCTGGTACTCCTGGTTTACGGGCGTGCCGCTGCTCTGGCTGTTATTCATATTCGGCATCACCGGTTACTGGATGGTCTGGGACGAGCTCGCGCAATACGTCGCGGTTTCGACCGCCCGGCTGCTCGACTGGCTGCCGATTTTTTCCGACCCGATGATGCGCAATTTCCTGACCAATGAGACGGTCAACGAACGCTTCTTCACGCTGATGGCGTTCATTCACCTCCTCGGCCTGCCGATCGGCATGTTCCTCGGCCTGTGGTTCCACCTGCTCCGGGTGCGCCTGCCGCGCATCAACCCGCCGCGCACGCTGATGGCCGGCAGCCTCATCGCGCTCCTCGCCCTGGCCCTGGCCGTGCCCGCGGTCAGTCACCCGCCGGCGGACCTCGGCGCGGTGCCGATGGAGCTGCGCATCGACTGGTACTACCTGGCGATCTTCCCGCTCCTCGACCTGAGTTCGGAGGGCGCCCTGTGGAGCGGCCTGTGGGGATTGTCGTTCTTCCTGTGCGCGCTGCCATGGTTGCCGCCGCTCAAGCATCCGCCGGCCGCGGTGGTGCACTTGCCGGACTGCACGGGCTGCGAGTTCTGCGCCGAGGATTGCCCTTACGGGGCGATCGAGATGGTCGCGCGCACGGACGGCCGCAACTTCGCACTGCAGGCCGAGATCGATCCAGCGCTGTGCGTGAGCTGCGGGATCTGCACCGGTTCCTGTCCGTCGTCATCGCCGTTCCGCCGGCAGCAGCCGCTCAGGTCGGGCATCGAGCTGCCCTATTTCACAATGGCCGAGCTCAAGGCTCGCCTCGAGACGGCGGCCGGGACGGTCAGCGGGCCGGGGCCGCGTATCGTCCTGGTCGGCTGCGACTACAGCGTGCCCGCCGCAGCGCTCGAGGGGGGCGGCGTGGCGGCGCTCAGCCTGCCCTGCGCGGGCATGATGCCGCCCGCGGCCATCGATTACCTGTTGCGGGCGGGCGGCGCGGACGGCGTGCTGCTTGCCGGTTGCGACACCGGCGACTGTCATTTCCGCCATGGCGACCGCTGGCTGCGGGAGCGCGTGGCGCGGGAACGCATGCCGATGCTGCGCGGCCGCGTGCCGCGCGAGCGCCTGCTCTTGAGCTGGCACAAGGCAACCGACAGCCGCGGGCTTGCGGCTGCCGTGACTACCTTCCGGCACCGCCTCGCGACCCTGGCAGGCGACGCCGGGGAGACGCGGCAGTGAAGCGGCCACGGCCGTCACGGCTGGTGGGCCAGGCCGCTGCCTGGGGGCTGTTCATTGCAGTGACCGGGGTATTCGCGCAGTGGCCCGCCTACGCACCGTTGCCGCCGGGACACGGGGAACTCAAGCTGAGCGTGGCGCACCTGACCGAACGCCTCGAGCCGTGCGTGCAGCTGACGCCGGAGGAAATCCTGGCGCGGCCGCCGAACATGCGCGTGACCGAGGATTGTCCGCGTGCTCGCGCCGCCGCCGTCGTGCAGTTATACGTGAACGACGCGGCACTGCTCGATACGGCGGTGCGCCCGGTCGGCCTTGCGCGCGGCGGGCGCTCGTACCTGCAGGCGCATTGGCCCCTGCCGGCCGGTGATTACGCCCTTGAACTCAGGTTGCGCGATACACCGCGCGCGGACGGATTCGATCACGTGCAACGCTTCCGGCTGCGACTCGCAGCGGGCGAATCGGTGCTGCTCGACGTCGGCGACGGGGATGCGCGCCTCATCCCCGGCCGCAGTCCGGGCGTGGCGCCACGGGAGGAAGGACCATGAATATCGTCGGCTACCGGCTTGCAGTTCCCGGAGACTTCCGCCGCAGGCTTGCCGCGGCATGGCTCATGTTCGGCATCGCCGGGCTGCTCGTTTCCGGGCTCTTCGTCGTGCTGATCATTCTGTCACGCACACCGGGCATCGAGCGCCTGTTCCCGTTCCAGGGGTTCTTCCACCTCGCGATCGTCGCGCACGTGGATTTCTCGGTGCTGGTGTGGTTTGCAGCCTGTGGAGCAGCCATCTGGACGCTCGCCACCAGCGCTCGTGCCCCCCTGCTGGGCTGGACGGCGCTGGCCATCTCGATCTGCGGGGCGATGCTCATGACCGTCGCCCCGTTCCAGGGTGGGCAGGCGATCATGAGCAACTACGTGCCGGTGCTCGACAACCCGCCTTTCCTCGCCGGCCTGGCCCTGTTCGCGCTCGGTGTCGCCCTGATGGCGGCGCGCGCGCTCGCATTCCCCCTGCCCGCGGGTGCCCGGCTCGCGCCCGGCGGCGTGCTGCGCTTCGGTAGCCACACGTCGGCCATCGCGGTCGTGCTCGCCGCCGGATTCTTCGTCTGGTCGCTGCTGATGCTGCCGGATTACCTGCGCGGGCCGCAGTACTTCGAGGCACTGTTCTGGGGCAGCGGTCACGTCCTGCAGTTTGCCTGGGTCCAGCTTCTGCTCGTGGCCTGGCTGTGGCTCGCCGCCGCAAGCGGCTGGCGGATGCCGTTGACTTCGCGCCTCGTCACCATGCTGCTGCTCGCCGGCATCGTTCCGGCGTTTCTCGGCGTGTGGGCCTACCTCGTCCATGACGTCGCGGGCCCGGACCACCGCACGTTCTTTATCTGGCTGATGGCCGCCGGCGGGGGCGTCGGCGCAGGGCCGATCGCGCTGGCGCTCCTGCACGGCTGGCGCAGCAGCCCGCGAGCCGGCACGACGATGGATCGGGGCCTGCGGTCAGCCCTGGGGTTTTCGATACTGCTGTTCGGCATCGGCGGCGCACTGGGCTTCATGATCGACGCCAGCAACACGATGGTCCCCGCCCACTACCACGGGTGCATCGTGGCAGTCACGCTCGCGTTCATGTCGCTCAGCCTGTATCTCCTGCCCCAGCTGGGCTTCGCCGCGCCGAACGCGAAGCTGGTGCTGCTGCTGCCGCGGGTTTACGGCGTCGGCCAGATCCTGCACGTGACCGGACTCGCGTTTTCGGGCGGCCACGGCGTGCAACGCAAAACCGCCGGCGGAACACAGGCGCTGGAGAGCCTCGCGCAGGTGCTGGGCATGTCCGTCATGGGCATCGGCGGCCTGATCGCCATCAGTGGCGGCATCATCTACCTCGTGGCCGTGGGCGGCACGCTGCGGCGCAGCCTGCCTGTGGCCCGCCCGCACGCAGCCTGATACCGTCCTCGGGGAGGAAGCGCCGATGCTCCAGATCCTGATTCTCGGCCTGGTCGTGGTGGTGATCTACATGGTCACGCATTTTCTCGTGACGAAGGCGGAAGCCATGGCCGCCGTACCGCTGGGCTACTGGCGCACCGTGATGTTCTTCGTGGTGTTTCTCGGCCTGCTGCTCGCCGCGCTGGAACTGCTGCCGCGCTTCGTTCCGGGCATGGCGCCTGCAGGTGGCGCATGATCGACGACGTCGCACTGTTTCTGACCTACGCCGTAAAGCTCGAGGCCGATGCGGCGGAGACTTACGAACGCCTCGGCGCACAGATGGAGGAGCGCGCCAACGTCAAGGTCGCGGCGCTGTTTCAGCGCTTCGCCGGCTACTGCCGCCAGCATCTCGCTGAGGCGCGCGAGCGTGCCGCCCGCGAAGCGGG
>DATKAZ010000050.1:0-15489 GCA_035514535.1 Gammaproteobacteria bacterium
GGCTGACCGCATTTCCGTCATATGGAACGGCGCCGCGCAGCAGCTCCTCGACCTCCGCCACATGAGCCCGCAAGGCAAAACACGCACGGTGATCTTCACCGGAAATCTCGCGTCGTATCAGGGCATCGATCTCATGTTGCAGGCCTTCGCCAGCCTGCGTGCTACGCGCCGGGACGTACGTCTGCTGATCGTTTCCGCTGACCGCTTTACGGACTACGAGGTCCTCGCCCGGGAGCTCGGCATCCGCGATGCCATCGACGTCACGCAGGCCGGTTTCGACAGGGTGCCGGAGCATCTCGCCCGGGCGGATATCGCGCTCAACCCGCGCATCGATTGTCCCGGCGTGCCGCAGAAGCTCTTGAACTACATGGCGGCGGGCATGCCTATCGTCTCTTTCGCCGGTTCGGGCAGATTCCTTGCCGCGGGCGAACACGGCATCGTCGTCCGGGACGGCGATACAGAAGGCTTCGCGCAGGCCATGGCGCGCCTTCTCGACGATCATGCGCTGGCGCGCAGGCTCGGCAATAGCGCGCAGCGCTTCGCGGCGGCGGAACTGAGCTGGAGCCGGGCCGCCGAGCTCACCGAGAAGGTCTATGCCTCTGTCCTGGGAAAAACGGGCAAGAGTCTCAGCGATTGAATGCATCTCGAAGTTCGCCGGCGCCAGTCAAACGGTTTTTATCCCCTGCACGAGCTGGCTCGCCGCCGCCTGGCCATCGCCGTAGAGCATGCGCGTCCGGTCGAGGAAGAAGAGCGCATTCTCGATGCCGGAGAAGCCCGCGCCCTGGCCGCGCTTGATGACGATGACGTTTTTCGCCTTGTCGGCGTTCAAGATCGGCATGCCGAAGATCGGGCTTGCCGTATCGTTGCGCGCCGAAGGGTTAACGACGTCGTTCGCGCCGATGATGAGCCCTACGTCGGCAGTTTCGAACTCCGAGTTGATCTCCTCGAGGTCGTAGATCAGGTCGTAGGGCACGCCCGCCTCGGCGAGCAGCACGTTCATATGGCCCGGCATGCGACCCGCGACAGGATGAATCGCGAACTTGACCTTCACGCCGCGAGCCATCAGAAGCTGCGCCAGCTCCCAGATTTTGTGCTGTGCCTGTGCCACGGCCATGCCATAGCCCGGCACGATGATCACCTTCCGTGCGAACGCCAGCATGACCGCGGCGTCGTTGACCTCGATGGACTTCATGCTGCCCCGGTTCTCGCCGGCGGTCGGCGCCGCCGTCTCGCCGAAGCCGCTGAACAGCACATTGCCGAGCGAGCGGTTCATCGCCTTCGCCATGAGCTGTGTGAGGAGCGTGCCAGCGGCGCCGACCACGGTGCCGGCGATGATCATGGCGGCGTTGTTGAGCACGAAACCCTCGAACGCGACGGCAAGCCCCGTCAGGGCGTTGTACAGGGAGATGACCACCGGCATGTCGGCGCCGCCGATGGGCAGCGTCATGAGTACGCCCAGCGCGAGCGCGAGCAGGAAGAAGACCGCTACGTCGGTGACGCCTGCATCGTGGCTCACGATGATGAGCGCGCCAGCGGCGGCGCTCGCGCCCAGCACCGCAATGTTGAAAATCTGCTGTCCTGGAAAGCGGACCGAGCGCTTGATGAGGCTTTGCAGCTTGGCGAATGCGATCAGGCTGCCGCTGAACGACACGGCGCCGATGAGCCCGCCCAACACGGCCAGCACGTACAACGTCAACGGGTGCTCACCGCCCTTGAGCAATTCGACGGCGGCGATCGCCGCAGCCGCGCCGCCGCCCATACCGTTGTAGAGCGCGATCATCTGCGGCATGTCGGTCATCGCGACCCTCTTGCCGGTCCACCAGGCAAGCCCGCCGCCGACCGCGATGCCGACGATGATCAGCAGGATGTTGCCCATCGAGAGGCCGGGCCAGAAGAAGGTCACGACGGTCGCCAGCACCATGCCCCAGCCGGCCCAGACGATGCCCCCGCGGGCCGTCTTCGGCGAGCTCATGCGCTTCAGGCCGACGATGAACAGGAAGGCCGCGACGAAATAGCTCGCCTTGATCAGGAAAGTAGCGAAGCCCATTATTTCCGCTCCCCGCTGGCCTTGAACATCTCGAGCATGCGCTCGGTCACGACGTAGCCGCCGACCGCATTGCCGGCACCGAGCACCACCCCGATGAAGCCGATGACCTGTCCGATCGTGCTGTCGGCCCTGCCAAGGGCGACCATCGCGCCGACCAGCACGATGCCGTGCACGAAATTGGAGCCGGACATCAGGGGGGTATGCAGGATCACGGGTACGCGGGAGATGATTTCGTAGCCCGTGAAGGCCGCCAGCATGAATATATAGAGTGCGATGAATCCGTCGATCATGACCCCTGTCCTCCGCTTGCCCCCTCGATCCGCTCGCGCGTGGGCTCGTGGCGGATTTGCCCGTCGTGCGTGAGCACGCTGCCGGCGAACACCTCGTCGTCCCAGTCCAGGGCGAGCTCGCCCTCGCTGATTGCAGGGGAGAGGAAATTGAAGAGATTCTTGGCGTACATCTCGCTGGCATGCCGCCCGAGTGCCGCAGGGAGATTGATCGGTCCCACGACCTGGACGCCGCCCGCGTCGACGACCTCGCCGGCCTTGGTGAGTGCACAGTTGCCGCCGGACTCGGCTGCGAGATCCACGATCACCGAGCCGGGCTGCATTCGCCCGACCGTCTCGGCATCGATGATGCGCGGCGCGGTGCGCCCGGGAATGGCCGCCGTCGTGATCACGACATCGGCCGCCGCCACATGGTCGGCAAGGATACTGGCCTGCTTGGCCTTTTCCTCGTCGGTGAGCTCCCTGGCGTAGCCGCCGGCGCCCTCGGCGCTGATCCCTGTGTCGACGAACTTGGCGCCGAGCGACTGGACCTGCTCGCGCGTCGCCGCGCGGACATCGTAGCCCTCAACCATGGCCCCGAGGCGCTTCGCCGTGGCGATCGCCTGCAACCCGGCGACGCCCGCGCCGATGACGAGCACCTTGGCCGGCCTGATGGTTCCGGCGGCCGTCGTCAGCATGGGGAAGAACTTGTCGAGGTGCGTCGCCCCGATCAGCACGGCACGATAGCCGGCCGCCGCGGCCTGCGACGAGAGTACGTCCATGGACTGCGCCCGCGAGATGCGCGGCACGAGCTCCATGGCGAAACTGGTGATTTTGCGGTCGCGGAGCAGCGCCACGAGCTCGTCGGAGCGATGCGGCTGGAGGAGCCCGATCAGCAGCGCGCCCTCGCGCAGGCCGGAGGTGACTTCGAGCGGCGGTGGGTTGACGGCGAGCAGCACGTCGGCCCGGCTGACCACTTCCTCGCGGCCGATGAACTCGACCCCTTCGAAACGGCTGTCCGGAATGCGTGCGGCCTCAGCGACACCGTGCTCGGCGCAGATCGCCGCGCCCAGCGCCGCGAGTTTCTTCGCGACCTCCGGGACCAGCGCCGAACGTGTTTCCCCTGCTGCCGTCTCGCGCAGTGTGCCGATGACCATGGTCATGGGCAGCCTCCCCTTGAGCTCTTGTTTGCCCCTGATCCTAAGGCGGAAGAGTGTACAGGAAGATACGTACTTGCCGCGTTTCCGATTGATTTTCGCCCGGCCTTCTGGAATAACACGCACAGCGGCGGGGCCGCGCAACCGGAGTCGCGTTTGCCATGGGAGTGTCCCTGAGCCAACAGATCCTGCGCACCGACGTCGCCGGCATGCCCCTGGAATGGGTGGATTACCGGTGTGCGGTGCGCCTGTACCACATGGAGCAGGTCGCCTACGAATGCGGGCGGCCGTTGTTCCGGCTGCGTGGCGGAATCAATGCGCATACCGGGCGCCGTACGGTCGTCGAGGTCTCCAGCATCATCGCGACCCACGGCCATGGCGCGGCCTATCCGGCCCGGGACGCTTATACGCCGCCCCTCAATAACCACACCCTGTTTCGCCGCGACGCGGACCTGTGCCTCTACTGCGGCGACCATTTCCTGATCGTCGAGCTGTCGCGCGACCATGTCACCCCGCTGTCTCGCGGCGGCCGCGACGTGTGGACCAATGTCGTCACGGCCTGTCGGCGGTGCAATAACCACAAGGCGGGGAGGACGCCCGAGCAGGCGGGCATGCAGTTGCTCGCCGTCCCGTTCCAGCCGACTTACGCGGAATACATCTACCTGAAGGGCCGGCGCGTGCTCGCCGACCAGATGGAGTACCTGCTGGCGCACTTCCCGCGCAGGAGTCCATTGCACGCGCGCCTGTCTTCGGTCCGGGGATCCTGACCCGGGGTGCCGGACCTCGCCGCCGCAATCGCGGCGCTCGCCGGCCGCGGCATGCGCATCGACCCGGACAGCGCACGCCCCGTCGGCGGCGGTTGCATTCATTCCGCCTGGCGCGTCGACGGGCCGGACGGGGCGGTGTTCCTGAAGACCAACCGTGCGAATCTGTCCTGGTTGCTCGAGGCCGAGGCGGACGGCCTGGCGGCGATCCGGGACGCCGGTTGCCTGCGCACCCCGGCGGTCCTGGGACTCGGGGTCGAGGGAGATGCGGCCTGGCTGGCGCTCGAGTGGCTGGAGCTGTGTCCCGCGACGCCGGGCTCGGAGCGCGCGCTGGGTGAAGGCCTGGCGCGCCAGCATCGCGCCGCCGGCCCCCGCTTCGGTTGGCGCCGGGACAACGCCATAGGAGCGACGCCCCAGCCCAACGCGCCGGGCGACGACTGGGCGGATTTCTTCGCCGAGTGGCGCATCGGCTTCCAGCTCCAGACCGGCGCGCGCCAGGGACTGCCGCGACGGCTGCTGTCGCGCGGCGACCGCCTCCAGGCGCTCGTCCCGCAAATGCTCGCAGAGCGCCGTCCCGCCCCGGCGCTGCTGCACGGTGATCTCTGGAGCGGCAACCGGGCCGCCGATCCCGCGGGCAGCCCGGTGGTATTCGACCCGGCCGTGCACTACGGCGATCCGGAGTGCGACCTCGCGATGACGCGACTGTTCGGCGGCTTTGCCCCGGAGTTCTACGCAGCCTATGACGCCGTGCTGCCGCCGGCAGCGGGCCGCTCGCGCCGCGAGCCGCTCTACCGGCTCTATCACGTGCTGAATCACGCCAACCTGTTCGGCGGGGGCTATTGCGGCCAGGCGGAGCGCCTGATCGACAGCCTGCTGGCCGAATGGGGACACTCCTGAAACCGCGGTTTCAGGAGTGTCCCCTTATTACGCGCACGAGCAGACCGTCGGGGGCGCGCAGAGTGATGGCGCCCGAGCCGCCCGGCTCGGTGGGATAGCCGCGCGCGGCCAGCGCATCCGCCACGGCGGATGGATCGCCATCCTCGAAGACGAGTTCCGGCCCGCACGCTGTCGCGCTTGGCGCGAGGCTGATGCCCCCGGCCACGGCCCGCGGGCCGGCTGAGTCCGCGTCGGGCAGCAGGCCGAGCCGCTCCCAGAATGCGACCGTCGCGGCCGGGTCCTGGGCCGCGTAACGATATTCGCGAAAGTGCCCGAGCAGCGTCCCCGGGCGGCCGCGCTCGAAGGTCGGCGACCACGTGCGCGCCTCGAGGAGCGTCACGACCTGCCCCGCGGGATCGCGAAAGCCGGCCTCGTTGAACTCGTCGTCGCCCGTCTTGGCGAAGTCGAAGCGCAGACCCAGCGCACCGAGCGCCGGCAAGGCCGCGGCGAGGCCCGGAAGTACCCAGGTCAGCGAGGGAGAATCGAACTCGAACTCGTGCAGCCCGAGGACGAGCCGCCCGTCGCTCAACACGGCGTAGCGATGTTGCCAGGTGTCGCCGACCAGCCCGTGCTCGAAGCCCAGCGGCTCCCAGAAAGCCACCGACGCCGCCACGTCGCGGGCCCAGACGCTCAACTCGAGGAACTGGCCCAGCATCAGCCGAGTTGGCCCGCCTCCCGGGCCGCGATGAGCTTCTCGGCGCGTTCGCGGGTCGCCTGCGCGTCCGCCGCGCGGCGCGCATCGTCCGCCGGTGCGGGCCCGGCCTCGGGCCAGCCCTGCAGGTGACGCATCGCGAGCCCGGCCAGGAAGTCGAGATGGTCGGTGCGGGAGTTCAGGCAGGGAATGTAGCTGAGCGTCTCGCCGCCGCACTCGTGGAAGAATTCGGCGTTCTGCTCGGCGATCTCCTCGAGCGTTTCGAGGCAGTCCGCCGAAAAGCCGGGGCAGACGACGTCGATGCGCTTCAGGCCGCGCCTGCCCAGCGCGCGGATCGACTCATCCGTGTAGGGCTTGAGCCATTCCTCCCTGCCGAAGCGGGACTGAAAGGTCACGGACCAATTGCCGTCTGCGAGCCCGAGGCGCTCTGCGAGCAGGCGTCCGGTCTTCACGCACTGGCAATGGTACGGGTCGCCAGCGTCGAGGTAGCGGCGCGGCACGCCGTGGAAGCTCATGACGAGGTGCTCGCCCCGGCCGTTTGCGGCCCAGTGCTCGCGGACGCTGGCGGCGAGCGCCTCGAGGTAGCCGTTTTCATCGTGGTAGCCGGTGATGAAGCGCGGCTCGGGGATCCAGCGCCAGCGCATCAGCGTCGCCGCGACGGCGTCGAACGTCGAGGCGGTCGTGCTGGCGGAATACTGCGGGTAAAGCGGCAGCACCAGCAGGCGGCGCACGTTGGCCGCATGCAACTGCTCGAGCGCGGACGGGATCGAGGGATTGCCGTAGCGCATGCCCAGGACGACCTCCACCGGGCCGGCCAGGCCGGCCGCGAGCCGCTCTCCGATGCCGGCGGCCTGTGTGCGCGAGAGCGTCAGCAGCGGCGAGCCCTCCTCGGTCCATACCGTGCGATAGACTTTCGCCGACCGGCTCGGCCGGATCCTGAGAATGACGCCGTTGAGGATCAACCACCAGAGCGGGCGTGGCACCTCGACCACCCGCGGGTCCCACAGGAACTCCTTCAGGTAGCGGCGCAATGCCCCGGTCTCCGGCGCGTCCGGTGTACCGAGATTCGTCACCAGCACGCCGAGTTTCTCCGCGGTGCCGTGGCGGAATCCCTCGCTGCCGAGATATTGGCTCATCAGGTGCCCTCCGTTGCGGACGGGCATTATCCTACGCCGACGCGCCGACCGGGAGTTCGGCGGTTACGGACGCCCGCGCGGCGCGCCGGCGCGTCCGCTTACGAGGTCCTCGATCGAAGGCGGCTCGTGCCCCGGGCCGACCTGGCCGGAATCGAGCCGCGTGATGTAGTCCCGGTAGGCAGCCAGCGCCTGGCGCGAGAACAGCCAGATGATCGGCAGGTTGGCGAACAGCATGACGCCGGTGCCGATACCGGTGAGGTTGTCGAGCTCACGATCCGTCTGCACGAGGCCGACCGTGGCGACGATGATCAACATGCAGAACACGAACTTGTAGGGGAGCACGGAGCGCTCGCCCGCGAGATAGATCATGCCCTGCTCGCCGTAGTAGCTCCACGAAATCATCGTCGACAGGGCAAACAGCCAGGCCGCGAGCGTGACCAGCCACTTGCCCAGCCCGGGCGTCACGGAGTCGAACGCGCGCGCCGTGAGCGTGGCGCCCTGGTAATCCACGTACAGCCCGGCGGCCGCAAGGCGCGGCTCTGCCGGGCTCGTGAAGTTGCGCCACTCGATCATCGGCCGGCCCCTGCCGGCGCGCCGGATGGTGCCGTGGATCTTGTGGAGGTCGGTATCGGTGCGCGGGCTGTGATGCGCGTGCACGATCATGAACACGGACTCGCCGTCGTGCCATTCCGGGGCGCTCTCGGGCGGCACCGGGGCGGGGCCGTTTTCCAGCGTCCACACGCCGGGTAAAACCATCTCGACCGCCGGCGGCACGCCGTACTCGGTGTCCGCGCCGCGGTTCCATACTCCGGTCGCGAGGATGACGAGGGCGGTAAACGTGCACACCACGATCGTGTCGATCAACGGCTCGAGCCCGGCGACGATGCCCTCGCGCACCGGCTCCTTGGTTTTCGCGGCCGAGTGCGCGATGGGCGAGGAGCCCTGCCCGGCCTCATTGGAAAACAGCGCGCGCTTCATGCCGTACAGGAAGGCGTAACCGAGCGTGCCGCCGACGAATGCGCCGGCCGCCTCGGTCGGCCCCAGGGCCGACCTGACGATCAGCGCCAGGATGCCGGGCAGGTCGGCCGCGTGCAGGATCAGCACGTAGCCGGCGGCAAGCATGTAGAGCGCAACCATGAACGGCACCAGGCGCCCGGCCACCGCGCCGATGCGCTTGATGCCGCCGATGATGACGACGCCGACGATCAACGCCATGAAGATGCCCGAGGCGACGCCCGGGACGCCGAAATAGCTGCGCGTGATCTCGGCGACGTTCCACGCCTGGAACATGTTCCCGCCGGTGGTCGTGGAGATCAGCAGGGTCACGCAGAACACCCCGCCGACAAAGGTCCCCACGCCCGCAAGTCGCGGGTCCATCCGGGCCAGGCCCTTGCTCGCGACCCACATCGGGCCGCCGTGGGGATTGTCCGGGTCGTCGGTGTTGCGATAGAGCATGGAAAGGTTCACTTCGGTCATCTTGATCGCCATGCCGAAGAATCCCACGACCCACATCCAGAACACGGCGCCGGGGCCGCCGAGCGAGATCGCGAGCGCGACGCCGCCGATGTTGCCGAGTCCCACCGTTGCGGAGAGGGCGGCCGAGAGTGCCTGGAAGTGATTGATCGCTCCCGGGTCGTCCGCTTCGTCGTAGCGCCCGCGGATGACCTGGTAGCCGTGCGTGACGGCGCGATACTGGCCGAAGCGGCTCCAGACTGTCAGGACAACGCCGGTGAGAAGTACCGCGACCATCACGCCGTCGTGCCACAGCACGCCGTTGATCGCCTCCATCCAGGCGTTGAATTGATCCATCAGCCCGTCCAGTGACTGCGCGTCGCACGCGAAGAGGTGTCATGATGTCGGTGTTTGCCCAGCAAAGACAAGCAGAGCAGGGAGCACGGAACGAAATGAACAGCACGAAATTCCGGCTGGGCGTCGCCGCGGCGGCACTGGCCATGTTCGGCATGCCCGGCGCAGCGTCCGCCGAAACCGTGTCGCTGGCCGCCAAGGTCGGCACGACCGGGCTCGGGCTCGAGGCAGGCTTCAGGGTGACCGACTCGATCAACCTGCGGCTCGGGTATTACAGCTTCGACTACGGCACCGACCTCGAGGAAGAAGGGATCGAGTACGACGGCGACCTGCGGTTGCGCAACGCCGCGCTGTTTGCCGACTGGCATCCGTTCCGCGGCCTGTTCAGGCTCAGCTCGGGCGTGGTCCAGACCGGCAACGAGTTCATCGGCTCGGCCGAGGACGAGCTGGTGGTCGGCGACAACACCTACGAAGGCTCGCTCGAGGCCACGGTGGACTGGGACGGCATGGCGCCCTATCTCGGCATCGGCCTCGGCAACGCCATGCGCGGCGGACGCTGGTCCTTTTCGCTGGACCTCGGCGTCATGTTCACCGGCTCCCCGGGCGTGCGCCTCGACGGCGAAGTGAACGATCCATCGCTGGAGGACGCGTTTCGCGAGGACCTGGAGCGAGAAGAGGCGGCGCTGCGCGAGGAACTGTCGGACGCGAAGTACTACCCGGTGTTGAGCGTCGGAGTCGCCTACCGCTTCTGATGCACGGAACCGCGCCGCAAGGGACGGCGGCCAAGCGCGGCGTCGCCGGCAGTGGACGACGATGCGCGGAGCGGTAGAATGCGGGGCCGTTTCCCCGGTAACCCGCCCGTGCAACCGCAACCGAACCAGCGCGCCCGCAGCATTGCGGAGGCCGGAGGCATCCTCCGTCTCGCCGGCCCGCTGGTCTTCAACAACCTTGCCCTCGCCGGCATGAGCTTCGCCGACACCGTGATGGCGGGTCGGCTGGGGACCATCGACCTGGCGGCGGTGGCGGTCGGCGGCTCGGCCTGGATGATGGTCTTCCTGGCGGGTCTCGGGACGCTCATGGCCGTCAGTCCGGTCGTGGCGCACGCCTACGGCGCGGGCCGCTGGGAAGATGCGGGCATCGCGCTCCGCCAGGCCCTGTGGCTGAGCCAGGGACTGGCGGTGATCGCCTTCCTGCTGTTGCTGGGCGCCGGGCCGGCTCTCGCCGCAATCGGCGTGGACCCGGAAGTCGTGCCGCTGACTTCGGGCTACCTGTTCGCCAAGTCCTTCGGCCTGCCCGGCGTGTTTGCCTTCCTGGCGCTGCGCTTCCTGAGCGAGGGCGTCGGCTGTACGCGCCCGATCATGTACTCCGCGGCCGTGGGGCTGGTCGTCAACGTGTTCGGCAACTGGGTGCTGATGTACGGCAACCTTGGTTTCCCGCGCCTCGGGGCCGTCGGCTGTGGCCTGGCGAGCGCCATCGCGATGTGGTCCATGTTCGTCACGATGCTTGCCTACACGCTGCGGTCGCGGCGTTACGCGCGCTACGCTTTGTGGACACGATTCGAAGGCCCCCGCTGGCCGGTCCAGCGCGAGATCGTAGGGCTGGGCCTGCCGATCGCCGCGAGCGTGGAGGCGGAGGCGGGACTGTTCGCGGGCGCGGCCCTGATCATGGCCACGCTCGGCGCGACGCAGGTCGCCGGCCACCAGATCGCGATCAACTACGCTGCGACGATGTTCATGGTGCCGCTCGCGTTTCACTCCGCCACGACCATCCGGGTCGGCCAGGCGCTCGGCCGCGGCGACGCCGTCGGGGCGCGCCGGGCCGGCTGGACCGGGATCGCCATGTGCGGCCTGTTCATGCTTGCCTCGGCAGTCGCCCTGTTCCTGTTCCGGGACCGTATCGCCGCGTTCTACACCAGCGATCCCGAGCTGCGCCCGCTGGCCGCCGCGTTGCTTACCATGGCGATGGTGTTCCAGGTCTCCGACGGCCTGCAGGTCGGCGCGGCGGGCGCCCTGCGCGGCTTCAAGGACACGCGCGTGCCGATGCTGCTGAACGTCGGCGCTTACTGGCTGCTGGCCTTCCCCATGGCGTGGTACGCGGGCATTCACGCCAGGCTCGGGCCGGTGGCGGTCTGGGTGGCGCTGATCACGGGCCTGACGGTGGCCGCGCTGCTGCTGAACGCGCGCTTCCTGCGCCTGTCGAATCGCCGCGTGGCCGCCGCGCCGTTATAGTAATGCGTCCATGCAGGGCCCGCCTCGCAGGGCCGCCTCAACCGACCGGAGAAGACTCTAAGATGAAGCGCCACCTGATCCTCGCCCTCGCCCTGTCTGCCCTTTGCGCCGGCTGTGCCGGCACACCGTCGCCGGGCGCTCCGCCCGAGAGCGGGGGGGGCGCGCCCGCGGAGTCGCAGGCTGCGCGCCTCGACCGGCTGTTCGAGGATTACTGGGAGGCCATGCTCGAGCTGGACCCGGTGATGGCCACGTACATCGGCGACCGCCGCTACAACGACCGTTACCCCGTATCCATCGGGCCGGAGCATCTTGCGGCCGTGCGCGCCCAGCTCGAGTCGAGCATGGCGGCCGTCGAGGCGGTCGATCCCGGGGCGCTGGACGAGCAGCACCGCCTGAGCCGCGAGCTGTTCCTGCGCGACGTCCGCCACGACCTCGAGGGATTCCGTTTCCCGAATTGGCTCCTCCCGATCAACCAGTTCTACAGCGCGGCGAACAGCTTCGCGATGCTCGGCTCCGGCATGAGCGCCCAGCCGTTCGAGACGACGCAGGACTACGAGGACTTCCTCAAGCGCGCCGTCGGCTTCACCGCCTGGGTGGACCAGGCGATCGTGAACATGCGGGAGGGCGCGGAGTCGGGCGTCGTCCAGCCGGCGATCCTGATGGAGCGCGTCATCCCGCAACTCGAGGCGCACATCGTGGACAGCCCCGAGCAGAGCCTGTTTTTTGGTCCGGTCGCCGCATTTCCGGACTCCGTGCCGGAGGCAGACAGGGCGCGCCTGAGGGCCGACTACGAGGCGGCGATCGCGGCGGCGATCGTGCCGGCCTATACGCGGCTGCGCGACTTCATCCGCGACGAGTACCTGCCGGCCTGTCGGGACACCTTCGGCATCTATGCGCTGCCCGACGGCGAGGCCTGGTACGCCTACCTCATCCGGCGCCACACCACGACGGACCTGAGCGCCGAGGAAATCCACCAGATCGGCCTCAACGAGATTGCCCGCATTCACCGCGGCATGATGGAGATCAAGGACGAAGTCGGGTTCGAGGGCGACCTGAACGCTTTCTTCGAGCACCTGAATACCGATCCCGCGTTCTACTTCGACAGTGCCGATGAAATGATCGCCGCCTACGAGGCGTTGCGCGACAAGGCCGATGCGGCGGCGCCGAGGCTGTTCAAGCGCACCCCGAAGGCGGGCTACGAGATCCGTGCCGTGGAGGCCTTCCGCGAGCGTTCGGCGGCCAAGGGGTCCTACCAGCGGCCATCCGCGGACGGCAGCCGGCCCGGCATTTTCTATGCCAATACCTACAATCCGCAGGAACGGCCGCGCTGGAACACGGAGGCGCTGTTCTTGCACGAGGCTGTCCCCGGGCATCATTTCCAGCGCGCATTCAATCTCGAGCTCGAGGATCTGCCGTCATTCCGGCGTCACGGCGGGGTGACCGCGTTTGCCGAGGGCTGGGGCCTGTACGCCGAGTCGATCCCCGTCGGCCGGGCAATGGGGTTCTACGAGGATCCGTACCAGCGCTTCGGTGAATTGAACGCCGAGCTGTGGCGCGCGGTGCGTCTCGTCGTGGATACCGGCATTCACGCCAAGGGCTGGAGCCGCCAGCAGGTGCTGGACTACATGTATGCGAATTCCGCGTCGCTCGAGACCTATGCGGAGGCCGAGGCCGAGCGCTTCATGGCGATTCCCGGCCAGGCGCTGGCCTACAAGATCGGTCAGCTGAAGATCTTCGAGCTGCGCGAGCGGGCCGAGGCGGCACTCGGCGAGCGCTTCGACATTCGCGAGTTCCACGCCCAGGTACTCGGGCAGGGCGACCTGCCGCTCGACGTGCTCGAGTCGAGGATCGACGCCTGGCTTAAGTCCGAGGGTGCGGCCGGTACGGGGGGCGCGATGTGATGCTGCGGGGTGTGGCCCTGGCGATGGCGGCCCTGCTGGCCACGGCCGCCTGTGAGCGTCGCGAGGCGCCCGCGCCCGCGCCTGCCCCGGCCGAGTCGCGCGGCGAGGCGGTGTTTCGCCTGGCGGAGGATTACTTCGAGGAGAGCCTCGCCCTCAACCCGTTGCGAGCGACCTTTATCGGCGACGAACGCTACAATGACCGGCTCGCCATCGATATCGCCCCGGAGCACATCGGGCAGATCAGGGCGCTGGAGCAGCGCTACCTCGAGGCGGCCGAGGCCATCGACCCGGACGCGCTGGACGCGGAGAGTCGCCTGACCTGGGACGTGTTCACGATCGGTCGGAGCGAGGCACTGGAGGCGCTGGAGTTCCCGTTTCACCTGCTGCCCCTGAACCAGATGGCGGCGATTCCCCAGGCGATGGCAATGCTCGGCTCCGGCCAGGGCCCCCAGCCTTTCCGCGACGCCGAGGACTACCGCAAGTTCATGTCCCGCATGGATGACTTCGCGCGCTGGGCGGACCAGGCCATCGACAACATGCGGGCGGGCATCGAGCGCGACATCGTGCAGCCGCGCGTCGTCATCGAGAAAATGATCCCGCAATACGACGCGCTGCTGAATGAGAATCCGGAGCGCACGCTGTTCTGGGCGCCGGTCGCGAATTTTCCGGACGCCGTCGACGCAGGCGAGCGCGCGCGGCTGACCGACGCGTGGCGCGAGCGGCTGAGCGGCACGCTCCTGCCGGCCTATGCCAGGCTGCGCGATTTCCTGCGCGACGAATACCTGCCGGCCGGGCGGGAGTCGGTCGGCTGGACCGCGTTGCCGGACGGCGAAGCCTGGTATGCGCTGAATGTCCGTCACCAGACGACCACCGACATGACCCCGGACGAGATTCACCGGCTTGGCCTGTCGGAGGTCGCCAGGATCCGTGCGGAGATGGACCGCATCCGGGTCGAGGTCGGCTTCGAGGGCGACCTTGCCGCGTTCTTCGCGCACCTCAAGTCGGATCCGCGCTACTTTTTCGACAGCCCCGACGAAGTGCTCGAGGCCTACGGCGAGTTGAAGCAGCGCATCAACGCGGCGCTCCCTGCGTTGTTCGCCGACTTTCCGCAAGCAGATTACGAACTGCGGGCGATCGAGGCGTTCCGCGCCGAGTCTGCCGCCGGCGCGGAATACCAGCAGCCGTCAGCCGACGGCGCGCGGCCGGGCATCTTTTACGTCAATACGTTCAACCTCAAGGCGCAACCGCGTTACGGCACCGAGACGCTGTCGCTGCACGAGGCCTCGCCCGGACATCATTTCCAGATCGCCATCCAGCAGGAGATCGAGCAGCTGCCGCGACTGCGCCGCTTCGGCGGCGAAACGGCGTTCGTGGAGGGCTGGGCTTTGTATGCCGAGTCGCTCGGTCCGGATCTCGGCCTGTTCAAGGATCCTTACGCCTATTACGGCCGCCTCAACGACGAGCAGCTGCGTGCCATGCGCCTGGTGGTGGACACGGGCCTGCACGCCTTCGGGTGGTCGCGCGAGGATGCCATCGCTTTCATGCTGGAGAACTCCTCGATGGCCGAGACCGACGTGATCGCCGAAGTCGAGCGCTACATCGTCTGGCCGGGCCAGGCCCTCGGCTACAAGATCGGTGAACTCACCATCAGCGGACTGCGTCGTGACGCGGAGCGCGAGCTGGGCGAGCGCTTCGACCTGAAGGACTGGCATGGCATGGTGCTGCGTGGCGGATCGATGCCGATGAACGTCCTTACGGCAAGGACCCAGCGCTGGATCGAGGCGCGGCGCGCCGCGAACTGAGGGCCGTCAGCGCAGCGCGTCGGCGCCGCCGTCCACGGCGGCCGACTGGCCGAACCGCTCGCCACCGCCGGACAGCCAGGCAGCTTCTTCGGGCGTGTCCCGTCGCCCGAGGATGGCGTTGCGATGCGGGAAACGGCCGAAGCGCGCGATGATGTCGCGGTGCTTCTGGGCGTACTTGCGAAAGCCCGCGAAAATCTCGCGGTGCGCGGCTGCGACGTCGCGCTCGAGCTGCAGGAACCGGTCCACCGCCAGTTCCTGGTCGTCGAGCGACTCGGCGTGCTGTAACGGCATGTAAAAGAACAGCCGCTCGATGGGCGTCAGCTTGAGGTCCATCATCCGGCTCACGCCGTCGCGCATCAGGTAGCGTGCGCGCCCGTCGCGGCGAAATGCCTCGGCGGTGCCGCGATAAAGGTTGCGGCGCAGCTGGTCAAGCAGGATCAGCACCGCGAGCCGGCCGCGCGGCGTGCGCGTCCAGAAATCCAGCCTGCCTTCGGAGGCGGCGGTGACGAGGTCGCCCCAGCGCTCGCGCATGTCGGCATCGCGCTCCTCGTCCGTGCCGAACCAGAAAGCCATCCGGCCGGGCGCCTTGGACGGGTCCCGGACGCTGTCGCCGAACCAGTAGTCGAGGATTTCCTCGGCGATGCGCTGATCGTACATTTACGGCTGTCCTCGGGATCACGCGATGCGTGAGTATAAATGTCGGCTTTATCGGGTCCGGAGTCCAGTTTACGCTGGGTGCGCGAGTGGAGCAGCACGCGGAGGCAGCCCGTGAGTACCGATACAGCCGTGTGGAG
>DATKAZ010000051.1:0-2392 GCA_035514535.1 Gammaproteobacteria bacterium
CAAGCTCGTCAACCAGGCGCTGAAACTCCCGGACGGCCGGCGCCCGGGAACGGCTCATCGCCGGCTGCTTGGCGATTCCGAGCCGATGCAGAAGCTGCGGACGCTAATAGGCCGCGTGGCGCGAAGCCAGGCGCCCGTGCACATCACCGGCGAGTCCGGCACCGGCAAGGAACTGGTCGCGCGGCTGATCCACGAGAGCGGGCCACGCAAAGACGCACCTTTCGTGCCCGTGAGCTGCGGCGCGATCCCGTCGGAGCTGATGGAGAGCGAACTGTTCGGCCATCGCAAAGGCAGCTTCACCGGTGCGGTCGCAGACAAGCCCGGGCTCGTGCAGGCGGCGGAAGGCGGGACGTTGTTCCTCGACGAGGTCGCGGACCTGCCGTTTCCGATGCAGGTCAAGCTCCTGCGCCTGATCCAGGAAAAGACCGCGCGCCCGGTGGGCGAGCAGCTCGAACAGCCGGTGGACGTGCGCATCCTGTCGGCGACCCACCGCGACCTCGGCGAGCTGGTCGCCGCCGGCCGCTTCCGCGAGGACCTCTTCTATCGAATTAACGTAATCGAGATGCGCGTACCGGCGCTGCGCGAGCGGCTCCTGGACGTGCCGGAACTCGCAAACGCGATCACCGGGCGGTTCGCAGCCCGCATGGGCATAGCGGCACCCGCGATCTCGGACGGCGCCATGGGAATTCTCGCGACGCACGATTATCCAGGCAATGTCCGCGAACTCGAGAATGTCATCGAGCGGGCGTTGACGCTTTGCGATGGCGGCACGATCGAGCCGGATGACATCGAGCTGCGGGGCTCACCCAGCCAGTTCGAGGAGACCGTGCCGCCGCACCGGCCGGGCACGCTGCCGGACCGGCTGGAGGACATCGAGCGCGCCTCGATCGTCCGGGCGCTGGAAGCGGCGCGCTTCAACAAGACAGCGGCCGCCCGGGCCCTTGGCATCAGCTTCCGGGCACTCCGGTACCGGATCAAGAAGCTCGGAATCGAGTAGCGAGAACTGACGTAATGCGTCACATTCTGACGCGATCCGTCAGTCTCAATGCCGCGACAGCCCGTCGGCAGACGCGATCAGAACCGAAAAATACTGATAACTCCGTCACTTACGGGCGCCGCGCAGCTTGGCATGATCCTTGCTGTAACTAGATTGCATCGGCGCAGGAGCGCCGCCCTTGGTTCTTCAACAGAGGTATGTGAAATGAAGGCTATTCAGAAGGGCTTCACGCTCATCGAACTGATGATCGTGGTGGCCATTATCGGCATCCTGGCCGCGATCGCGATTCCTGCGTATCAGGACTACACGATCCGTTCCCAGGTGACGGAAGGAATGACGCTGGCGGGCGATCTCAAGGCGTCGATTGCCGAGTACACGGCGCAGGTCGGCGATTGGCCGGTAGATATGGCCGATCTGGGCCTTGGCTCAGGCGGCACGACCAAGACCGGTCGTTACGTGAACGCGGTCAACGTCGCCAACGGCACGATCACCATCACGTACGGCAAGGACGCGAACGTGGCGATCAATGGTGGTTTCCTGTCGTTCCGGCCGCTGCAGAACGCCAACCAGGACATCGTGTGGGTCTGCGGCAATGCAGCTGATCCGACCGGCACGAACGACACCCCGACGGGTGGTACAGCTTCCGGCGCAAACCTGACCTCCCTGGTCGATAAGTACGTGCCGTCTTCGTGCCGCGCCGGCTTCGGCGGTGCCTGAGACTGGCTTGATGCATGCCTGATGCTGTTGGTATGCGCAAGGCCCCTGATGTCAGGGGCCTTGCTTTTTGCGCCGACGGAAACTGAGAGTCGACTACCTTGATACGCCAGCTCTCACGCAATGTCAGTACGTACATTGACCTGATAGTCGCCCTCCTGCTCGGCGCAGCCTTTCTCGCGGTCTGCCTCTGGTGGACCTGGTCGGACCTGAGGGGGGCCTTCGCAAACGACAACGTGACGGCCTCGTTGATGGACGGCCAGGTGTTCGGCCCCGTCTTGATTGGACGCCTCGCTTGGTTTGCGGCAGCACTTGCGGTGACACATCTGTCGTTCGGGCTGCTCGCCTTGGGATTCGCCTGCCTGACGGTCGCCGCCGCACCCCAGTTCGCCGCGGATCGGCGCCTTGCGCTGATCCCGCTCTGGTTCCTCGTTCTTGTCGCCGTCGCACTGATGGCGAATGCGACCTGGTATCCCGCATCGCGCTTTTCGCCAGCAGACTCGTGGCTCCAATTAAGCTGGCATGGTGTAAAGCCAGTGCATGCCGTGCTCACGGCCTTGACGCTGCTCGTGATCGGCCTGGCGTCGCGTGTTTTCCTCCGTCTGCGATCCGGTCGGCCCCGCGTTGCGATGCTGGTCTCCGCTTGCGTCGTGCTGTTGTTGATCGGCACTTTGCTGTCAC
>DATKAZ010000052.1:0-13415 GCA_035514535.1 Gammaproteobacteria bacterium
GAAAAGTGACTTGGGCCCGGAGCTGATATCTGCCGCGAATCTCTGTAGGGCCAGGAGCGTATGTCCACCCACGGATGAGCCGGTTTCCCTAGACGAAAGTCGCCCACTGTCTGCTCAGCTTATTAGGAGAATCGCATGAAAAACTCGTTTGTAGTTTTGGTAGGCACCGCTGTGCTGTTTTACACGTGGGCAGGCGCGTCGCTGGCACAGGACACGAAGGCACCGCCACCCAAGCCGGCCGCTACGGCTGCGCAGTCCGATTCATCCGTTGACATGAGCGGTCAAATGGCCCGTATGGACGAGCACATGGAAAAGATGCAGGCGCTACACGAGAGGATGGCGAGCGCCACCACGCCGGAAGAACGCCAACAGGTGATGGACGAGCAGCGGCAGGAAATGCAGCGCTGCATGGCCATGATGAAGCCAATGATGCACGGTGGCGGCATGATGGGTGGGAAGGGCGGCGGCATGATGGGTCAGAAGGGCTCGCCTGCGGACGCCGACGCGCACATGAAGATGATGCAAGAGCGCATGGACATGATGCAGAAGCGCATGGACATGATGCATGTGATGATGCAATCGATGCTGGACCAGCAGAACATGATGACCCGCCCCCAGAGCAACGAAGCTCAGCACAACCAGTAGACAGCCACTTTGCCCTCATTTACCGTTAATACATAAACGTCGCCCAACATGCGCCATTCTTTTCAGCTCCCCGCTCTCGCCCTTTCCTGTGCCGCGCTCGTCGCGTGTGGCGGTGGCAGCTCCGATCCGTCCGCAACCGGAATTGACGATGGAAATCCCCCTGCAGAACCGGGTGGTGGGCGACAACGCGGCCTCGGCCTGCTTCGCCTGCCACCAGCCGCAGAAGGGTCAAGATATACCTTCAGCCGGCTGCGCGGCTGAGGTACCTGGATCTGGAGGCGCCGCGCGGCCACGTCGTGGTCACCTGCGTCTCAGCCCGACTGATGCACCGCGCGCGCGGCTGATTTGGTTCTGAGAACTGAACCGTCCACTGGAACTTGGCCGGGGGAACTAGGAGGCACGACAGGAATTCGACAATCACATATTGTCATGACTGCCAGGGGTCGATCACCTTGATGCCGCACCCCTCGAAATCGGGAACGTTCCTGGTGGCTATACCCGCACCCGTTGATTTCGCAATCGCAGCGATTTGTGCGTCGAATTGAGAAATCGGCCGACCAGAGTGGCGACGCGCTACCGCGATTTCAGCATAGCCATGCGCCGCGTGACTGCTGAATGGAAGAATTCTTCCGGCGAAGTCCTCTTCGAACATCGCGTCGGCCGCAGCCTCGATAGCATCTCTGCGACGGCCCCGGGGAAGAAGCAGCACGCCGTGCAAAATCTCCGCCTGCGTAATCGTCGTTATGAACAAATTAGCGGCCGACTGTTTCGCCACCCAATTCGTGACGGCGGTGTCCGGCGCCGACCTCATCAACTCAGAAAGAACGTTGGTGTCCAGGACAATCACGAGTTCGGCTGCGGTGGTTCGCGCATCGGTTCGCGCACCGGAATTTCCAGATCAACGCCGCCCAGCGCCGAGAAACGATTGTGTAACGCTGTGGCCAGGTTTCGCGGCATTGTCGTTTCTGCATCCAGCGCTTCTCGCAGGATATTCCGCGCCTCTTCCTCCATCGATCGCCGACGATGTGCGGCCCGGACTCGGAGCCGTTCTTTCGTCTCATCGTCAAGATTGCGAATCGTAATGCTCGCCACGGCTGCCTCCTCAGAACGCTATCAATGACTGCATTGTAATCATTGATATCGATCTGTCAATCTGGACAAACCAGATGCCCCGCAGAAACGCATGATCGTGAGCACCAGCATGCGCGTACAGGATTCGAGCTCGGCGATCTCCACATACTCGTCCGGCGCATGAGCATCCCTGACATCACCCGGCCCGAAGATCACCGTCGGTATGTGACCCTGGTGCACGAGCAGGTGCATGTCCGCACCGTAGGGCATCCCGCGTACCGGTGTCGCGGAACCGGAGATGTCATGACCGGATGACACCAGCATCTCCACCAGCGGATGATCGGCTGGTATCTCCGCAGGCAGGTATCTTGCACCCCACCACTCGACGGTCGCCGGATTGGCGCGCAACCAGGGATCGGCGGCACAGAACGCCGTCACCGCGTCCTCCAACTCCGCCTGCGCGGCGGCGACATCCTCCCCGATACCGATTCCGTAGCGTCCCTCCAGGACCGCCGACTCGGCGACCGTCGATGCCCAGATGCCGGCCCGGACCTTTCCGACGCAGATCGCGAACGCAATCTCCTCGTCATACAGCCGATGCCGCAGGCGGGCGTTGCGCTCCCTTTCCAGCCGACGCAACGCGGCCAGCAATGGGCCGATCCACTCGACCGGGTCGACCCCCTCGGTCCGCAAAGCGCCGTGCGCGGCACGACCCGGTATGGTGATCCGGAAACTCAACGCTCCGCCTTGCGCCGGTGCCACGACGAGCTTCGTCGGTTCCATGATGATGGCCGCGTCGGCAGTGTGACCGCGCTCGATGGCGGCGAGTGTCCCCATCCCGCCGTCTTCCTCGCCGGCGACTGACTGCAGCATCACGGCGCCCGACAGGCGGATTCCCGCATCGCGGATCGCCCGCACCGCCTCGACTGCGCAACACACGCCGCCTTTCATGTCCGCAGCGCCGCGTCCGTAGACCCTCCGGTCGAGGACCGTCCCCTCGAAAGGTGGCACCGTCCATCGCTCCGCTTCGCCGGCGGGCACCACATCCACGTGTCCGTTGAGTATCAGCGCCGGCCCTGCGGCATCCCCGGATCGGCCGACCACGCCGACCGCGCACTCACGCTCGATCTCCGCACCGTACGCAGGGTGTCGTGACAGTGCCGGCAGGTCGATCTCCCAGCGGTCCACCTCCATACCTGAGTCCTCGAGCAGAGCCGCCATATGGTCCTGGATCGGCACCTCCAACCCGCCATCGCTGCGTATGGCGATCAACCGGACCAGGTCCGCGGTCAGGCGGTCGACGTCCACCGCGTCGAGGGCACGACGCTCTTCGGGTGTCACGCGAGCGCTGCCTCCCTCATGCGACCCTCCGGGTCATGTCTTACCGAACAGTCTGGGACGGCTGCGCCGACCGCGCAAGCAACGGCCACAGCGCAGGGTATGTCGCGGGTGATGCGCACTGCATGAGCCGAAACTTCGGCTATGGCGAGGTACATTGCACGTGGGACCATAAAAAGACTATATTTAGTCCACTTTGGTAAAGGAGGACAAACAATGCGCTACTCATCCCAGGTCAAACCCATCAGCTACCTCAAGGCGAACGCTGCCGAGGTGCTGGCACGTCTTTCTGAGCAGCGCGAGCCCCTGGTCATTACGCAAAACGGCGAGGCCAAGGCGGTACTACAGGATGTCGCCTCCTACGAGGAAACGCAGGAGACGCTGGCCCTGCTCAAGATCCTGGCGCTCGGCAATCAGGACCGGGAGGCCGGCCGGGTCACGCCAGTGGCCGATGTGGTGGAGCGCCTGCGGGCCAAGCACGCAACCTCCTGATGGCGCGCAAGCCCACCCGCTTCGAGGTGCTGCTCACCCAAGGTGCGGAGCAGGACCTCGAATCCATCTGCGACTTCATCGCCGGGTCCGATGACACGGTGGCCGCCAATCACGTACTCGACCGACTGATGCAGGTCGTGGAGACCCTGGCACACTTCCCCGAGCGGGGGACGTATCCCAAGGAACTGGTGGCGCTCGGGATCAAAGAATTCCGGCAGACGTCATTCAAGCCCTACCGTGTGATCTACCGGGTCATCGATGCCCAGGTCGTGATTTACCTGATCGTCGATGGCCGGCGGGAGTTGCAGTCCGTCCTGGCTCGCAGGCTATTCGGGGCCTGATCGCCATACCCGCCATGACAACCTGGCGCGCGCTTTCCTTCCGGGACGCATGATGATTTGCGTGGCAATCCCGCAAAAACCGATTGACGATCGGTTTTTCTGCTGCCTATACTCGTCGGACGTCAGCCCCCCTTGTTTCTACCCGAGAGGCCGCCTCCGGATGCCTGCATTCCCGACCCTCGGTGACCTTGAAGTCGCCATCCTGGAGTTTGTCTGGCGGCACCCCGACACAACGGTCAAGGACACTCATGCGGCGATCGGTATCGAGCGCGCCATCTCCCTGAACACCATCCAGTCAACGCTGGAGCGCCTTGTCCGCAAGCACCTGCTCGCACGCCGCAAGGTTGGACACTCGTTCCAGTATTCGCCCCGGGTGAGCCGCGATGAGCTCATCACGGCGGTCATTCACGACGCCCTTGGCCGCTTCGGCGCGGATCCGTCAACCGCGCTGGCCAGCTTCATCGAATCGACCGACATCCCGGATGAAGAAGCGCTGCGCCTCCTCGAACGCAAGCTCCGTCGTCGCCTCGCCGGGAAGCGCTCGTGACCAGCGCCGCGCTCAGCATGACCTGGCTTCTTGTCGCCGTCATGGCCGTGGCGTGGCTGGCCGCCACAGCCGTGGCGCCGGCGTTGCTGCGCCGTGCTGCACTTCCCGGCCTGGATCCGCAGGCACGAAAAATGCGCCTGCTGCTCGTCGCACTCCTGCCCTGGGCCATCCCGTTACTGGCCGTGTCGGCCGTGCTTGCGCCTGCGATCGCCAAGCCGCTTGGGGTAATCGCGCACCATTGTGTCGAGCATGGCCCTGGGCATCCGCATATCTGTCTCGCACACCCGCCCATCGTAGCGCTCTCCGCATGGCATTGGCTGGCGGTCACGTTCGCTTTCCTGTGGCTGCTGTGGAGCATCGGCACGCATGTCTTGCGCCGGCGGCACGCGCTATTGCAGCTCCGGTCATTGCTGGCGTTCGCGGGTGGTTCAGGACCGGTGCGGACGCTCGACACGCCCCATGTCGTGGCGCTGACCGCAGATCCGGGCCACCCGGTCATCCTGCTGTCGAGCGAGCTACGACGCCGCCTGCACCCGAGACATCGCCGCATTGTCCTCGCCCACGAGGTCGCTCACCTGCGACATGGTGATCTCTATTTCAGCCGCTTGATCGACGCCCTGTTGGTCCCGCATGTCAGGCCCGTCGCCAAGAGGATGCGCATGGCGTGGCGCCAGGCGATCGAGGAGCACGCAGACGACGTCGTGGCGGCGAGGTTCGGCCGCGAAGATGTGGCACAGGCCCTGGTCCGGGTTGCACGGATGCCGGCGGTCAGCGCGGGATCCGCGTTGCGCGCCACCGGCGGCAACGCCGTGCAGCGGATCGAGCGATTGCTGGACGCGCCCACTGAAATGCGCGGGCGGGCCGCCTTCGCGGCCGGTTACGCCGGCGCCATGCTCGGCAGCTGGGTCGTACTGGTATGGGCGCACCACACGATTGAGACGCTGCTGGGCTGGATCGGATGATCCGCTACGCCGTGCTCGCCCTGATGCTGGCGCTGCCAGCAGCGACCGCCAATGCCTCGGCGCTCACCGAAGCCGAAGCCGTGCGGCGCGGACTTTCCCACCCCCAACTCCAGGCGATGCAGGAATCCACCGTCGGCGAGGCGCTCGGCGCCTCCGCCGCCGCAGGGCGCTGGCCGAACCCGGAGATCGAGCTCGGTCGGGAGCGGGTGGACGGCTCGAGTAGGCGCAGCAACGAGACCGATGTCTGGATTCGCCAGCGTCTGGACCTGGCCGGCGTCCGGGCGAGGGAGCGTGACGCAGCACAGACGCTGGTCGTGGCGGCGCGGGCCCGTGCCGACATGGTCGATCGGGAGCAGGCGCGCGACATCCGGCGCCGGTTCTATGATGCACTGGCGGCAGACGCCTTGCTCGGCCTGGCAGGCGACTGGCGCGACCGGCTGGACTTGCTCGTGGCCGCCGCCGTCCGGCGGGTCGATGCCGGCGATGCTTCGCGGTATGAGCTGCTGCGCTTGCAGAAAGAGCTCTCGGTCGTGAAGGCTGAGTTCTTCGAAAGACAAGCTGCTGCCGCATCCGCCCGGGAACGACTGTTCGCCATGATCGGCGGCGAGCCAGCGAGGCTCTCGGGGATGCTGCTGCCTCCGGCCATGGACCCTGCCATGGCTCCAGGCCTGTTGGCTGACCATCCATTGTTGCGAGCCCTGGAGGCAGAGAGTGACAGCGCGCTGCTCAGCTCGGAAGCCGCGTCTCGCCGCCGCTGGCCTGCCCTGACCCTGGGCGCGGGCTGGCGCGAGGTCGACGAGGCCGGTCACAGCGCGGACGGGGGCATGTTCATGGTGGGCGTGGAAATCCCGATCTTTGACCGGGGTACGGGTGATCGAGACGCAGCAGCCAGTCGCGCCAGGCGCAGCACTGCAGAACGATGGCTGGCGGAGGAGCGCCTCGCCGCAGAAGCCCGGTCCGCCCTGGGAGAACTGCAGGCACGGCGGGCCGGGGCGCTGCTGCTCAGTGACCACGAGTCCGAGGAAACATCCTTCCTGTCAATCGCCGAGGCAGCCTATGAAGCGGGCGAGATCGGTGTGGCGGAGTTGATCGATGCGCACCGAACCGAATTGGCCGTAGCGCGTGAACGCATCGAGCGCTCCCGCCTGGCGCGCGAATCCTTTATCGAACTGCAATATGTCGGAGGAAGACCATGAGATTTCCGGTGAAATCGGCCGTCCTGATGATCGGCATTTTCGCCCTTTCGGGTTGTGACCGCAGCCATGACGAGGCGCATGAGCACCCGCCCGCCGACGCGCCCACCGCACCCCATGATGATGGGGATGGTCACGACCACCCCCATGGCGATCATGACCATGATGATCCTCATACCGAAACCTTTTTCGGTCCCGATGCGGCCGGCCACGAGCATGATGATGAGGATGAACACGCTCACGACGACGAGGAGCCGCATGAGCACTAGCCTCAGGTTGCTGGCCGTTGTTCTTTCGCTCGCCCTGTCGGCGTGTGAGCGCTTGCCACACATCGGGCATGACCATCCTCCCGACCAGGCTCCTGCGCACGAGGAGGACAACGCCGCCCTCGCCTACACGCACTACACCGACCAGACGGAACTGTTCGTTGAATTTCCCGCGCTCGTTGTCGGCCGAAGTTCGCGTTTTCTCGCCCACGTGACGCGCCTCGCCGACTTCAAGCCGCTCACCGCGGGAACACTGGATGTGGTCCTGGAGGGCCCGGCCGGGCCGGTAGCGCGGTTTCGGGTCAGGGAACCGGCTCGCGACGGGCTGTTCCTCCCCGTCGTCAGCCCGCGTGATCCCGGCACGTTCCGCCTCGTGGTCGAAATCGAAGCCAATGGCCTCCAGGCGCGCCATGACCTTGGGCCAGTGACCGTGTCCGCTGCCGCGGGCGACGTCGTCATCCCGGACGGAGAGCAGGAAGGCGAGATCGTTTACCTGAAGGAACAGCAGTGGGCGGATCCTTTTGCAACCTGGCGGGTTGCACCGCATCCACTGCGCCGATCCGTCCCCGGGTTTGCGACGGTACTTGCGCCGGCTGATGCGGGTGCGCAAGTCCACGCGCCGACGGACGGCTATGTCGCGGCGACCCGGCTTGCGCGCGGCGGCAGCTCGGTCGCACAAGGCGACGTGCTCGGCTATCTCGTACCGCGGCTTGGCGAAGGTACGGACTCTGGCACCTTGCGGGTAGCGCTGGAGCAGGCTGAATCGAGGCTGACACTGGCCGAGCGCGACGTGTCGCGCCTCGAACAACTCTATGCCCAGGGCGCGGTACCGGAACGCCGGCTCGCCGAGGCTCGCGGCGAACTGGGAATCGCGCGCGCCGAGGCGACCGCGGCGCGGGCCCGGATCAAGCAAACCCAGCAGGGGGACGGGCAGGCAGGACTGGCACTGCGGGCGCCGGTGGCCGGCACGATCGTCGAGACCAACGCGAGGCCCGGCGCTTTCACCCGCGCCGGCGAACGCCTGTTCCGGATCGCTGCACCCGAGCGCCGCTGGGTGGAGATCCGCGTGCCGGAGCACTTTGCAAACGAGCTGCCAACCGCCAGCGGGGCGTGGCTGGACGCTGGAGAGCACCGGAACATCGTCCTCGACGCAGCGACTGGTGCACAGGTCGTCCAGGTGAGCACCGCCATCGATCCGTCTACGCGTACTGCCTCGGTCACGATGGAGTATCCGACTGTGCAGGGTCCCGAGGCCCTGGGCATCCGGCTGCCGGCCGGCGTCTTCGTCTCGGAGCCGACGCTGCGCCTTGCCCTGCCTCGCAGCGCGGTCATCGAGGACGGTGGGAGAGACGTGGTGTACGTGCAGACCGGCGGGGAGTCGTTTGCCCGACGGCCGGTGGAGCTCGGCATCCGCGATGGCGAGCTGGTCGAGGTGCTGAGCGGCGTCGAGGCCAGCGAACGCGTCGTGTCGAAAGGTGCGTACCTCGTCAGGCTGGCCGCGGTCGGGGGCGACGAGATCGGCCACGGCCACACGCACTGACAGACCCCAGACGTGATCGATCGCATCATCCACTGGTCGCTGCACAATCGCCTGCTCGTGCTGGCGGCGGCGGCCCTGGCGCTCGCGTGGGGCGGCTGGACGGCGACCCGGGCGCCGGTGGACGTTTTTCCCGACCTCACTGCGCCGTCAGTCACCATTGTCGCGGAAGCGCATGGCATGCCGCCGGAAGAAGTGGAGCGGCTGATCACCTTCCCCATCGAAACCGCCATGAACGGTGCCAATGCCGTGCGTCGCGTGCGCTCCAGCACCGGGATCGGGATCAGCGTGGTGACCGTCGAGTTCGAGTGGGGTACCGATATCTTTCTCGCACGGCAGCTCGTCTCGGAGCGCCTGCAGAACGCCCGGGCCTTGCTGCCCACGGATCTGCCGCCGCCGATCCTGGCGCCGGTCGCGTCGATCATGGGTGAAATCCTTTTCATTGCGCTGGTTTCCGACCAGCATGATGAACTGGCGCTGAAGACCGTGGCCGACTGGCAGCTGAGGCGACGGCTGCTGGCCGTGGCCGGCGTGGCGGAGGTCATCCCCATCGGCGGTGCGACCAAGCAATACCAGGTGGTCGCCAGGCCCGAACGGCTGGCTGCCTACGGTGTCACGCTCGGGCAGCTGCGTGACGCGGTCGCGGCCGCGAGCCGAAATGCCTCCGCCGGCTTCGTCACGGAGAACGCCCAGGAGTTCCTGATCCAGGGGCTGGGGCGCGCTCGCACCATCACCGACATCGAGCAGGCGCTCGTGACGGAAAGGGATTCGATGCCGGTCCTGGTGCGAGACCTGGCCGAAGTCCGAGTGGGTGCCGCACCGCGCCGCGGCATCGGCGCCTACAAAGGCGCCAGCGCCGTCGTGCTGGGCATCCAGAAGCAGCCCGGAATCAATACGCTGGAACTCACCGCGCGGCTGGACACTGTCATCGCGGACCTTGAACGTGCCCTGCCCGACGGCATGCGAATCGAGACCGACGCTTTTCGCCAGGCGGATTTCATCACGATCTCGATTGAGAACCTCAGCGCCGCGTTACGCGACGGCGCGATCCTGGTCGTCGCCATCATGTTTGTGTTCCTCTACAGCGCCCGCGCCACGCTGATTGCCCTCCTCGCCATCCCGCTGTCGTTGCTGGTCGCCGTGCTGGCCATCACGCGACTCGGAGGAAGCCTGAACACCATGACGCTCGGCGGAATGGCCATCGCGCTGGGCGCGCTGGTGGATGACGCCATCATCGTGGTCGAAAACGTCGTTCGGCGACTGCGGGAGAACGCAGCTGCCGAACCCGAACGACGTGTCGAGACGCTTCGCGTCGTGCTGGATGCCACCCGGGAGATCCAGGCGTCGATCGTGTTTGCGACGCTGATCATCATCCTGGTGTTCCTGCCACTGTTCTTCCTGGATGGGGTCGAGGGCCGGCTGCTCGAACCGCTGGGCCTTGCCTACGTCGTATCGCTGGCGGCGTCCTTGCTGGTGGCGCTCACGATTACGCCGGTGCTCTGCCTCCTCGGCCTGCCGGGCGGACGCGTGATCACCATGGGCCACGACACCCGATTGATCACGGCGCTGAAAGATATGTATCGGCCCCTGCTGCGCTGGACACTGACACGCTGGCGCGTCGTCGCGGGGCTGGCACTCGCGCTCCTGCTGACCGCATGCGCCTTTCTGCTGCTCGCAGGGCGCGGCTTCCTGCCCGAGTTTAATGAAGGCAGCCTGACGGTGAGCGTCGTTACCCTGCCCGGCACCTCGCTTGAGATGTCCGGCGAGATCGGGGGGCGCGTGGAGCAAATGCTGCTCAATCAACCCGAAGTGGTTGCCACGGCCAGGCGCACCGGACGCGCCGAGCTCGACCCGCATGCCCAGCAGGTATTTGCCTCCGAGATCGACGTCACGCTGGCGATGAAGGATCGCGACAAGGCTGCGCTCCTCGCCGCGCTGCGGGAAGAGTTTCGCGGCCTGCCGGGTACCAATGTGGTCATCGGCCAGCCGATCTCCCATCGCATCGACCACATGCTGTCGGGAACACGTGCCAACATCGCCGTCAAGATTTTTGGCGACGACCTGTTCGAGCTCAGGCGGATCGGCCAGCGGGTAGAAGAGTTGATCCGCGAGGTCCCCGGCGCCGTGGACGTGGCCGTCGACCAGCAGGCAGAGATCCCGTTCGTGGTCGTGCGTTTCGACCGGGCGGCACTGGCCAACTATGACCTGACGATGGCCGACGCTTCCGATGCCCTGGAGACGGCATTCAACGGCATGACGGTCGGCCGCATCCTGGAGGGCGAGGCAAGTTTTGACCTGGTGGTGCGGCTACCCGAGTCCGCGAAGGATGACGTCGAGGCGATGCGCAATACCGTGCTGGCGCTGCCGTCCGGCGCCCTTGTTCCTTTCGCCGCCCTGGCCGACATCCGCCGTGAGCGGGGGGCCAATTCCATCACCCGGGAAAACGTCCAACGCTTGCTCGTGGTGATGTCGAACGTCGCCGGGCGCGATCTCGTCAGCGTGGTGGAAGATATGCGCGCGGCGATTGCCGAGCAACTGGAGCTGCCTGCCGGATACCACGTCGAGTTCGGCGGACAGTTCGAGAGCGCCGAAGCCGCCGCCACGCGACTGGCACTTCTCGGGGTAGTGGTTGTCGTCGGCATCTTCCTGCTGCTGGTGGCTGCGTTCGGCTCGGCCCGGAGCGCGTGGCTCGTGATGCTGAACCTGCCGCTGGCGCTCATTGGCGGCGTGGTCGGCGTATGGCTCACCGGAGGCGTCATCACCATTGCCGCGGTGATCGGCTTCATCACGGTATTCGGCATCGCGACCCGCAATGGCGTGATCCTCGTGGACCATGTGCAACGCTTGATCAACGAACACGGCTTCGCGCTTGAAGCCGCGGTGCTCAAGGGCTCGGAAGAGAGGCTGGTCCCGATTCTTATGACTGCACTGGCCACCGCGCTTGCGCTAGTTCCGCTCGCGCTGGCGACCGGAGAGCCGGGCAGCGAGATCCAGTCACCGATGGCGGTGGTCATTCTCTGGGGGCTGCTGAGCTCGACGGCGCTGAACATGCTGGTGGTGCCGGCAATGTTCCTGAGGTTCGGCACACCACGGAATCACGGTCTCAGGAAGCAACCAGCAGCCGCGCAGTAAGAAGCCTTGCGGAGCCAGCTTAACGGCCAGCAGCACGTCGGGGGCAACTTTCGGGGCAAGGGGCGGCTCGCCCGGCGCATCCGCGAGATTCTCGACTCCGCTGCCCGCCGGCGTCAGTCGGTCGGCTTGGAATAGTCCCGCTCGACCGCCGGGTCCAGCTCCTTGGCGCGCTTCTTGCCCGCCTTTTCGGCCTTCTCGAGCTCCTTGGGGTCGGCATCGCCCGCGCGCTTGGCGGCCTCATCGACCTTGCCGGATTCGACAAATTCCTGGGTATTGCGGTTGTAGCGCTTGGCGGATTCGCGATCGCCTTCGCCCTGGTTGGTGGGCTTCTGGCCCATGGGGCACCTCCTGTCTGGGTGAGCGGGAACGCGCGTGGGCCTTCCCGCGGGAGTTACCTGAAATCTAGTAGCCGCACCGGTAAAATTCCAGCCGACTCCATTGCATTGGGAGGATGGGGACACTCCTAAAAGCGCGCTTTTAGGAGTGTCCCCATTCGCTTGCTGCGGTGCGTGCAGCTTGAAACTCCAGCCGCATAGAGGGATCCTGCCGGGCCGGGGATCGTTCGCAAACGGGACTTAAATGGCTTATCCGGACGGCGTGAATGCTCCTGCGACGGCCAGCCGTGCCGCATCGGGTTCGAGCGCACCCGGCGGTTCCCCGGGCGCCGCGCAAGAGTTCGTCGTCGGCGTGATGCGGATGGAGGTCGAGGGGCGCGACTCGGACCGGTTCCTGGGGCAGGTCGACGCCGCCACCGTCGCGCTGGACCGGGCGGTCACGACCGCGCTCGGCGTGCGCGTGGAGTTGCTCTCGTTCGAGGGCCCGCACCTCACGCCAGCCGCGGGCGCTTACGCCCCGCTCGATTTCCTCCAGATCGGGCTGACGGAGAAGCTGGAACGCGGCATCCACTTCCTCCTCATCGTGACCGAGGTGGACCTCTCAGCCTCAACGCTCTCGTACACGCTCGCCCTTCCGAGCCAGCTCACCAACGTCGCCGTCGTCTCCACCAAGCGCCTCGACCCGGCCTTCTGGGGCGACGACCACGACGACGACCTCGCCGTCCGCCGCCTCACGGCCCTCCTGCTCCACACGCTCGGGCACCTCCTCAACCTCCCCCACGAGGAGGACCCTGCGAACGTGATGCACGACTTCGCGGGCGTGGACGACCTCGCCGGGATGGAGCGGCTCACGGACAGTCAGCGCGTCCAGATGAAGCAGGCGCTGCCCCGCGAGGCCCATGAGCGGACGAGCCGGGGCCCTCACGTCGGCTTCGTGCTACGGACGCTCGTGCGCGACTGGCGGAGCCTCGCGGCCGCCGTGGCGCGGGCCAATCCGTTCCGCCTCGTCACCCGACTGCCCACGATGATCACGGCCGCCCTTTCGGTCATCATCGTCCTCTTCTTCAGCCCGGAGATGTGGGACGTGGCGAGCACCGTGGACCTCTACCAGCTCGTCCTGTTCTCGGTCGTGGCCATGGGCTCGGCGACAGTCGTACTCTACCGTGCGTTCGCGTTCGGCGGCGTACTCGGGCGCGGGCGTCTGCTCGCCGAGTCGACCGTCGTCACGAGCGCGGCGACCATTCTGTGTCTGCTCCTGACGATGCTCCTCCTGTTCTCGGGATTCGCTCTTCTCGTCTATGGCGGCATCGTCACCATATTTCCGCCCAAGCTCATGGAGACATGGCCGACCGTGGACCCGGCCGTCCGCACGCTCGACCACGTGAAGCTGAGCCTGTTCCTGGCCGCGCTCGGCGTCCTCGCCGGCTCGCTCGGCGGCCGGGCGGACAGCCAGGCGCTCGTCCGCGGCGTGCTGTTCATCGATGAAGAAACCTGACCCCGTGAAGGAGATTCGCGCTTTGCGGACCGTCCCGGCGGTTACCTGCGCATACTGAAAT
>DATKAZ010000053.1:0-2372 GCA_035514535.1 Gammaproteobacteria bacterium
TTCCGCCTTCGCGCGCAGCGCTTCGGCGGTCAGGCCGGCGTTCATGCCACAATTCGCCAGTGCACTACCGAGAGCGACCGCCGCTGCCGGAGCTGGCGGACTTCATCGAACGGATCTGGACGCTCGAGGGCCATGCCGCGCCGGGGGACGGACCACAGCCCGTCATGCCGGACGGCCGTCCCGAGCTCGTGCTGCACTTCGGCACGCCGTTCAAACTGGTGTCGGCCGCCGGACACGAAGCCAGGCAGTCGTCAATCCTCTTCGTGGGGCAGCTTCGCTCGCGGCTGCTCCTGCGGCCTGACGGCCCCATCGCCATCGTCGGCATCCGCTTTCATCCGCATGGCGCGGCTGCGCTGCTGCGCGTGCCGCAGCACGAGCTCGCCGGCGCGCCGATCGGGCTCGATACCCTGCATCCCGGGCTGCGCCGCGCGCTCGCGGCCATCGAGCCGGGAAGCGGCGCGCTCGACGCGGCCGCCCGGGACGCGCAGCGTGTGCTGGCGGCGTGGCTGGATCGCGACCGCATCGACCGGCGCGTGTCGCACGCCGTCGCGCTGCTTGCCGGAACGCGCGGACGTCTGCCTATCGACCGCGTCGCGACGTCCTCGGGCCTGACGCGGCGGCATCTCGAGCGGCGCTTCCTGGACCAGGTCGGCCTGACGCCCAAGCGGTTCGCGCGGGTCATGCGCTTTCAGCACGCCCTCCGGCTGCTCGACCAGCCGGATGCCGCGTCCGGCGGCGCGCACGCCGCAGCCGAGTGCGGCTTTGCCGATCAGGCGCACTTCGCGCGCGACTTCCGCGAGCTTGCGGGATGCCCGCCGTCGCAGCATCTGCTGCGCAAGGCGGAGCTCACGGGCTTCTTCATCGCCGCGTCCGTCTGACGCGCGCCGGCGCGTGCGGGCCGGTCGCATTTGTTCAAGCGCCGCGTCGCGCGCACGGCCTACACTGGCCGGCATGGCCGACATCAACGCCGCAACCTGGTTCGAGATTCCCGTCACGGACATGGCGCGAGCCGTCCGGTTCTATACAAAGGCTTTCGGCATCGAGCTGCACGAGGTGACCATGGGCCCCTCGAAGATGGCCTGGTTCCCGATGGCGCCAAACGCGCCTGGCTCGGGAGGCACGCTCATTCACGACGAGGGCTACGTGCCGTCGAGGGAAGGCTCACTGGTCTATCTGGCGGTGGACGACATCGACGGGACGCTGGCCAGGGTCACCGAGGCCGGCGGCCGGACCCTGCTTCCAAAGACGAACATCGGAGAGCACGGCAACATTGCCCACTTCGAAGACTCGGAAGGCAATCGCGTGGCGCTGCATTCGCCGCGCTGAGCTACTGTTTCCGCAAGGTGACCGTCTGCGCCCGCACGTCGCCGCCCGCGCTGATGGTCGTCTGCAGCGATCCGTCCGCCAGGCGCGCGTACCGCACCAATCTCGGATAGTCGTGCGAGGGGTTTTCAAATGTTGCGCTGTCGGCGGTGATGCTGGTCAGCACGAACGGCGTGGCGGGTGAGCGCGCCCACGGCATCGCCGCATACACGAGCGTCCCCTCGCGCTCGACGATGCAGAGGAACTCCATGCCGGCCATCTGCGGGCCGCGGAGCGTGCGGCCGACGCCGATCATCGCACCCGATGCGGGGGGCGTCCACCGCTCCTCCACGGTGAGATTGTTCGCGCCCGTGCCGATCCAGGTCGCGCCGATCCACTCGGCCTGCGCGATCGTCGCGGGCACGCCTTTCACCGGAAGCGGGGACGCCGGCGCCGGGGCCGGCATCGACTCGGTCGATCGCTTATAGACCGTGCCGACGGCCTGCGCCTCGCCCTGCCGGACCATCGTCCCCTGCACGGAGATCGTGTCGGGACTCTCGGCCCGCATCAGGTACTTGACGTTGATGATGCGCGGCTCGGCCGCGCCCGCCGCGACCGTGCCGACGAGCGTGTAGGCGAGTGCGTCTCCTTCCATCGCGACTCGTTCGATGCGCGCGGAATCGCCTTCGCAGGTTCGGCCCGGCGTGCGCACCCGAACGGGTTCGCCGCCCACCGGCATGGTGACGGGGAACGATCCGTCGCGGCTCATGCGCGTCAGCGTGAGGCTGCCGCCGTCCAGCGCAATCGCGAAGCGGGCGCCGAAGACCGGGCTGGGCGCCGCAGGGAAGCCCTGAGGCGCGGCGGTGGTCGCGATCCAGGTGCCTGAGAAGTCAGGCTGCTGGACGTGGACGAACAAAGGCAGGGCCATCGCAACGGCCACGAACAGATGAGGTCGCATGCGCAGACTTTACTACCGGGCCCGCGGCTTGCACTATTCCCACCCCTGAGAGGGCGGTAGAGCTATGAATATTGAGAACAACCGGCGCCGGGTCCCGAAGGAAGAGCAGGGC
>DATKAZ010000054.1:0-2782 GCA_035514535.1 Gammaproteobacteria bacterium
ATCACGAATGTCATTAACATATGTGGCTATGACTTCTATTACCGCGCGCATGCTGGACCGCGAGCTGAAGAAGGGGTCGGCAGAGCTGATCATCCTCTCCATCGTCGAACCACGCGCGCGTCACGGATACGAGATCAGCAAACTTATCGAGACGCGATCGGCCGGGCAGTTGAAGTTCCATGTCGCGTCGCTCTATCCGCTCCTGTATCGGCTGGAAGAACGCGGGTGGCTGCAGGGAAAGTGGGTGGAGAAGCCCGGCCAGCGGCGCCGCCGCTTCTACAGTCTGACGGCTGAGGGCCGGCGCGTCCTCACACGCCAACGTGATACCTGGAAGACCTTCGTGCACGCGATGCATCTCCTTACTGGAGGCGACCATGCCTGAGTGGACCCAGCACCTGCGCCCGCGTCTCGCGCGACTGCGACTGAGCCCCTCGCGCGAGCAGGAGATCATCGAGGAGCTATCGCAACATCTCGATCAACGCTATGAGGAGCTCCTGGGCGGTGGCAGGAGCGACGCCGACGCGCAGGGTCTCGCGCTCGAGGACTTGCTCGAGCCTGACGCGCTCGCTCTTCACATGGGATCGCTTCGTCAGGCGCACGTTCCGCCGCCCATCACACCGGGAGCGCCCAACAGCTTTCTCCTCGGCGATCTCTGGCAGGATCTGCGCTATGCGGCGCGCATCCTGTGGAAGCAGCCCGGCTTCGCGGGCGCGGCTGTTCTGACGCTCGCGCTCGGGCTGGGCGCCAATATCGCCATCTTCTCCCTTGTCCACGGCTTGCTGATCCGCGCGTTGCCGGTCGACAGGCCGGACGAGCTCTACCGCCTCGGCGATACGAACAACTGCTGCGTGAACAGCGGGCTGCAGGGGAGTTACTCGCTCTTCGCGTCCCGTCTGTTCGAGCACCTCCGCGACGCGACGAGTGACGACTTCGTCGAACTCGCCGCTTTCCAGGCCCAGACCCCACAGCCGATGGCCGTGCGCCGCGACGGCGATGTCGCGGCGTCACTTCACGGGCAGTACGTATCGGCGAACTATTTCCAGATGTTCGGCATCCGTCCAGCGGCCGGCCGGCTGCTCCGGCCGGAGGACGACCGCCCTGGCGCCGAACCCGTTGTGGTCATCAGTCATCAGGCCTGGACACAGCGGTTCGGTCAGGATCCGTCGCTCGTCGGCAGCGGTCTGCTGGTCTACGGCCGGCCCATGACCGTCGTTGGCGTTGCCGCCCACGGGTTCTTCGGGGATACCATCCGGCCGAATCCTGCCACCCTGTGGATCCCCCTGGGACAGGAGCCAACGCTGCGTGGCGAGGCGTCCCTCATCGATCGAGTCAATCAGGATTGGTTGTACGCCATCGGGCGCCTGCGGCCAGGCGTGGATCCGGAGCAGGCCGACATGCGCGCAACGAACGTGCTGCGACAATGGCTCGAGTCGCAGCCGTTCTTGTCCAAGGAGGAGCGCGCTCAGCTTCCGCAGCAGCACCTGCGAGTCGTGCCCGCCGGCGGGGGCGTGCCGCTGTTGCAGGCCCAGTTCGGCCGGGTGCTCACGATCCTGTTCATCACGTCGGCCCTCGTGCTGCTCATCGCGACGGCCAATCTCGCAAACCTCCTGCTGGCGCGCGCCGACCGCGGGCAGGCCGCGATTCGTGCGGCACTCGGCGCGTCGACCGGCCGGCTGCTGCGCCAGTCGGTTACAGAGGGCGTCCTCGTGGGACTCCTCGGCGGCTTCATGGCCGTGTGGGTGGCCGCCGCCGGTACTCGGGCGCTCGTGGCGCTGGCCTTTCCTGACGCACAGTATGTGCCCGTCGATACGGTCACCACGCCCGCCGTGTGGCTGTTCGCCGTCGCGCTTGCGGTCGTCACTGGGGCGCTCTTCTCGGCCGGTCCCGCGTGGTTGATGTCACGGACGCCGCCGCTCGAGGCGCTGTCAGGTGTCGGGCGCAGCGGCCATCTGCGGTCGTTCATCCCACGGCGATCGCTGGTGGTCGCGCAAGTGGCGTTGTCGTTCGTGCTGCTCAGCGGGGCGGGCCTGCTGGCGAGCAGTCTTGGGAGGCTCGAGGCGGAGCAACTGGGGTTCGAGCCCGAGGGCCGCACTATCGTGCAGATTAATCCGCCGCCCCTGGCCGGCCAGCGCGAACGGGTGGCTCGGCTCTATGCCGACATGCGTGATCGCCTGCTGCGGGTTCCAGGTGTGCAGGACGCGTCGTATGCGCTCTACGGCCCAATGGAGGGCCAAAACTGGTCCGGCCGCATCAGCATCGCCGGACGGGCAGTGGACCCGGCTTCGCCCGACGGCTCGTCCTGGAATCGCATCGGCCCTCGGTACTTCCAGACCGTGGGCACGCGGCTGCTACGCGGGCGGGGTATAGAGGACGCTGAAGTCACGGGCGCGCGGGTGGCCGTGATCAACGACGCGTTTCGTCGCCGGTACTTCGCGGACGCCGAGCCCATTGGTCAGCGCCTCGGCCTCGGCGGCCCGTCGCACGCGGGAGACTACGAAATCGTCGGGGTCGTCGAGGACGTTCGCTACACGGCGCCGCGAGATCCGGTCCGGCCGATGATTTTCCTTCCAGCCTTTCAGGCCGTCGAGTACGCCGAGCCGAGCGCCGCCGCGGTTCAGGCACGATCCATGCTGCTGCGCACGCTGATCGTTCACTCGTCGGTTGACCCGGCCGCGCTCGAACCGGCGATCCGGCGCGCGATCGCCGACGTGGATCCCGAGATTCACATCATTCGCGTCCGCCCGCACGCCGAACAGGTGAGCCTCAACTTTCGCATCGAGCG
>DATKAZ010000055.1:0-224074 GCA_035514535.1 Gammaproteobacteria bacterium
CCTGCCACGAGCGCGGCGATCTTCTGCGTGATGACACGCGTCTTGCCGCTGCCGGCGCCGGCGAGCACGAGGAGCGGGCCGGCCGTGTAACGGACGGCCTCGAGCTGGGCGGGATTGAGGGACATCGACGCCTTGGAACGCAGCGTGGGGAGCGCGGACTATACCTGAGCGCCGGGAGGTTTCATTGACTTGCCGCGGGGGAGGTCTACGCTGAAAGTCACGTTGTGCCCGCCTGCCGGGGCCAATGGGCCTTTAATAACAACCACGTCCAAGGAGAGAGTCCTCATGAGATTCACGAAATGCATGGCGCTGGCCTTGCTCAGCGCCGCGGTCTTGTCATTGCCCGCGACGACGACGGCGCAGGAACCGACCAGTCATCTGCTGTCGATCTTCGAAATGCACGTCAAGGCTGGCCACAACGACCAGCTCAAGGCGGGGATCGCCGCATGGAAAGAATGCTACCTGGCGCAGAAGGGCGATCGCGCCTGGAATACCTGGCAACGCCAGCAGGGCCAGGGCAATGTCTATGTCGTCGCCTTCCGATTGAATAACTGGGCCGCCCTGGACACGCCCCACGAGCCCAGCCAGAAGTGCCAGAGTATCGTTGCGGAGAAGATCGGGCCCCACGTTCACACGAAAAGGGGCGCGAATTCGTACGCCAAGTTAATGCCGGAAATCAGCCGCAACACTCCGGTCAGCGACCTCGTCTGGGTCACGAACTTCAGGGCCGATGACAGCCGCCTGATGAGGCGCACGATCGAGCAGGTGGTCGGCGCGATGACGGAAGCCGAGGGCCAGCCGCGTGGTTTCTGGTACGACGTGCAGGGTGGGGGCCCGGACAGTGCCGATTACTTCGTCGTGACGCCGTTCGAGAACTTTGCCGCGCTGGACGACACCCGCACGGGAGTCTGGGAAGTCGTCGGCAAGGCGCGCGGCGAGCCAGAAGCAGAGCGCTTCCGCGCCGATTTCCGGACGTCCCTGGACGACAGCTGGTCGTACCTGTACAAGCGGGTGCCCGAGCTGAGCCACAACCCCTGACACGCTGATGCCAAGCGCCCGGAGCAACCTGCTCCGGGCCTTTCTGCCCCTGCTGCCGGACATCCAGGTCATCAGCATCCCGCCGGCGCTGGCCGTGGGCGCTGACTACGGGCTCATCGTCGCTCAAGTACCGGGGGTGGCGTGGAACTGTGATCTTGGACACGCCTCAGTGCGAGACTCATCACTAATCTGCTCATGTCATGAAGCCGAGCTCCCTCCATATCGGCACATTGGCCAGGCGAGCCTTGGCCATCACCGCCTTGCTCACGGTCGCGGGATGCGCGGGCCCGCGGCCGGCGCCGGTCGAAGACATGCCACCCACGATGGAGACCGAAACCATCCCGCTCGAGGACGAGGCATCACCTGCCCCGCCCGTAGCCGCGCCGCAGATTCCGGACCGCGTCCCCGAGCCGTCTCCACACGAGGTCGTCGTCCTGTTCGCGAACGACGTTCCGGGCCACACGGATGTCGCAGCGCAGATTGCCGCGTTGCTGCCGGACGACGCCTACCGGGTCAGCCTGGTCGATATCCGCGCGGCCGACAGCGCGACTGCCGTCGAGGCACTGCAAGACCGCGCGGAGCTCGTGACAGTCGCGGTTGGTCTAAGTGCGGTCGAGTTCGCACGTGCTCGACTCGGCGAGCGGCCGATCGTCTTCTGCCAGGTCTTCAACTATCGGGACCTGCTCCGCGGCAACGAGTCGATCTGGGGCGTCCATTCCATTCCGCCCCTGGCCTTGCAGCTGCAGGCCTGGCAATCCGTCGATCCATCCCTGCGCCGCGTCGGGCTGATCGTCGGCAACGCACACACGCAGTGGCTCGACGATGCCCGCGAGGCCGCGACCCGCGCCGGCATCGAGATACGTACCGAAGTCTCGGCTTCTGATCGCGAGACGCTCTACCTGTTCAAGCGACTCGCGCCGCAAATCGACGGCTTCTGGCTGTTGCCGGACAATACGATCTTGAGCCCGGCCGTACTCGAACAGATGCTGCGATATGCCCTGTCGCACAACGTCAGCGTACTGGTCTTCAACGAGAACCTGCTCGACTGGGGTGCATTGATGAGTGCAAGTGGCACACCAACCAACATCGCGCAAGGCGTGCGCGACGTCGTGGCACGCGTCGTCACTGGTCGAACCGAAGGCTTGCCGGCCATGACGCCGTTGTCGGAAGTTTCCCTCCAGGTCAACGCGGGCGTCGCGAGACGGCTCGGCAAGCAAGCCCTGCCCGACTCATCGTGGGTGGTGCGTGAGCCTGACTGAGACATTGGCGCCCGCGCCCGCGCCCGCGCGCGGCGGCCGCAGCCTCGTCACCGAGGTGCTGACGGCGCAGCTCGCGATGACGGCGCTGGTCGGCATCATGGCGTTCGGCGGCCTTGTCTGGACGTCGGGCTCGGTGATTCGCAACAACCTGTCGCACTGGGCCGTGCAATGGGCGGCCGAACTCGACGAGCTCGGAGCGCCGTTCTACCTTAGCAATCGGGACGATGCCATCCTTGGGATCGAGCGGTTCGTCGCAAAGTTTCCGGAGATCGAGCGGGTCTCGTGGTATCGGCCGGACGGCATGGCGCTGATGTCGCTCGACAAGTCCGGAATTCTGCCGGCCGGCGACTACACGCCGCTCGACGGTTCGGTCATCGCCGACCTCGCCGCCAAGGTGGGAGCAAGCCCTCCGTACCTGTTGACCGAGGACGTCGAGGCCGGGCGGCGCTTCCGCCTGACCGGGCCGATATGGACTGAATCGCTGACCGGGGACGGACTGTTCGCGTTCGATGGCGCCGGCGCAGAAACGTCGGTCGAACTGCTCGGCTTTGTCAGCATGGAGCTCGACTATTCTGCCTACCAGCTTGCATTTCTGTCGCGCCTGGCGCTTGCGGGCGTCGTACTGTCGTTGTTGCTTGCGGCATCATGGTGGGGCGGCCGATCATTCCTGAAGCGTGCCCTTGCACCGCTGTCGGAGCTGCAGGCCCCCCTGAAGCAGCTTGCCGTGGGAAACATGGACGTCGTCCTGCCGCGCTCCGGCCACCGGGAACTCCAGGCGATCGTGACGGTGCTCGGTGACACGGTGGATTCGCTGCGCAAGCGCGAAAGTCACCTGCGCCACCTGGCCGATCACGATCCGCTGACTGGCCTGTTCAACCGCCATCGCTTCATCGCGGAACTCGAAGCAGAGATCGAGTGCTGCGCTGCCAGGCAGCGCAATAGCGCGTTGTTCTTCATCGATCTCGACCAGTTCAAGTATGTAAACGACACCTGCGGTCATTCCGCCGGCGATCAGTTGCTGAGGTCGGCTGCGCGGCAGATTCGCCTGGCCGTGCGCAGCGACGATGTCGTCGCCCGCTTCGGTGGCGACGAGTTCGTCGTGCTGTTGAAGGACCTCACGCGCTGGGAAGCAAAAATCGTCGCTGCACAGGTGTTGGACGTGATGCGCAGCGTTTCGCACACGGAACAGGATCATGTTTTTCACCTGCAATGCAGCATCGGCATTGCGGCGATCGGCTGCAACCGCGCCAGCACCAAGGAGTTGATCGCGCGCGCCGACATCGCCTGTCAGACGGCAAAATTTCAGGGGCGCAACCGGGCCGAACTCTACAGTGTCGCAAGCAAGCAGAGCGAACAGATGGAGAGCGACGTTCGCTGGATGCGTAGTATCCGCGATGCGCTCGGCGCAGATTCTTTCGTTCTTCATTACCAGCCGTTGCTGCACATACCGAGCGGGGAAGTATCGAACTACGAGGCCTTGCTCAGGCTCGAGACCGAGAGTGGTCTCGTCGGACCGCAAGCCTTCCTGCCAGCAGCGGTCCGATTCGGGCTGATGGCCGACATCGACTTGTGGGTTCTCGAACGGGCCGTGCGCGCGCTCGCAGAGTTCGGCGCGACGGAACCAGCGTTGCGCCTGTCGATCAATATTTCGAGCTTCACCTTTGAGCAGGACGGACTCGCAGCTCGCGTGCGTGCGCTGTTGCGCGAGCACTCCGTGGCAGGAGACCGCATCGTGCTCGAGATCACCGAGCAGCTTGCGGTGCGGTTCGCGACCAAGACCGATCGGCAGATCGCGATGCTGCGCGATCTCGGCTGCCGGCTCGCGATTGACGACTTCGGAACGGGCTACAGCTCATTCAGCCACCTGAAGCGACTTCCGGTCGACTACCTGAAAATCGACGGCTCTTTCGTCAGGAAACTGGCTCGCAACACAATCGACCAGACCGTGGTCCGCATGATCGGCGAGGTCGCGAGAGCGGCCGGCATGACGACCGTCGCCGAGTACGTGCAGAACGCCGCGACCCTGAAGCTGCTCGCGAAGTACGGCATCGATTACGCACAGGGCTTCTACATCGGTCGTCCCATGGCACAGCCCGAGCACCCGGGCCTCGCGCAGTCGTCAGGCGCGAATGCGCGACCGGCCTGAGGCGCGCCCCTGAGTCTGAACCCGGGCGGCACTACACTGCCACCTCACCGGTCACCCGGAATTCCGCGACACGCCAACGCCTCGGCCAGGTGCTTCACCTCGATCGCCGCGCAGCAGTCGGCATCCGCGATCGTGCGCGCCACCCGCCGCACGCGCGTCTGCGCGCGCGCCGACAGCCCGAGGCGCTCCGCCGAGCGTGCCAGCAATACCCTCTCGGCCGGTCCCAGCACGCAGTTGCGGTCCAGCGCCCGGCCCTCCAGCAGGGCATTCAGGCAGCCCTGTCGTTGCAGGCTGACGCGACGGATCGCCAGCACCCGTTCACGCACCGCAGCCGAAGCCTCGCCCGGCGGGCCGAGCAGGTCCTGCGATGCGGGCCGCGGCATTTCCACCACCAGGTCGATGCGATCCAGCAGCGGCCCGGAAATCCGTGCCCGGTAGCGCAGCACCACGTCGGCGCTGCAGCGGCATCTCCCCTTGGAGTCGCCGAGGTAACCGCAGGGACAGGGGTTCATGGCCGCCACCAGCATGAAGCGCGCCGGGAAGGTGCGCTGGGCCGCCGCCCGGCTGACCGTGAGTTCGCCGTCCTCGAGCGGCTGGCGGAGCGACTCGAGGGCCGGCCGGCCGAACTCCGGCAGTTCGTCGAGGAACAGCACGCCGTGATGCGCAAGCGTTACCTCGCCCGGTCGCGGGTTCGAGCCGCCGCCGGTCAGCGCCACCGACGAGGCCGAGTGGTGCGGCGCTCGGAATGGCCGCCGGCCCCAGTCTCCGGCGTTGAATCTTCGCCCGGCCGCCGAGGCGATTGCGGCGACTTCCAGCGCGGCCTCGGCGTCGAGCGGCGGCAACAGGTCGGGAAGGCGCCGTGCGAGCATGGTCTTGCCGGTACCCGGGGGACCGATAAGCAGGAGGTTGTGACCGCCCGCGGCTGCGAGCTCGAGCAGCCGTCGGCCCCGCAGCTGCCCGCGAACCTCGGCGAGGTCCTGCCGGAACGTGTCGTCGGATTCCGGCCGCGGCGGCGTCACGGCCACGGCGAGGGGACGCCGGCCCTGCACATGGCTGGCCACCGACAGCAGGTGATCTGCCTTGCGTACCTCGCCCTCCCCGGCCAGCGCGGCCTCGTCCGCACAACCTGCGGGGACCACCAGGGCACGCCCCGCGCGCGCGGCGGCGATGGCCGCACACAGCGACGCACTGATCGGCCGCAGGTCGCCGCTGAGTGACAACTCGCCGACGAACTCGGTGACCTTGAGGCCGCGCTGCGGCAGCTGCCCGGAGGCGACCAGCACGCCGAGCGCGATCGGCAGGTCGAAACGCCCGCCCTCCTTCGGCAGGTCGGCGGGAGCGAGATTGACGATCACCTTGCCGTTCGGGAAATCGAAGCCGCAGGTGAGGAGCGCGGCGCGCACCCGGTCGCGACTCTCGCGCACGGCCGTGGCCGGGAGGCCGACCAGCGAGAAGCCCGGCAGGCCGCCGCCGACATACGCCTCGACGGACACCGGCAACGCCTCGAGGCCGCATTGCGCGCGACTGAGCACCTTCGCCAGGGCCATCCCGATTCTCCGCTGGGATCGGCGCCATCATGGCGGCGCGGCGCGGAGCCGAGGAATGCCGCCAATCCAGCGATGACGTCTTGAAACTGAATAGGGGACACTGCTCGGGGACACTGCTTTCAAGCTGTGTCCCCTTATTCACCTATCCGCGGCCGGTCCGCGGGACCGCACCGTCACATGCTCGCCGCGCTTGGAAATCTTATGCCGCGCCGCGAGCATGTGACGTTCCGGTCCCGCTACGCGGTCGATGAGGTTGACGCCTTCGGGCGGCTCCGCAGTAACGCGGCGGCGGACTTGCAGAAGCAGTCGCCCCGGGGGGGGCTGCCCTGGTCGGTGGCGCAGCGGGATCGGGACGTCACAGGCCCGCTGAGGGAGATAAGACTTCACGAGTGAAGCGGGCCTGTGAGGGCGCGGTCCCGCGGTCCTGCTCAAATCAATAAGGGGACACAGCTTGAAAGCAGTGTCCCCGAGCAGTGTCCCGGCAGCTACTCCGGGCGGTTCTCGAGTTCCTTGAGCCGCGCCTCGAGAGCCGCGAGTTTTTCGCGCGTGCGCCTGAGCACGGCCGTCTGCACGTCGAATTCCTCCCGGGTCACGAGGTCGAGCCGCGACAGCCCCGCCTGCAGGACCGCGCGAAAGTTCTGCTCGGCATCGGCCTGCAGCGCCTTAAGGCCACCTGGCAGCGCCTCCGCAAGTCGCCGGGCGAGCTCATCTATGTTCGGGGGCCTGGGGTCCATCGGCGTTCCTCGCGCCCCGCAATGGGGCATAGCGTGATGCTGCTGCGCACCATCGCGGTGCGTTTCCGTGTTTCCCGGGGCGCTTGTCGCTTGATCAGCGAGCCTGTCGCGGCTGGCACGCATCGTGCAGTGCATCAAGCGCCTGGGCAGTCACCGCCCGGGTCACACAACGCACCAAGAGGATTGAACCATGGGTCCCCCCCGCTACCTGCCCGTCGCCCTTGCTCTCGCGATCAGCCAGACGGCCCTGGCCGGCGATTTTAGCGCGAACGCCGGCATGATGTCCGACTACATCTTTCGCGGCATCAAGCAGAACACGTCGGCAGCCGCCTTTGCCGGCCTGGACTACGAACAAGCCGGTTTCTATGTCGGTACCTGGGGTGCCGAGGTCGGCCAGGGCATCGAGTACGACCTCTATGCGGGCTACGAGGGCAGCGTCGGGGATTTCAGCTACGGCCTCGGCTACACGGGCTACTTCTACACCGACGACTTCGACGACACCTACCACGAGATCAACCTGACGGCGGGCTACGGCCTGTTCAGCCTGGAGTACTCGCAGGGCAGGTACGACAACTTCGACGGCCCGACGCTCGATTACGGTTTCGTCGCGGGCACGCTCGAGTACGAGGGCTTCTACGTGACCTACGGCACGTTCACCCAGGACTTCGAGGGTGACTACGTGGAGGCGGGTTATGGTACCGAGGTCTCCGGTTTCGACCTCGGCATCGCGGCCGTGCTCAGCGACAGCGACCTGTCGGGCACCGGGTCCAGCGAGACCGCGCTGGTGTTCACCATCGGCAAGACCTTCGACCTGCGGTGAGCGGCATGAAACTCGTCACCGCAATCATCAAGCCGTTCAAGCTCGACGACGTCCGCCAGGCGCTAGCCGACGTCGGCGTCAAGGGCGTCACCGTCACCGAGGTCAAGGGGTTCGGCAGGCAGCGCGGGCACACGGAACTCTACCGCGGCGCCGAGTACGTCGTGGACTTCCTGCCCAAGATGAAGGTCGAGGTCGCGATCGACGACGACCTGCTCGAGCAGGTCGTCGAGGTGATCAGCAACACGGCCCGCACGGGAAAAATCGGCGACGGCAAGATCTTCATCATGCCGCTGGAACAGGTGATCCGGATTCGCACGGGCGAAACCGGCCCTGAAGCCGTCTGAGCAAGGGAGGAGAACGTGGATAAGTTAACGGAACTCAGCTACGCGCTGGACACCTTCTACTTCCTGATGTCGGGGGCGCTGGTCATGTGGATGGCCGCGGGCTTCACGATGCTCGAGGCCGGGCTCGTCCGCGCCAAGAACACCGCGGAGATCCTGACCAAGAACGTGGGCCTCTATGCCATCGCCTGCATCATGTACATGCTATGCGGCTACGGCATCATGTACGGCGACGGTACGGGGATATTCCCGGGCTTCGGCATGCTCGGCGCCGCCGACAATGCCGTCGCGGAGGTCGTCGCGGGCGGCGAGGACGCGCCCTACTATTCGAACCTGTCGGACTTCTTCTTCCAGGTGGTGTTCGTCGCCACCGCGATGTCGATCGTTTCGGGCGCGGTGGCCGAGCGCATGAAACTCTGGTCGTTCCTCGCGTTTGCCGTCGTGATGACCGCGGTCATCTACCCGGTGCAGGGCTACTGGACCTGGGGCGGCGGCTTCCTCGGCGAGACTATCGGCTACTCGGACTACGCCGGTTCCGGCATCGTGCACCTGGCGGGCGCCGCGGCGGCGCTGGCCGGCGTGCTGGTGCTCGGCGCGCGCAAGGGCAAGTACGGCGCCGGCGGCGCCGTGCACGCCATCCCCGGCGCCAACCTGCCGCTCGCGACGCTCGGCACGTTCATCCTCTGGATGGGCTGGTTCGGCTTCAACGGCGGCTCCGAGCTGAAGGTCTCCGACGTGGAATCCGCCAATCACGTCGCGCTGGTGTTCACCAACACCAACCTGGCGGCGGCGGCCGGCCTTGTCGCGGCGCTGATCCTCGCCAGGCTGTGGTTCGGCAAGGCCGACCTGACGATGGCGCTGAACGGTGCGCTCGGCGGCCTCGTGTCCATCACCGCCGACCCGCTCTCGCCGACGCCGCTGCTGGCGATGATCATCGGCGTCGTCGGCGGGCTGCTGGTCGTCGGCTCGATCGTGCTGCTGGACCGCACGCTGCGCATCGACGACCCGGTCGGGGCGATCTCGGTGCATGGCACCGCCGGCATCTGGGGCGTGCTCGCCGTGCTGCTGTCCAACGAGGAGGCCAGCGTGTCCGGGCAGCTCATCGGACTCGCGGTGATTTTCGCGTGGGTGTTCCTTGCCAGCCTGCTGGTCTGGTACGCCCTCAAGGCGACCGTCGGCGTCCGCGTGTCCGAGCAGGAGGAATACGAGGGCGTGGACCTGCACGAATGCGGCCTCGAGGCCTATCCGGAGTTCACCAAGGCCGGCGACTGACTGCAGTTCGCGGGCAGGGCGCAGGGAGCGCCAACCCCCGGCCGGGGGCGGTATTTCCGCCCCCGGCCTTCTTTTGCGGCTCTCTACAGCGCTCGCGACGCAATGCTAGACTGCGTGGACGACGACCTGGCCCCCGGAGCATCGCGATGAAAATGGTCTGCGCCATCATCAAGCCCTTCAAGCTCGACGACGTCCGCGAGGCCCTTGCAGACCTCGGGGTGCAGGGCATTACTGTGACGGAGGTCAAGGGTTTCGGGCGACAGAAAGGCCACACTGAACTTTACAGGGGCGCCGAGTACGTGGTGGATTTCCTGCCCAAGGTCAAGCTCGAGCTGGCCGTCCCGGACGAATCGCTCGAGCGCGTGATCGAGGCGATCGTGAACACCGCGCGCACCGGTAAGATCGGCGACGGCAAGATATTTGTTTACGACCTTCCGCAGGCGATCCGGATTCGCACCGGTGAGACTGACGACAAGGCGCTCTAGGGAGTCAACCATGATCAGGTTTCTGCTTCCCGTCCTGGTAATCGCCCTGGCATCCATGGCGGCCACGGCACAAGAGGTGTACCGCACCGTGAACCCGGACGGCACGGTCGTGTACAGCGACCGGCCGCTGTCCGAGCGTTCCCAGCTCGTCAGCGTGGCGATCCGGCCGACGGACCCCGAGCGCGCCGCGGCGGAGGCCGATGCGCTGCTGGAGGCCGAAGAGGAACGAGACCAGCGCTCGGCCGCGCCCGCCGGGCTGGCCGAGGCCCGCGCCGAGCAGGCAGAAAAAATGGCCGAGGCCTGCCGCATCGCGCAGCAGAAGGCGGAGGCCTACGAGCGCGCGCCGCGGATCTACGAGGAAATGCCGGACGGCAGCCGCCGCTATCTCAGCGACGAGGACGTGGTGCGCGAGCGCCTGGCCGCGCGCCAGGCCGTGACCGACTACTGCCCGGAAGAGTAGCGCCGCGCCGCGGATCGCAGCCCGCCGATAACGCCTTTCGCCGCCGCGCAACGCCGGCGGCGCACCGCTTGTGGCAAGGTCGGATGCGCTATACTGCGCAGCCTTTTCACGTCCCCAGATCGGCGCCCCGGGAGGCCACCGCGGATGAGCGAGGCTCAGATCGAAGCCAATCGCCGGCTCTACGGGATCTCCCGCTGGAGCGACGGTTATTTCGACATCGGCAAGCGCGGCCGGCTAGTCGTGCGGCCGTTCCGCAACGGCGCCGAGATCGACCTCGTGGACCTCGTGCGGCGTGCGCGACTCGCGGGCCTCGCGCCGCCCATCCTGTTCCGCTTCACCGACATACTCCGCGACCGGCTCGATCGCCTGCATGAGGCATTCCGCAAGGCGATGGCAGCGCGCGAATACGAGAGCCGTTACCGCGTCGTGTACCCGATCAAGGTTAACCAGCAGCGCAGTGTCGTGGACACGCTTGTCAATCACGGCGGTGCGCGGGTCGGCATGGAGACGGGCAGCAAGCCGGAGCTGATGGCCGTGCTGGGCGTCTCTCCGCCCGGCGGGCTGATCGTCTGCAACGGCTACAAGGACCACGAATACCTCGAGCTGGCGCTGATTGCGCAGAGCCTCGGCCACGAGGTGTACATCGTGGTCGAGAAACTCTCCGAGCTGGACCGCATCATCCAGCTGGCCAGCGAGTTCGAGCTCGAGCCGCGCCTCGGCATGCGGTTGCGTCTCTCGAGCGTCGGCGCCGGCAACTGGCAGGACACCGGCGGCGAGAAATCGAAGTTCGGCCTGACGGCGGGGCAGCTGCTCGAGGCGGCCGAGCGCGCCAGGCAGGCGGGCATCGCACATTGCATCAAGATGCTTCACGTGCATGTCGGCTCGCAGGTGCCGAACCTGCGCGACATCCGCCGCGGCCTCACGGAAGCGGCGCGCGTGTACACGGACCTGCGCACCGCGGGCCTCGGGCTGGGGCTGATGGACGTCGGGGGCGGGCTTGGTGTCGACTATGAGGGCACGCGCTCGCGCAGCGCCAACTCGATCAATTACACCATCGAGGATTACGCGCGCACGGTAGTCGACACGATCGCCGAGGTGTGCGACGCGGCCGGCGAAGCGCGGCCCGAGATCTGCTCCGAGTCCGGCCGCGCCCTCGTCGCCCAGCATGCCGTGCTGGTCACCAACGTCATCGACACGGACGTGCCTGCGGACGCCCGCCCCGTCGCGCCGCCCGACGACAGCGGCACGGAGGTGTGCGCGTTGTGGGACCAGTTCGCGCGCCTGGAAGACAGCTCCCCCGAGGAAGTCTACCGCGAGACGCAGCACCTCATGGCCGAGCTCCACCAGCGATACATCGCCGGCGAGATCGACCTGCCGGAACGTGCCCGGGGGGAATCCCTCGCGCGTGCCCTGATGCATGCCATCCGTGACCGGCTGCTGGGCCAGAGCAGCCCGCCGCGCGCGATCCTCGACGAGCTCAAGCAGATCACCGCCGACAAGCTGTTCATCAACATGTCGGTGTTCCAGTCGCTGCCGGATATCTGGGCCATCGACCAGGTGTTCCCGATCCTGCCCGCGCAGCGCCTCGACGAGGCGCCGACGCGGCGCGGCGTATTGCGCGACCTGACCTGCGACTCGGACGGGCGGGTCGACCTGTACGTCGACGGCGAGGGCATCGAGCACAGTATGCCGATACACGCGCTCGGCGCCGAGGAGGAGTACCTGCTCGCCGTTCTCATGGTCGGCGCCTACCAGGAAATACTCGGCGACCTGCACAACCTGTTCGGCGACACGGGCAGCGTGGACGTGTACCTGTCGCCGTCCGGGGAGCCGGTGCTCGGCATGCCGCGCGGCGGCGACAGCGCCGAGCAGTTGCTGGCATACGTGCATTTCGCTCCGGACGAGCTGCGCGCCTCCTACGCGCGCAAGATCGCCGCGGCGGGACTGGACGAGGAAGACCAGAGCTACTTCCTGCGCGCGCTCAGCGACGGCCTGTCCGGCTACACCTACCTGGAAGACTGATGACCTTGCGTGCCGGATTCGTGGGGCTCGGCGCGATGGGGCTGCCCATGGCCCGCAACCTGCACCAGGCGGGCCTGCTCGCGGGCGCCTGGAACAGGACGGCCGCGCGCGCGACGGCGCTGTCCGCCGAAACGGGCGTGCCGGCCGCACAATCACTGGAAGATCTCGCGGCGAGTTGCGACGTCGTTGTGACCTGCGTCTCGGCCGACGACGACCTGCTCGAGGTCGTGGCGGCGCTCGCGCCGGCATTGCGCCCCGGCGCAATCGTCGTCGACTGCTCCACGGTGGCGGCCGGCACCGCGCGCACGGCCGCCGCGCGACTCGCCGCCGCAGGTGCCGAGTTCCTCGACTGCCCGGTGAGCGGCGGTACCGAGGGTGCGACCGCCGGGACGTTGTCGATCATGGTCGGCGGTGACGAAGCGGCACTCGAGCGGGCGCGTCCGGTGCTGGCAGCGATGGGCGGCAGCATCACGCTGATGGGGCCGGTGGGCGCCGGCCAGGCGGCCAAGGCGACCAACCAGATCATGGTGGCCGGGATCAACCAGGCCGTCACCGAGGCGCTGGCCTTCGGCCGCTCCCAGGGCCTGCCGATGGAGCGCCTCATCACAGCCCTGGAAAAAGGCGCGGCCGGCAACTGGTTCCTGTCCAGGCGCGGCCCGACGATGATCCGCGGCGAGTTCCCGCTCGGTTTCAAGGTCGGGCTGCACGCCAAGGATCTCGAGATCTGCCGTCGCATGGCCGCAGAGCTGGGCGTGCGCCTGCCGCTCGTCGAAATGACGCTGCTGCATTACGCGCACCTGCCGGAAGGCAGCGCAGAGGAAGACATCTCCGCGCTTTTCCGCCTCAAATCGGATATGTTTTCGCGCAACGACGACTGAGTCGCGCCAGCGCACGAGCCATGGGTTCCAGCGAGCAAAGCGAGCCCCGTCGCAGCGACGGGCTTTTCCTGCCGGACTTCTGCTCCGCGCGAGTGGTGCTGGCGGTCGTGCTGCTGGCGGAGCTGGTCGCGATCCTGCTGACGCTGGCGCGCTACGAGGCGGGCGAGCAATTCTGGGATAATCTCGCGCGAATCTCACTGTTCCTGTTGTGGTGCACGCTGCTGTCCGCCGGCCTGCTCTGCGCGGCCCGCTCGTCGTTCGCGGCGCGCGGTCCGGCGGCCACCAGCCTCGCAGCGCTCGGGATCGTCCTCGCCAGCGTCGCCGTCGTCTCCGCCGGTGCCTGGTGGATGGGGCGCGCCTGGCAGGGCCTGCCGGCGTTGCTCGCGGGGGCCGACACCGGTCGGCTGCCGGTCTTCATGTCGACCAACATGCTGATCGCCGCCATCGTCACGGGCCTGCTGCTGCGCTACTTCTGGGTCGCGGCGCAGTGGCGTCGCGAGGTGCGCGAGGAGGCACGCTCGCGCATTCGCGCGCTGCAGGCCAGGATCCGGCCACACTTCCTGTTCAACAGCATGAACACGATCGCGGCGCTGACGCGCACCGATCCGAAGCGCGCCGAGGAAGCTGTGGAGGACCTGTCCGACCTGTTCCGCGCGTCGCTCTCGGATGCGACCTCCACGGTGACGCTCAAGGAAGAGCTCGAGCTGTCGCGCATCTACCAGCGCATTGAGGAACACCGGCTCGGCGACCGGCTCGCCGTCGAGTGGCGCATCGCCTCGCTGCCACTGCGGGCGCGCATCCCGGCGCTCTCCGTCCAGCCCTTGCTGGAAAATGCGATCTATCACGGCATCGAGCCGCTACAGGGCGGGGGCACGATCGTGATCGAGGGCAGCTACGATGCCGCCCGCGGTGTCATCGAGCTGACCATCGAGAACCCGCTGGCCGAGCCGCTTGCCGGCGGCGCGGCGCGCCGCGAGGGCAACCACATGGCGCTGGACAACCTGCGCCAGCGCTTCGCGCTCGCCTGGGGGGGGCGGGCGTCTGTCCAGGCCGGCCCGTCCGGGCAACACTACCGCGTGGTGCTGCGTTTCCCGGCGGAAGTCTCGGCGTGAGAGTGCTCATCGTCGACGACGAGGCGCTCGCGCGCGGCCGGTTGCAGGCGCTGCTCGCCCGCGACAACAGCCACGAGGTCGTCGCCGAGGCCGACAGCGGCGAAAGTTGCCTCAAGCTGGTCGCAAAGCACCGGCCCGACGTCGTCCTGCTCGACATCCGCATGCCGGGCATGGACGGCATCGAGACTGCCCGCCATCTCGCCGCACTCGACGATCCGCCCGCCGTGATCTTCGTGACGGCCTACGACGCGTTTGCGATCGAGGCCTTCGACGCGCAGGCTGTCGGCTACCTGCTCAAGCCGGTGCGCGGGGAACGCCTCGCCGAGGCCCTGCGGCGCGCAGCGCGGCCCACGCGACCGCAATTGAGTGCGCTCGGCGGCAAGGGCGGCGCGCGTCGCCGCTGGATCGCCACGAGGCTCGGCGACGCGCTGCGGCTCATCCCGGTTGATACAATCCAGTATTTTCAGGCCGACCAGAAGTACGTCACCGTCCACCACGAGGGTGGCGCAGACCTGATCGACGAGTCCCTGAAAGAGCTGGCGGCGGAGTTCGGGGACGAGTTCGTGCGGATTCACCGAAATGCCCTGGTGGCGTTGAAATGCGTCGCCGCCGTCGAGCGGGATGCGCAAGGCCGGCTGCGCGCGTATCTCGAGGGACGCCCGGATGGATTGGCGGTGAGCCGCCGGTATGCACCCCAGGTGCGCAAGAGGGTCAAGAAAGGATGAACAGCACGATCAGGATCGCGACCCGGGAGAGCCGCCTCGCACTCTGGCAGGCTGATCACGTCGCAGCGCTGCTGTGCCGGCACCACCCGGGCCTGACCGTCGAGCTGGTGCCGATGTCGACCCGTGGCGACCAGATCCTCGACACGACGCTGGCCAAGATCGGCGGCAAGGGCCTGTTCATCAAGGAGCTCGAGAGCGCCATGCTCGACGGGCGGGCGGATATCGCGGTGCACTCCATGAAGGACGTCCCCGCGCAAGTCCCGGAGGGATTCGAGATCGTCGCCGTGCTGGCGCGCGAGGACCCGCGCGACGCCCTCGTTGCGGCCGATTACGTGCGAATCGACGACATTCCTGCGGACAGCATCGTCGGCACCTCCAGCCTGCGGCGCCAGGCACAACTCCGGCACGCGCGCCCTGACCTGCGCGTCGAACCCGTCCGCGGCAACGTCGAGACGCGCCTGCGCAAGCTCGATCACGGCAATTTCGCGGCCATCCTGCTGGCCGCCGCGGGGCTCAAGCGCCTCGGTCTCGAGGCCCGGATCGCCGGCTTTCTTCCTTATGAAGTTTCTCTGCCCGCGGTGGGCCAGGGCGCGGTCGGCGTGGAGTGCCTGGCCGGCAACGCGACCGTGGCCGCACTGCTGGCGCCGCTGGAGGATCGCGACACGCGCCGCTGCGTCGACGCGGAGCGGGCATTTGCCGGCGGCCTGGGCGCCAGCTGCGAGTCGCCCGTGGCGGGCTTCGCGGTAATCCAGGGAGACGAGCTGTTCCTGCGCGGGCTGGTCGCCACGCGCGACGGCGCCTCGATCCTGCACGGCGAGCTGCGCGGCCCCGCAACAGACGCGGCGGCGCTCGGCGCCGCACTGGCGGAAAACCTGTTCGAGCGCGGGGCCGCGGCGCTCCTCGCGGAGACCTGAGGCCATGACCGCGGGCAGCCTCAGCGGCCTGACTGTGCTCGTGACGCGCCCGCAGGGCCTGGGCGAGAACCTGGTGCAGGCCATCGAATCGCGCGGCGGGGAGGCGGTGCTGGTGCCCGCCATCGCGATCGAGCCGCTCTATCCCGACACCTCCGAGCTGGCCGACCTGGCGACGCTGCCCGCCGGCGGGCTCGCGATCTTCGCCAGCCGCAATGCCGTCGCCTGGGGCGCGCGCTACCTGCCGCAGCCGCGCCCGCGCGTCGCCGCCATCGGCCCGTCCACCGCGAACGCGCTCGCCGAGCTCGGCCTCAACCCGGATATCCGCCCCGTGGGCTTCACGACCGAGCACCTGCTGCAGCAGCCGGAGCTGGAGAACCTGGCCGGCGTGCGCGTGTTCATCATTCGCGGCGAGGGCGGCCGCGAGACCCTGTCGACCGGGTTGAAGGGACGCGGCGCGCGTGTCCGCTACCTCGACGTCTATCGCCGTGTCCCGGCCCCCCTGGACACCGGGCGGCGCACGGAGCTGCTCGCCCGCTGGGCCGCCGGCGGCGTGCAGGTCTATACCGCCACCAGCGGCGATATATTTCGCAACCTGTGCACGATCCTCGGGCCGGAGGGCGAGCCGCTGCTGCGTGCCACGCCGCTGGTGACGGTCAGTGAGCGTGTGTTACAAATTGCACAGCAGTGGGGGCACTCCGCTGCGCGCCTCCTGGCAGACGGGCCCGACGACCAGAGCCTCGCCGAGGCCCTTGCCCGGTGGCACGCAGCCGGTTCGCCCGATGCAATGGGAGCGAAAGGATGAACGACCCCCGGGCAGACGAGCCCAAGGACGACCCGAACGGTACGGCCGCATCCGCAGCCGAGCCGGCCGAAGAACCCCGGCCGGAGCCTGCGGCCCCCGAGGAGACCGGGCGGGCACCCGCGGCAGGTGCTGCGCAGGCCTCGCCCGGCCGGTCGTTCAGCATCGTACTCGGCCTGTTCGCGCTGTTGATCGCGATCGCCGCCGCCGGCGGCATCGCATTTACCTGGTGGCAGGTGGCCGAACAGCAGGAGATCGTCGCGACGCAGCGCAGCGAAGCCTCGGCGACGCTCGCCGATGTTCGCGACCTCGTCGAAGCCAGCGAGGAGCGCCTCGCCGTCCTCGAGGAACGTCTCGCCACCATCGACCGCAGCGCCGACGAGCGCCGCAGCTCGCTCGACGCCATGGACGCCGAGCTTAAGCAGGCACGCGCGCGGCTCGACGCGCTGTCCGCAGAGGACGCCGGCGTGGAGCGCTCGCCATCGGTGGAGCGCTCGCCATCGCTGGCGGAAATCGAGTTCCTGCTGCTGCTCGCCCGGCGCGAACTGGCGCTGGCCGACAATCCGCGTGTCGCCCTGGCGGCACTGCGGGAGGCCGATCAGCGGGTGGCGCGGCTGGACGATCCGGCCCTGCGCGACGTGCGGGCCGCCATCAACGACGAGATCGCCGCCGTGGAAGCGGTCGCGAGCGTGGACCTCGAAGGGACCGCGATGCGCCTCGCCAGCCTGGCGGGACGCGTCGAGGGCCTGCCGCTGCGAGCGAGCCTCGCGCCGGATGTGCCGGCCGCCCGGCAGGCCGACGAGCTCAGCGGATGGGCACGCCTCAAGCAGCGGGTGCGCGCGGCAGCCGCCGGCCTGTTCCGCATCCGCCGCACCGACGCGCCCGCGACGCCGCTGCTGGCGCCCGACGAGTCATTTTTCCTTTACCGCAACATCGAGCTGGACCTGCGTAGCGCGCGCCTCGCGGTGCTGTCGCGCGATGCCCGGAACTATTCCGCCAGCCTCGCCGCCGCACGCAACGGCCTGGCCGAGTACTTCGAGACCGGGGACGAGGCCGTGCAATCCATGATCGCCGCCATCGAAGAGCTCGAGGATCGCGATATTGCGCCGCAGTGGCCGGAGATCTCCCGCTCGCTGGCGCTGCTGCGCACGGCCGGGACGACGGACTAGATGCGCCTCGGCCTGTTGCTGCTCGTTGCCCTCGCGCTCGGCGCATTGGGCGCCCATTGGCTGCTCGGCGACCAGGGCTACGTGCTGGTCAACGTCCGCGGCTGGATGTTCGAGACATCGGTGCCGGGCCTCGTGATCGCATTGCTCGTCGGATACGCATTCGTGCGGCTCATCGCATGGCTGGTCCAGGCGCCGCGTCGCATGGGCCGCGCCGTCGGCGACCTTCGCGGCAGGCGCGCGCAACGCCACCTGGACAATGCCTTTGCGGCGATCGCCGAAGGCAAGTGGCGCCGGGGCGAGCGCCTGCTTGGCCGCGCGACGCGGGGACCGGCCTCGCTCGCCGGCTACCTGGCGGCGGCGCGGGCCGCGCAGGAACAGGAGGCCCCGGAGCGACGCGACGCGTGGCTGCGGCTCGCTTACGAGGCGGATCCCTCCGCCGCGCCCGCCGTGCTGCTGACCCAGGCCGAGCTGCAGCTCGAGCACGGGCAGCTCGAGCAGGCGCTCGCCACGTTGCAGCAACTCGAGACCGTGTCGCCCGGTCACCCGCGCGGGCTCGTCCTGCAGGCGCGGCTGCTGGAGCGGCTCGCCGACTGGCCGGGCCTCGAGGCCTTGCTGCCGCGACTGCGTGGCGCCAAGGCGCTGGACGCCGCGGCGCTCCAGGGTCTCGAGGTCCGCGTCGGCCAGGCCAAGCTCGACGGCGCCGTCGATGCCGCCGGCCTCGAGGCGGCATGGCAGGCGCAGCGCAAGGACGTCCGCCGGCATCCTGCGATCCTGGAGAGCTACGCGCGTGGGGCCATGCGGGTCGGGTCGGCGGACCAGGCGGAAGCGGTCCTGCGGCGTGCGTTGAAATCGGCCTGGGCGCCGGCGCTGGTAGCCGCCTACGGGCGCCTCGATACGAGCAACCCCACGGCACAGCTCGCTCATGCCGAGAAATGGCTCAATGAACGCCCCGAGGACCCGGAACTGCTGCTGGCGTGCGGCCGCCTCTGTCTGAAGACCCAGCTCTGGGGCAAGGCGCGCAGCTACCTGGAGACCAGCCTCGCGATTCGCCCGAGCCCGGAGGCCTGGCAGATCTACGGCGAACTGCTCGTCCAGCTGGGCGAATCCGGCGCGGCCTCGGAGGCCTTCCGCCAGGGCCTGGCCGCCGCGTCCGGCAGCGCCCCCGCGCTCGCGGCCCCGAAGCCCGACGTCGACTGAGCGACGCTGTCGCCAATCAGCCCATGTTCGTCGCGAATTCGAAGGAATCGAAGAACAGCCGGCCTTGTGGCAGACCGTGCGCCGGAAACAGTTCCTGGAGCACGGCGATCATGGGCGGCGGCCCCGCGGCATAGACGTCCGCTGCGGCGAGCGATGGATAGTCGTCGAGCACGGCCTCGTGCACCAAGCCGCGGCGTCCCTGCCAGCCGTCCTCCGGCAGGGGCTCGGACATCACCGGCGTGAACCGCAGCCAGTCGTAGCGCTCGGCCCAACGCGCCACCCGTGCCCCGGCGTAGAGATCGCGCGGGCGGCGGACCCCCCAGAAGAAATGCACCGACCGCGTCGTGCCACGATGCATCAGGTGGCGCAGCATCGACTGGATGGGCGCGAAGCCCGTGCCGCCGGCGACCATGATGACCGGCCGATCCGAGTCTTCCCGCAGCCAGAACCCGCCCAACGGACCCTCCAGCCGCAACAGGGAGCGCTCGCGCAGCCCGTGGAACACGTGCGCAGTGAAATCGCCGCCGTCGACCCGGCGCACGTGCAGCTCGAGGCGCTCCGACTCGTGCGGCGGGTTGGCCATGGAGTAGCTGCGTCGGCGCCCGCCGTCGAGCAGGAAGTCCACGTACTGGCCGGCGAGGAAGACGAACGGCTCCAGCGACGGCAGCTTGACCGCGAGGCGCATCACGTCGTGGCACAACAGCTCGCGTGACTCGACCCGGCACGGCAGGCGGCGGATGCGGACGTCCTCGGGCACGGCCAGCGCCCGCGCCTCAAGCACGAGGTCCGAACGGGCCCGCGCCTGGCACAGCAGCGCCCTGCCCGCCTGCGCGTCGCCGGCCGTCAGCCACGGCGGGAGCCCGCGCGGGTAGTGAAGCTCCCCGGCAATGATTCTCGCCTCACAAGCGCCGCAGCTGCCGCCACGGCAGCTGTGCGGCAGGTGCAGGCCGGCGCGCAGGCCGGCGGCGAGCACGGATTCACCGTCCAGCACCTCGAAGCGCTCCCCGCCGGGATGTAACCTGACGATATGAACCATTCAGAACGCCCCGCCGCCGGGGCCCCCGGCGTCACCGTACTGGGCTGCGGCTATACCGGCCGCCGCCTGCTGAAAATCTGCCGCGACGCCGGGCGCGACCTGCTCGGGATCGTCCGCTCGGAGGAGTCGGCCGCAGGGCTGCGCTCGACCGGCGCGGCGGTGGAAATCCTGGACCTCGATGCGCCGGGCGGACAATTGCCGCATTCCTGGACCGGGAACCGGGCCGTCGTCTACATGGTCCCGCCTCCCGACGCCGGCAATACCGACGACCGGCTGCGCACATTCCTGGCGCGGCTGGCCGCGTCACCGTCGGTTCTAGTCTACCTCAGCACCACCGCGGTCTACGGGGATACGGGCGGCGCAAGCGTGGACGAAACCACGCAAGCCGCCCCCGGCTCCGGCCGCGGCCGGCGGCGACTCGATGCGGAGCAGGCACTGCTCGGCTGGGCGGACCGGACCGGCGTTCCGATCCGCATCTTGCGGGTGCCCGGCATCTATGGCCCCGGTCGCCTGCCGGTGGAACGGCTCCGCCACGGCGCACCGGTGACACGGGCCGAAGACGCGGGGCCCGGCAACCGGATCCATGTCGACGATCTCGCGGCCGTCAGCCTCGCTGCAGCGGATTACGGGGGGCCGGAGCGCGTTTTCAACGTCGGGGACGGCAACCACGCCAGCATGACCGAGTACTTTCGCGCGGTCGCCCGGGCCGCGGGGCTCGCGCCACCCCCCGAGCTGCCACTGGCCGAGCTGCTCGAGCGCGTCACCCCCGCCATGCGGGGCTTCCTCGTCGAGCGGCGGTGCGTCGATACCCGCAGGATGCGCGAGACACTCGATTTCCGGCCGCGCTACGAAGATCTCGAGGCCGGCATCATGGCCAGCCTCGCAGAGCGGGACCCGGAGTAGCTTGCCGCCATCGAATGCTGTATACAAAACACAGTCTCACCGGCAGCCGAGGCATATCATGGCCATACAGCGCCAGAATCTGCGCGACCAAGTTCGCGAGGAACTCATTGAATGGTTGTCGGACGGGCGCCTCGGGCCCGGCCAGCGGCTGGAAGAGGAACGCCTCAGCCGGGCCCTGGGAGTAAGCCGCACGCCCCTGCGCGAGGCGCTGGCGAACCTGACCAGCGAGGGCCTCGTCGAGGCCATACCGCGGCGGGGATTCCGCGTCCCGAAGCTGTCCGCGGAGCGCGTACGCGACCTGTTCCCGGTCATCGGCAGCCTCGAGGGCCTCGCGCTCAGGCTGTCGGGAGCGCGCGCGCTGGAGCTGGCGTCCGGCCTGGACGGCCTCAACGAGCGCCTGGTCCTGCCCCACCTGAGTCCGCGGCAGCGCGCCGAAATAGACCGGCGCTGGCACGAGATGCTCGTCAGCCGCAACCCGAATCGCGAGCTCGCGACCCTGCTGGAGCGCACCCGCAGCCGGGTGCGGCCCTACGCCGGGAGCTGGGAGCGCGGCGCGACGGACATCGAGGCCTCGCGCGCGGAGCACGCCGAGATCGCCCGGCTGCTCGGCTCAGGCCAGGTCGACGAGGCCGCTGAAGCGGTGCTGCGGCACTGGGTGCGCGCCATCCGCGTCGTCACGGCCTGGATCGCGCAGAAATAGCGTTCTTAAGGCTGACTGGCGGGGCTGTCCAGCCAGTCGGTCAGCGGCCGCCAGTGCTCCCAGTCCGGCCACGCGAGGTACTGGGGCAGCTCGAACACACCGAGGCCGCGCCCGTAGGCGCGCACGTAGTTCTGGGCGTCCCGCAGCGTCGCGACATAGGGCACCTTGAGCTTGCGCAGGTAGGCGTCGAGCTCGTCGAAGCTCAGCGTGTTTTCCTTGATGCGGTTCGCGACCACGGCGATCCTGGCCTGCCGGCGGGCCACTTTGCCCACTTCCAGCAGTTCCGTGATGAAGCCGGCTGCGGCACGCATATCGATGGCGGACGGCAGCACGGGCACCACCACGGTCTCGGCACGGCGCACCAGTTCGGTCAGCTCCCGGCCGTGGGTGCGCGCAGGCGCGTCGATCACCACCACGTCGGCGTTGCGCGGCACCGCCCGCAGCCCGTCCTGATAGGCCGGCACGCCGGTGATCGGCGGGGCATCGGCCGGCCGCAGCCCGACCCAGTCGATGCTGGATCGCTGCGGATCGAAGTCCGCGAGAGCCACCTGCAGGCCCTGCGTCGCGTACCAGCTGGCCAGGTTGGTGGCGATCGTGCTCTTGCCACAGCCGCCCTTCGGATTCATCACCAGGATATGCCGCATCTTGCTCCCCCCGATTCAATAATTTTTCCCGACCCGGCGCGGGGCCGGGTCATTACCACGATTATTCCAGGCCCAGCTCCGGCCAGATGGCATCGATCCGGGCGCGCACCTCCGGGGCCATGCTGATCGGTCGGCCCCAGGCCCTGTCCGTCTCGCCCCGCCACTTGTTGGTCGCATCGAAACCGATCTTCGAACCCAGCCCCGACACGGGCGAGGCAAAGTCCAGGTAATCGATCGGCGTGTTGCGGATAATCACCGTATCGCGATCCGGGTCCATCCGCGTCGTCATCGCCCAGATGACATCCTGCCAGTTGCGCACGTCCACGTCGTCGTCCGTGACGATGACGAACTTGGTATACATGAACTGGCGCAGGAACGACCAGACGCCCAGCATCACGCGCTTGGCGTGCCCGGGATACTGCTTGCGCATGCTGACCACGGCCATGCGATACGAACAACCCTCCGGCGGCAGGTAGAAATCCACGATCTCCGGAAACTGCTTCTGCAGTATCGGCACAAACACTTCATTCAGTGCCACGCCGAGCACAGCCGGCTCGTCCGGCGGCCTGCCGGTATAGGTGCTGTGGTAGATCGGGTCATCGCGCCAGCTGATCCGGTCCACGGTGAACACCGGGAATTCCTCGACCTCGTTGTAATAACCGGTGTGATCGCCGAACGGGCCTTCGGGCGCGGTATCGCCGGGCGCCAGGTGGCCCTCGAGGACGATCTCCGCGCCGGCCGGGACCTCGAGGTCGGAATGCGCGCATTTCACGACCTCCGTGCGCCCGCCCCGCAACAGGCCGGCAAAGGCGTATTCCGACAGGGTGTCGGGAATCGGCGTCACGGCGCCAAGGATGGTCGCCGGGTCCGCGCCGAGCGCCACCGCGACCGGAAACGGCTCACCGGGATGCCTGAGTTGCCAGTCGCGGAAGTCCAGTGCGCCGCCGCGATGCGGCAGCCAGCGCATGATGAGCCGGTTCCGGCCGATCAGTTGCTGGCGGTAGATGCCGAGATTCTGACGGGCGCGCTCCGGGCCGCGGGTGATGACCAGTCCCCAGGTCAGCAGCGGGCCCGCATCACCGGGCCAGCAGGTCTGGATCGGCAGTCGCTCGAGATCGACATCCGCGCCGGCGACAAAATTCTGCTGGCAGGGCGCGGAGCGGACCGTCTTCGGCGCCATGTTCAGTACCTGGCGGAACACCGGCAGCTTCTCCCAGGCGTCGCGCATGCCCTTGGGCGGGTCGGGCTCCTTGAGGAACGCCAGCAGTTTGCCGACCTCACGCAGCGCCTCGACGCTGTCCTGGCCCATCCCCAGCGCGACGCGGCGGGGGGTGCCGAACAGGTTGCCGAGGACCGGCATATCGTGACCCGTGGGATGCTCGAACAGCAGCGCGGGGCCGCCGCGCTTCAACACGCGATCGCAGATCTCCGTCATCTCGAGCACGGGGCTGACGGGCGTCGTGATGCGCCGCAGCTCGCCCTGCGCCTCGAGCAGGCGAAGAAAATCCCTCAGATCGCTGTATTTCATGTTCGCCACCCTGACCGCGGCGCGCCCACTATAATTGCGCCCCACCAATGCGCCAAACTTCCCCCTCCACCGCACCCCGCCCGCTGGCTTTCCACAAGATGGTGGGCGCCGGCAACGATTTCGTGGTCGTGGATGCGCGCGCCACGGCCTTCGTGCCCGACCGGGCGCTCGCGCAACACATCGCCGACCGCAGGGACGGGATCGGTTGCGACCAGCTGCTGGTGATCGGGCCGGACACGTCGGGTGAGGCCGAGTTCACGTACCGGATCTGGAATGCGGACGGCGGCGAGGTGGGGCAGTGCGGCAACGGGGCGCGCTGCCTGGCGCTGCTGTGGGCCACGGAACTGGCGCCCGCGGCGAGAGAATTCTCGATGCGCAGCGCCACGGGACTGGTGCAGGCGCGCGTCGCTGCCGGCCACGCCGAGGTATCGATGGGCGTGCCGGAGTTCCGGCCGGAGCGCATCCCGCTGGCCGCGACAAGCGAGGCCTCGCGCTATACCATGACGCTCGGCGACCGCAGCCTGGAGTTCGGCGCCGTGTCCATGGGCAATCCGCACGCGGTGATCGTATTGGACGAGATGGGTATCGACGACGTGGCGCGCGCCCCGGTGACGGAGCTGGGTCCGGCCGTGGAGCGGCACCCGGACTTCCCGCAGCGGGCGAATGTCGGCTTCGCGAGGGTACTGCGGCGCGACAGGATCGCGCTGCGCGTATGGGAACGCGGCGTCGGTGAGACCCTGGCCTGCGGCACCGGCGCCTGTGCCGCGGCGGCGATCCTGCATGATCGCGGCGTCGTGGACGCGCGCGTGACGGTCGAACTGCCGGGCGGCAGTCTCGGCGTCGAGTGGCACGGGCGCGGTAGTCCGGCGTGGCTCAGCGGCCCCTCGCGAAAGGTTTTCGAAGGAACGATCACACTGTGAGCATTCGAGACGAGCGCGGCCTGGCGGCCAGGACGGAGGGCGACGAGAGCGTCGCCGATTATCTCGCCGATCACCCGGATTTCTTCGAGCGCCATGCCGGGCTGCTCGAGCATTTGCGCCTGCCGCACCGCTCCGGCGCCGCCACGGTGTCGCTGGTCGAGCGCCAGGTCAGCGTGCTGCAGGACAAGAATCGCTCCCTGGAGCGACGGCTCCACGAGCTCGTGGACGTGGCGCGCTCCAACTCGGCACTGTCCGACAGGGTTCACGCGCTCGCCATCCGCCTCCTGAAGGCAACCGACTCGGCCTCCGTGCTGGCCGGCCTCGAGGCCGGCCTCAGGGAGGATTTCGGCGCCAGCCAGGCCGTCGTGGTGCTGCTGCATAACACGTCCGATATCGTGCGGCCCAGCGCGACGCGCTTCCTGCGCACTGCAGATCGCTCGGACCCGGCCCTCAAGGCTTTTGCCACTTTCATCCAGCAGAACCGGCCGCGCTGCGGTCGCATCCGCGACATTCAACGGGAGTTCCTGTTTCCCGGCGAGGCCTCCGGCATCGCCTCCGTGGCGATGGTGCCGCTGGGGCACGAGTGCGAGCTGGGCATCCTGGCGATCGGCAGCGCCGATTCCAGCAGGTTCAACCCGACCATGAGCACGGATTTCCTTGCGCGGATCGGCGACCTGGCCGCCGCAGCCCTGGCCGCGGCGCGGCTGCGGCTGGAGAGCACGCGCGGGGGCGCATGAACGCGGCCGGACCCGACCGGAGCTGGATGACGCGGTGGCTCGACCACCTGCGCTTCGAACGACGGCTCTCGGCGCTGACCGTCAAGAACTACCACCGTGACATCGAGGCGCTCTATACGTTCCTGTGCAACGCCGAGGTGAATGCCTGGGCGCAGGTGGACGGCGCGCACGTGCGGTCATTTGCCGCCCGCCTGCACCGCCGTGGGCAGGCCCCGCGCAGCATCCAGCGGCGCCTGGCGGCGGTGCGCAACCTGTTCCAGTTTTTGCTCCGCGAGGGCGTCGTCGACGCCAACCCCGGACTCGATATCAGCGCCCCGAAGGCGCCGCGCCGCCTGCCCGACACGCTGGACGCAGACGCGATGGCTCGCCTCCTGGACGTGCGCGGCGATCACCCGATCGCGACCCGCGACCGGGCGATCATGGAATTGTTCTATTCCTCGGGGCTGCGCCTGGCCGAGCTGGCCGGCCTGCAGATGACCGACGTCGACCTGGCCGAGGGTAGCGTGCGCGTGACCGGCAAGGGCGCCAAGACACGGATCGTCCCCGTGGGTGCCAAGGCGCGCGAGGCGTTGCGCGACTGGCTCAAGGTCCGGCCACAGCTCGAAAAGGCGAGCGACACCGCCATGTTCATCAGCCGCATCGGGCGGCCGCTCTCCAACCGGAACATCCAGGCACGCGTCCAGTACTGGGCCCGCCGGCTCGGGCTGCCCCAGGGCGTCAGCCCGCACACCTTCCGCCATTCCTTCGCAACCCACCTGCTGGAATCCAGCGGCGACCTGCGCGCCGTGCAGGAATTGCTGGGGCACGCGGACATCGGCACGACCCAGATCTACACGCATCTTGATTTTCAGCATCTGGCCCGCATCTATGACCAGGCGCACCCGCGTGCGCGCAAGCGGCGCTGATCTGCGCCGCGCGCATTCCAGCCAAGGAGCCAGCATGCATCAGTTTCGCGGTACCACGATCCTGTCAGTGCGACGCAACGGCATCGTCGCCGTCGGCGGGGACGGGCAGGTATCCATGGGCAACACCATCATGAAGGGTAACGCGCGCAAGGTCCGCCGGCTGCACGACGGCAAGGTGCTGGCCGGATTCGCCGGCGGCACCGCCGACGCATTCACCCTGTTCGAGCGCTTCGAGGCGAAGCTGCAGCAGCACGGCAACCTCACGCGGGCCGCCATCGAGCTGGCCAAGGACTGGCGCACGGATCGCATGCTGCGGCGGCTCGAGGCACTGTTATGCGTGGCCGATCGGGAGAAGAGCCTCGTCATCTCCGGCAACGGCGACGTGATCGAGCCGGAGAACGATTTGATGGCGATCGGCTCGGGCGGGCCATTCGCCCAGGCCGCGGCGCGCGCCCTCCTCGAGAACACGGAGCTCGACGCCGAGGCGATCGTGACGACGGCACTGAATATCGCCGCCGAGATCTGCGTGTTCACCAATCACCACCTCGTCGTCGAGACCTTGTCATGAATGACACGCCGATGACGCCCCGCGAGATCGTCCAGGAGCTCGACAAGCATATCGTCGGCCAGAATGCGGCCAAGCGGGCCGTGGCCATCGCGCTGCGCGATCGCTGGCGGCGCATGCAGACCGACGAGCCGCTGCGTTCCGAGATCACGCCGAAGAACATCCTCATGATCGGCCCGACCGGGGTCGGCAAGACCGAGATCGCCCGGCGCCTGGCGCGGCTTGCGCGCGCGCCCTTCATGAAGGTCGAAGCGACCAAGTTCACCGAGGTGGGCTACGTCGGGCGCGAAGTGGACAGCATCATCCGCGACCTGGCCGACGCCGCGGTGAAAATGACCCGCGAGCACGAGATGGCAAGGGTGCGCCACAGGGCCGAGGACGCGGCCGAGGAGCGCATCCTGGATGCCCTGCTGCCGGGCACGCGCTCCGGCTGGGAGGACGGTGACCAGCCGCCTGCCGGCGGCGATGCCGCCCGCGGCGCCGACACGCGGCAGAAGTTTCGCAAGATGCTGCGCGAGGGACGCCTCGACGACAAGGAAATCGAGATCGAGGTCAGCGCCGCACCCGCGGGCGTCAACATCATGGCGCCGCCCGGCATGGAGGAGATGGCCAACCAGCTGCAGGGTATGTTCAGCAACCTCGGCGGGCGCAATCGCCGCCAGCGCAAGCTCAAGGTCCGCGACGCCTTCAAGCTGCTCGCGGACGACGAGGCGGCGAAGATGATCAACGACGAGGAGATCAAGCTGAAGGCGATCAGCAACGTGGAGCAGAACGGCATCGTGTTCATCGACGAGATCGACAAGGTCACGCGCCGCGAAGGCGCGCTGGGATCCGGGGCGGACGTCTCGCGCGAGGGCGTGCAGCGCGACCTGCTGCCGCTGGTCGAAGGCTGCACGGTCAGCACACGCTACGGCATGGTGCGCACCGACCATATCCTGTTCATCGCCTCGGGCGCCTTCCATCTCGCCAAGCCTTCCGACCTGATCCCGGAGCTGCAGGGGCGCCTGCCGATCCGTGTCGAGCTGGATGCACTCAAGGCTGCGGACTTCGTGCGCATCCTGACCGAGCCTGATCACTCGCTGACGGTCCAGTACCAGGCCCTGCTGGCCACCGAGGGCGTGCAGCTGTCGTTTACCGCGGACGGCGTCGGGCGAATCGCCGCGATCGCGGACCAGGTCAACGAGCGCTCCGAGAACATCGGTGCCCGCCGGCTGCATACCGTGCTGGAGCGCCTGCTGGACACCATATCGTTCGAGGCCGCGGACAAGGCCGGCACGTCGATCGTCATCGACGCGGCCTACGTCGACAACGCTCTCGGCGCGCTGGCGGCCGACGAAGATTTGTCTCGTTACATACTATGACGGGGTCAAGAAGGGGACACTGCTTTAAAGCAGTGTCCCCTTTAAAGCAGTGTCCCCATCGCACAAGGAGGCGCCATGAGCGCTGACACGCCAACGCCGTCCACTATTCGCCTGCACCGCAAGTCCCGGGTGCTGGAGATCGGCTGGGACGACGGCACTTCGTTCCGCCTGCCATGCGAGTACCTGCGGGTATTCTCGCCGTCCGCCGAGGTGCAGGGCCATGGACCCGGCCAGGCCGTGCTGCTGGTCGGCAAGGAAAAGGTCAATATCCAGGCGATCGACCCGGTCGGCCACTACGCCGTAAAGCTGGTCTTCGACGACAAGCACGACTCCGGCCTGTTTTCCTGGTCCTACCTGCACTGGCTGGGGGAGAACTACGACGAGAACTGGGCTACTTATCTCGGCCGCCTCGCAGAGGTCGGCTACAAGCGCAAGGAAGTCGCGCCGGAATGAACAGCGAGAAAGACACGACGCACTTCGGGTTCAGCGAAGTGCCCGTTCCCGAGAAGGCGCGGCACGTGCGCGGCGTGTTCGACTCCGTCGCCACCCGCTACGACCTGATGAACGACCTGATGTCGCTCGGCATCCACCGGCTCTGGAAACGCGTCACGGTGGAGAAGGCCGGCCTCCGGCCAGGGATGCAGGTGCTCGATCTCGCCGGCGGCACCGGCGACCTGGCGGCGCTGATGGCGCCGCGGGTCCAGCCCGGCGGGCGGGTCGTGCTTTCCGACATCAACGAGGCGATGTTGCGGCGCGGCCGCGAGCGCCTGCTCGATCGCGGCATCGCAGGTGAGTGTATCGAGTACTGCCTGGCCGACGCGGAGGCGTTGCCGTTCGGGGACGCATGTTGTGACGTCGTGACGATCGCCTTCGGCCTCAGGAACGTGACCCGCACGGAGGCGGCCCTCGCCGAGATGTTCCGCGTGCTCCGGCCGGGCGGGCAGCTGCTGGTGCTGGAATTCTCTAGGCCCGTCACAGCTCTCGCGCCTGCCTACGACCTGTACTCCTTCCGCGTACTGCCGGCACTCGGCAAGCTGATCGCCGGCGACGACGCGAGCTACCGGTACCTCGCCGAGTCGATCCGCATGCACCCGGACCAGGAGACCCTGCTGGCGATGATGACGGCCGCGGGTTTCGAGGGCTGCCGGCACCAGAACCTGAGCGGCGGCATCGTCGCCCTGCACCGTGGCTGGAAGTATTGATGTTCGAGCCGCTGGTGGCGCTGCTGAACCGTGGCATCGGCGCGTCGAGTGATGCGACGCGGCGCTGCCGCGCTCTGCAGGACGCGAGCTTTCGCATCGAGCTGGAAGGGCTCGGCCTGGAACTGACCCTCGTCTCCACGGGCGACGCCGTGGCGGCGCGTGCGCTGCCGGCAGCCGACGCCACGCTCAGCGGAACGCCCGGCGCGCTCGCGCGCCTCGCCGCGACTGGCGACGAGGCATTGCTGCGCGCGCGCGCGGTGCGCATCAGCGGCGACCCGCTGGTGGCGCGCGACTTCCGCGACCTGATCGCGATCGCGGCGCCGGACTTCGAGGAAGAGCTTGCCGGGCTGGTCGGGGACACCGCGGCGCGCCAGGTGGGCAACTTCGTGCGCGGCCTCGGGGGCTGGGGACTCGATGCCGCGGATCGCCTGTCGCGCAGCTTCGCCGAGTACCTGCAGGAAGAGAGCCGCGACCTGCCGGCCCAGGCCGAGATCGAGGCGTTTCTCGACGGCGTGGACGAGCTTGCGGGCGACGTGGCTCGCCTCGAGGCCCGCGTGCGGCGCCTGGAGCTGGCGCGGTGATTCCGCCGCGCCACCTGCGCAGGATGCTGCACATCCAGCGCGTGCTGCTGAAGCACGGGCTCGACGAACTGGTGTCCGCGACTCACCTGTTCCGGCCGATCGCCTGGCTGCGACGCGTGCCGGGGCTCGGCGTGCGCAAGGCGGCCCGGGGCCTGCCCATGGGCGTCCGCATCCGCGAGGCGCTCGTGGAGCTCGGCCCCATCTTCGTCAAGTTCGGCCAGGCCCTGTCGACGCGCCGCGACCTGCTGCCGCGCGAGATCGCGACTGAGCTCGCGAAGCTGCAGGACCGCGTGCCGCCATTTCCCGCCGCTGAGACCCACCGCCAGCTTGCAGCGGCCTATCGCCTGCCGCTCGCGGAGATGTTTGCGCGCTTCGACGACGAGCCGCTCGCGGCGGCCTCGATCGCCCAGGTGCACAGTGCCGCATTGCCCGACGGCCGCGAGGCGATCGTCAAGGTGTTGCGTCCCGGCGTCCGGGCCCTGATCCGGCGCGACGTCGAAGTGCTGCATTCCCTCGCGGCGCTGGCGGAGCGCTACTGGAGCGACGTGCGACGGCTGCGGCCGCGCGAGGTCGTGTGCGAATTCGACACCACGCTCATGGACGAACTCGACCTGATGCGCGAGGCGGCCAACGCCGCCCAGCTCAGGCGCAATTTCGACGGGTCGCCCCTGTTGTATGTGCCCGAGGTCTACTGGAACTGGTGCCGCCCCGGCGTGCTCGTCATGGAGCGCATCCACGGCATCAACATCGGCGACACCGCGAAGCTCCACGAGGCGGGCGTCGACATGCAGCGACTCGCCGCCAACGGCGTGGAGATCTTTTTCACCCAGGTATTCCGGCACAATTTCTTTCACGCCGACATGCACCCGGGCAACATCTTCGTCAACCCGACGGATCCGGCCCAGCCGCAGTACATCGCGGTGGATTTCGGCATCGTCGGCAGCCTCAGCCCCCGCGACCAGCAATATTTGGCAGAGAACTTCCTGGCCTTTTTCAATCGCGACTACCACCGCGTGGCGCGCCTGCACGTCGAATCCGGCTGGGTCGCGCCCGGGACCCGCATCGACGCCGTCGAGTCGGCCTTCCGCACGGTCTGCGAGCCGATCTTCAACCGCCCCCTGAAAGACATTTCCTTCGGCCAGTTCCTGGTGCGGCTGTTTACCGTGGCGCGCCGCTTCGACATGAAGGTGCAGCCGCAGCTGATCCTGCTGCAGAAGACCCTGTTGAATATCGAGGGCCTGGGGCGCGAGCTGTATCCCGACCTCGACCTGTGGGCGACGGCCCAGCCGATTCTCGAGGAATGGATGCGCGAGCGCGTCAGCGGGCGGGCGATCGTGGAGCGCCTGCGGGAGCAGTTGCCGGAGGTCGGGGAGACGATCCAGGAGTTTCCGCAGGTCATGCACGCGCTGATGCAGCGCGCGGCCGAGGGTCGCCTGCAGGTGGAAGTGAAGCACCCGGGATTCGAGCAGCTGCGCGAGGAATTGCGCACCGGGCGACGCCAGCGCTGGACCAGCGGCACCGGCGCTGCGCTGCTCCTCGGCGGCGTGCTGTGGCTCGGGCTTACCGCCGAGCCCGCGGCGCTTGGCTGGGCGTTGCTCGGGGCAGGCGTGGTGCTGCTGCTCGCCGGGAGGCCGGGCGGAACTTCCTGAGGCACCACCGGACAGACCTGTTTTCGGGAAAGTGAGATGAGCAGCCGACGCATACGCCAGGTCCTGCAGGGTCGCCCCGCTTCCGACGGCGCGGGCGTGAAGATTCTGCGCATCGTGGGCCAGGGGCAGCACGACCTCGACCCGTTCCTGATGCTCGACGAGATTCGCTCCGACAAGCGCGACGAGTTCGTCGCGGGCTTTCCGTCGCATCCGCACCGGGGCATCGAGACGCTCACCATCATGCTCGAGGGCGGGTTCGAGCACCGGGATCACATGGGCCATCGGGCCGCGATCCGCCCGGGTGGCGCACAGTGGATGTCGGCCGGCCGCGGCGTCATCCACTCCGAGATGCCGCTGCCCGGCGAGGGACGCATCCACGGCTTCCAGCTGTGGATCAACCTGCCTGCGGCCGACAAGCTCCGCAAGCCCGACTACGAGCAGGCCGAGGCAAGCGCGTTGCCGGAAATTCGCCTCGACGACGGCCGGCTGCGGGTGATCGCCGGGAGTTACGATGGCGCGGTGTCGCCCATCGACCGGACGGCCTGCGAGGCCACGGTCATGGAGCTGCGACTCGCACCGGGCGGCATTTTCCGCTGGACCCCGCCGGCGGGACACCGCGCCCTCGTGCGCCCGTTCCAGGGCCGGGTCCGGCTCGCCAATCCGGCCGGCCCGGAGGCGCTGCTGGACAGCGGCCGGCTGGCCGTGCTCGACGGCGAAGGGGACGTGCTGATCACCGCCGGCGACGCGGACGCCGGCATGTTGCTGCTCTCCGGGCGGCCGCTCGGCGAACCGGTCGTGCAGTACGGGCCGTTCGTGATGAACACCGCCGAAGAGATCCGCCAGGCGATGCTGGACTATCAGTCCGGCGCGCTGGTGGCGCCGGCCGACTGATCGCGCGACGCGTCGCAGCCGGCGCGAAGTTTCTCAGCACAGGTCCAGGGCGTGCCGCTTCAGGTCCGCGAGGCGGACGATCTGCAGCGCCGCCTCGTGCGTGGCGGCCAGCACGACCGGCGGGGCGAGTCCCGCCCCCAGCGCCTCTTTCCAGCGCGCCGCGCACAGGCACCAGCGGTCGCCCGGCTTCAGTCCCGGGAAACCGATTTCCGGGCGCGGAGTCACGAGGTCGTTACCGCGCGCCTGGGAGAATTCCAGGAATTTCGCATTGGCCCGGATGCAGACGACATGGCGCCCGACATCGAGCGGTCCGGTATGGCAGCAGCCGTCACGAAAAAAGCCCGTGACGGGATCCATGCTGCAGGGCTCCAGGGGCTCGCCGAGGACGTTCTTCGCGGTGGGCATGAGCAGATTCTAGGCCAGGGAGGCGAGAAAAGAAGCCGGCGACTCGCCGCGCTCGAGGGACTCGACCAGCGCGGATCCGACGATGACGCCGGGCACCACCCGGCCCAGGGCCGCGACCTGTGCCGCGCTGCGCACGCCGAAGCCTGCACATACTGGCACCGGCGACGCCGCAACGACCCGACCGAGATAATCATTCAGATCCGCGCTCGCCGCCGTGCCGCCGCCGGTGATGCCCGTCACGTTGACCGCGTACAGGAAGCCGCGGCTGGCGCGCGCGGCCGCGGCGACCCGCGCCGGCGGGGTCACCGGGCTGACCAGGTGGATCAGCGCCAGGCCCTGCGCGGCGAGCGCCGTGTCCAGCGGCTCGCTCTCGTCCAGCGGCAGGTCCGGCACGATGAAGCCGGCCACGCCGCTCTTCAGTGCGCGCCTGGCGAGACGCTCATAACCCATGGCGAGGAGCGGATTGAGGTAACTCATGAGCACGACCGGGGCGGCGGGCGGCGGGTTCATCGCAGCGATCTCGTCGAGAATCCACGCCAGGGTGACGCCTTGCGCGATCGCCGCGCGGCTGGCGCGCTGGATCGTCAGCCCGTCGGCCATCGGGTCCGTGAACGGCACGCCGACCTCGACGACATCCGCAGCCGTGCAGACTTCCGCGAGCGTCTCCCTGAAGCGCGCCTTCTCCGGGTAGCCCGCCGTAATGAAGGCGACGAGTGCCGTCCGGTTGGCGGCGGCGGCGGCGCTGATGGCCGCCGTGACCTGCTCGTGCGGCATCATCGGGGGCCGCCCCGCTGCGGAAACTTCGCGAGCGTGGGCATGTCCTTGTCGCCCCGGCCCGACAGCCCGATCAGGACGCGCCTGCCGGGGTTGGCGCGCGCCCAGCGCCGGGCCCCCACGAAGGCGTGCGCGCTCTCCAGCGCCGGCAATATGCCCTCGAGCTCGCAACACTCGTCGAGGGCGGCCAGCGCCTCCTCGTCGCTCGCGTACTCGTAACGCACTCGCCCGATCGTCGCCAGGAAGGCGTGCTCCGGCCCGACGCCCGGGTAGTCGAGCCCGGCCGAGACGCTGTCGGTCTCGTAGACCTGCCCGTCGTCGTCGGACAGCAGCAACGAGTAGGTTCCGTGCAGCACCCCGGGGCGCCCGAAACTGATTGTCGCCGCGTTCTCGCCGAGCCCGGTGCCGTGCCCCCCCGCCTCGATGCCCAGTATCTCGACGGACGAATCGCCGAGGAAACCGTGGAACAGCCCGATCGCATTGCTGCCGCCGCCGACGCAGGCGACGACCAGGTCCGGCAGCCCCCCGGTGCGCGCGACGACCTGGGAACGCGCCTCGCGGCCGATCACGGTCTGCAGTTCACGCACCAGGTAGGGATACGGGTGAGGCCCGACCACCGAGCCGAGCAGGTAGTACGTGCCTTCCGGGTCGGAGACCCAGGCTCGCAGCGCCTCGTCGATCGCCGCCCGCAACGTCCGGTCGCCGCTGGTGACGGGCACCACCTCGGCGCCGAGTCGCCGCATGCGCTCCACGTTGAGCGCCTGCCGCTCGCAGTCGATCTCGCCCATGTAGACGAGGCACGGGAGGCCGATGCGCGCACAGGCCGCGGCGGATGCGACGCCGTGTTGTCCCGCCCCTGTCTCCGCGATGACCCGCTGCGCGCCGAGCATCTTGGCGAGCATCGCCTGGCCGAGCGCGTTGTTGATCTTGTGAGCCCCGGTGTGCGCGAGGTCCTCGCGCTTCAGCCAGACGTCCGCGCCCCATGCCTCGGACAGCCGCGGCGCCGGGGTCAAGGCCGTGGGCCGGCCGGCCCAGTCGCGCAGTTCCGCGCCGAGGCAGGCCTGGAACGCCGCCGAGTGCAGGTGCTCCGTCACCCCGGCCTGCAGCCGGTCGAGCGCCGGCACGAGCGTCTCCGGCACGAACCGGCCGCCCCAGGGGCCGAAGCGTCCCCGCGCATCCGGGAAACGCCCGTCCAGCAGCGCCGCGAGTTGCCCGGGTGCGTCGTCGACCCGCGTGGCCGTGTTCTTCATCGCCTGTCCTCCTTCAAGCTTCTGCGGCCCGGCGCGCAAGCGCGACGAATGCCGTGACCAGTGCGGGGTCCTTGATGCCGGGGGCCGATTCCACGCCGCTGGATACGTCGACCCCCCACGGCCGCACGGCTGCCAGCGCCTCGGCCAGGTTCCCGCTGTTCAGCCCGCCCGCGAGCATGAGCCGGGTGCGCCGCGCGAGCCCCGCGGCGGCCCCCCAGTCGGCGACCCGGCCTGCGCCGCTGTCCGGACCCTCGAACAACACGAGGTCCGGCAGCAGCGTGGGCAGAGGCGCGCCGGAGCGCAACACGGGGAGTGCCGCCGCGCCGCCGAGGTCCGCGCCCGGCAGGTCCGCCGCATCGCTCTGCACCCAGTCGGCCGGGAACTCCTCCAGCACACGTGCGATCCATCCCGGCGGCGGCTGGCGGAACACCGCCACACGCCGCACGCGGGAGGGCAGCGCGGCGGCGAGGCTGCGCGCGCGCGCCGGCGTCACGCGGCGCGGCGATGGCGAGAAAACGAAGCCCGCGGCATCGGCACCCGCGTCGGCCGCCGCCGCCACCCCTTCGGGCGTCGTCAGCCCGCAAATTTTCACAAACAGGGTCATCCCGTCATCGCCTGCACGGCGCGGCGGCCGGCCGCCAGCATCGCCGCCGCGAGTGCGTCCGGCGCAGCGCTACGCATCAGCGCCGTGCCCACGAGGGCGAGACGATATCCCAGCGCCGCTGCCTCCGCGGCGTCGGCGGGGACGTGCAGACCACTCTCCGCAACCGCAGGAACCCCTGCAGGCAGGTGCGGAGCAAGGCGGGCCAGGCGCGCGGGATCGACCGCGAGGGTCCGCAGATCGCGGCTGTTGACGCCGACCAGCAGCTGCGGCCCGTCCGCGTGGCCCGCCGCGCACGCTGCGGCCCGTTCCAGGTCACGCTCGTCGAAGGCCTCCAGCAAAACAAACAACCCGTGCTCGCGCGCCGTGGCGATCATCTCTTCCAGCACCCCGTCCTCCAGCATCGCCACGATCAGCAGCACGCCGCCGGCACCGGCCGCCCGTGCCTCGAGGACTTGCCACGGCGCCACCAGGAAGTCCTTGCGCATCGCCGGCACATCCAGCGGACGCAGGGCGTCGGCCACTACGCGGAGATCCTCCAGGCTGCCGCCGAAACGCGTCGGCTCGGTCAGCACGGACACGGCCGCCGCGCCTGCCGCACCATAGCCGAGCGCGCGCCGCGCCACATCGGTATCGGCCGCGAGCACGCCCTCCGAGGGCGAGCTCCGCTTGACCTCCGCGATCAGGTCGAAGCGCGCCAGGCGCAGCGGCGGCGGCACGGGCGCCGCGCGACAAGCCGCAAGCATCCCGGCCTCGCCGTGCTGGGCGCGGGCCGTCGACTGCGCCGCCATCTGCTCGAGGAAATTCAAGGCCGGTCCCGCGAAGTGTGCTCCACCAGCGCCCCCAGCAACGCCTCGGCGCGCCCGTCGAGCAACACCTGGCGCGCCGTTTCCATGGCGCTCTCCGGAGCGGCGGCATGGTCCGTGAGTTCCAGTGCCAGGGCCGCCCCGAGCAACAGCGCGTCGCGATGAGGACCGGTCTCGCGCCCGCTGAAGACCGCGCGCAGGCACGTCGCGTTATGGGCGGCGTCACCACCGGCCAGGTCCTCCGCCGCGCAACGCGCGATGCCCCACTCGGCCGGATCACGCGTCGTCTCGACGACCGTGCCGTCACGGACATCGAGCAACAGGAACGGGCCCACCGGCGTCGCCTCGTCCCAACCGGGCGCGCCGTGCACGACGAAGCCGCGCTCGAGGTCGGGGAAGCCCGCGATCGCCTCGGCCATGAGGCGTGCGGCCTGCGGGCTGAAGGCGCCGAGCAACAGGTACGGCGGCGCCGCCGGGTTGGTCAGCGGCCCGAGCATGTTGAACACGGTGCGCACGCCGAGTGTACGGCGCACCGGGCCGAGCGCCTTCATCGCCGGGTGAAAATAGGGCGCGAACAGGAACGTGTAGCCGGTCGCCTCCAGGCAGGCGACCGCGGCGGCCTCGTCGGCCGGCAGGCACATGCCGAGGGCTTCCAGCACGTCGGCACTGCCGCTGCGGCTGGAGATACTGCGATTGCCGTGCTTGGCCACCGGTATCCCGCAGGCGGCCGCCAGCAGCGAGGCGCCGGTCGACAGGTTCAGGCTGCCGGAGCCGTCGCCGCCGGTGCCGACAATGTCCAGCAACGACCCGCGGCCTTCGATCGCGGGCGAACGCGCCAGACTGCGCATCGCACCCGCGAAGCCGCGCAGCTCCGCCGCGGTCTCGCCCTTGGCGCGCAACGCCGTGAGCAGCGCGGCGGCGAGCACAGGCTCGGTGTCGTCGCGGGTCAGATCCACCAGCAATGCGGCAGCCTCCGCCTCCGCGAGGTGAGTGCCGCGCAGGAGTTTTTCCAGGGTCGCAGCAAGTTCGCTCATGATTCGCGCGCTCCGCTCGCATAGGCCGGCGAAAGAAAAGTCTCCAGGATGGTCAAGCCGCAGGGCGTCAGCACGCTCTCCGGATGGAACTGCACGCCCTCCACCGGGAGATGCCTGTGGCGTACGCCCATGATCTCATCGTCCTCGGTCCAGGCACTGACTTCGATCGCCTCGGGCAGCTCATCGCGGCGCACCGCCAGCGAATGATAACGGCCCGCCTCGAAGGGCTGCGGCAAGCCTGCAAACACGCCCCGCCCATCGTGAAAGACACGCGAGGTCTTGCCATGCATCAGGCTTTTCGCGGGGCGCACGTGTCCGCCCCAGGCCTCGACGAGCGCCTGGTGGCCGAGGCACACGCCGAGCACAGGGACACGCCCCGCAAACGCCTGGATGACGGCGATCGAGATGCCGGCGGCGCCCGGCGTGCCCGGCCCCGGTGAGACGACCAGGTGCGTCGGCTCGAGCGCCAGCGCCTCGTCGCTGCTCAAGGCATCGTTACGGTGGACCAGCACTTCGGCGCCGAGCATGCGCAGGTACTGCACCAGGTTGTAGGTGAAGGAATCATAATTGTCGATCATCAGCACGCGCGCGGTCACAACCCCTCCTCCGCCATTTCCAGCGCGCGCCTCAGGATTGCGCTCTTGGCCAGCACCTCGCGGTACTCGTTGATCGGCACACTGTCGGCGACGATCCCCGCGCCGGCCTGGAAACTGTATTCATCGCCGCGGAAGGCGAGCGTGCGGATCGCGATGGCCTGGTCCATGCCGCCGCGCTTGGCGAAATAGCCCACGGTCCCGGCGTAAAGGCCGCGGCCCACGGGCTCGTATGCCTCGATCAGTTCCATGGCGCGCACCTTCGGGGCGCCCACGAGCGTGCCCGCGGGAAAGGTGGCCGCAAACAGGTCGAAGGCGTCCCGCCCGGCCTCGAGCTCGCCGTTGACACCGCTGACGATGTGCATCACGTGGCTGTAGCGCTCGATCGCTCGGCTCGGATCGACGTATATCGAGCCGGGTGCCGCCACCCGCCCGAGGTCGTTGCGCGCCAGGTCCACCAGCATCACGTGCTCGGCATTCTCCTTCGGATCGGCGAGCAGCTCGGCCTCGCGCGCCCGGTCTTCCTCGGGCGTTTCGCCGCGCGGGCGCGTCCCGGCGATGGGGCGCAGCGCCGCCTGCCGCCCGTCGAGCTTGACCAGCGCCTCGGGCGAGGACCCCGCGACCGACAGGCCGTCGAGCTCCATGAAATACATGTACGGGGACGGGTTGAGCAGGCGCAAAGCCCGGTAGGCCTCGAAGGGGGCCAGGTCGGAACGGCCGGAGAACCGTATCGACAACACGAGCTGAAAGACATCGCCCGCCGTAATGTTGCCCTTCGCCTTGCCGACCGCGTCAATGAACTCCGCCTCGCTCATGCTGGCCTCGGGCGGGGCATGCCTGCCGGCGCGGCGGAACGGCACGCCGCCGGCGAGGGCCTGCACGACCTCGCGCCGCAGGGCCCGCCGCTCTGCCTCATCGCCCGCATGCAGCAGCGCCGCACGGCGCGTCAGGTGATCGAACACGAGCAGCGACTCGGGTGCGACCCACAGTCCCTCGGGAAAATCGTTGCGCCCGCCCGCCACGCGCTCGAAATGGCGGACGATATCGTAGGCCGCGATGCCGACGAGGCCGCCGTCGAACGGCAGGCCGGCTTCCGGGGCGAGGGTCGGCGCGCACGCCAGGGCCGCGCGCAGGGCCGGCAACAGGTCGCCGTCGACGACATGCGAGTGGCCGCCGTAATGGAGGCCGGCGCGATCCAGCCTGACCGCCAGCGCGTCACCGAAGCCGATGAAAGAGTAGCGCCCGAGGCGCTCGGCACCCTCGACGCTTTCCAGCAGGAAACGTGGCCGGAACGACGCCAGCTTCATATAGGCCGAGACGGGCGTGTCCAGGTCGGCGGCGATGTCGAACGGAGCGTGCATCAGTCCTCCTCGAGGCGGTCGGCCATCCGGGAGGAGGTCACGAAAAACCCATCCCCGGCAGTTTCCGGAGACGGGTTCGGGGCGTGAGCCGCTTCAGCCGGCTGCGCGCGACCGGACCCCCTCCGGGGATCCGATACGCCACCACCAGTGGCCGTGCGCGCTTGATGAAACGGCGATCATGTTGCCCCGGATGTTACCCGGCCTTGGTTTGCGGTCAAGTCCCGGGCGTACGAGGACAGCGCGCTCAGCCCCCGGGCAATGCCCAGGGAACGCCGTAGCGCAGTACCAGCGCAATGGACACCGTCAGCCAGACCAGTACGGTCAGCGGGATCCCGACCCGCATGAAATCCCGCGCCAGGTATCCGCCGGCCGTCGAGACGACCAGGTTGGGACGGGAGCCGATGGCGCTGGCGAAGCTCAGGTTGGCGCCGAACAGCACGGCGAGCACGAACGGCTCCAGCGGCGCGCCGAGCCCGCGCGCCACGGACACGGCCACCGGGACGGAAAGCAGCGCGACGGCGACGTTGGGCGCAAGGCTGCCGGCGATGGCGACGAACAACATCACTAGCGCGAGCGAGACCGCGGCCGGCAAGGCGACAAAGACTTCCAGGAACAGCGTGGCGACGAACACGTCGGCGCCCGTCGCGATACTCGCGTCGACCAGCGCGAGGCTCATCACGACGATGAACACCAGCGGTGCGGAGAACGCCCCTGCGACCTCGCGCCAGCCGATGCACCCTGTCGCGATCAGCAGTGCGGCCCCGGCCGTAGCGCTGACGCTGATATGCAACCACCCGGTCGCCGCCGCGAGTATCACCGCGGCAGTCAGTCCCAGGGCCAGCGGCGCGCGGGTCGTCTTCGGCAGGTCGACGCGGCCGTCGAGCACCAGCATGCTGCCGCTGGCCCGCAGTTCCCTGATGCGCTCCGGCGCCCCCTGCACGAGGATCACGTCGCCGGCCTGCAGTACCGCGTCCTCGAAATCTCCCGTGACCTCGCTCATCCCGGCGGCGGACGCGCGGTGGATGGCGAGCGGCAGCAGACGGAAGCGCTGCCTGAAGTGTGTCGTCGACAGCGTCTTGCCATACAGGGGCGAATCGGGCGCCACGACGAGCTCCGCGAGCTGCTGCTCGGAGGTCGGGTCCTCGTCGAGCACTTCATCCTCGCCGGCGAATTCACTGTGCATGCGCACGCCGATGAGCCGCTCGAATTCCTTCAGATGCTCGCGCGTGTCCGCCACCAGCAAACGGTCATCCGCCTGCAGCCGCATCGCCGGAAGCTTCGCGACCTGCAGTCCGTCGCCGCGCTGCACGCGGGAGACATTCATGCGCCGCCCCGTGCGGTCGCGCAGCTCGGCCAGGGTCTTGCCCACGGCCCAGCTGCCCTCGGCGACGAAGAACATCGCCTTGAAAATCCGCGGTGCGGCCTGGCGGATCGGTGCCTCGCGCTCCGGCAGAAGTCGCGGCGCCACCAGCCAGAGGAACAGCAGGCCGACGCTGACGCCCGCGGCCGCCGGCACGATGAAGTGGAACATGCCGAACGGCGCCAGGCCCAGCGACTCCGCCTCGCTGACCAGCAGCAGGTTGGTCGAAGTGCCGATGGTGGTCATCATGCCGCCGAGCAGCGCGGCAAAGCCGACCGGCATCAAGATGCGCGTGGCCGGGAAACGACGCCGGCTCGAGGCGCCCACCAGGACCGGAAGCAACGCGAGCACCACGAGCGTATTGGACAGAAAGGCGGAGACGAGCGCGCACACCAGCAGCGTGACGATCAGCGCCAGCGACTTGGGGCCCGTCCAGACCTTGAGCAGAAAGCGGATCAGGGGCTGCAGCGCGCCGGTCACCTCGAGCGCGCGGCCGACGACGAGCAGTGCGGCGATCGTAATCAACGCGGAATTGCCGAATACAGACAGGAATGCATCAGCCTGCACGCGGCCCGCCTCGCCCTCGTAGGGAAACACTTCGAAGCCCAGGATCAGGAGCATCAGCACCATCAGGCAGGTCGATTCCTGCGGCACGGAGGGCCGCGTCAGCGCCACCAGCGCGAACAGCGCCAGGCCGATGACGGCGAGACCATGCGTGTCCGGCAGGGCGAGCGTTGCGATCGTGTCCATCGGACCCGGGGATGGCGGCAGGGGGCCAACCTTTACCATGCCGAAGGGCGCACGGGCTAGGGCCTGTTCACTAGCTGCGCGCCGCCACGGCCCAGGCGAATCGCAACACCCTGCTGTACGACTCGGCCGGATACTCGGCATCAGGGCGTCGCCAGGCGATGCTGTCGGCGCACGCCAGCGCAGGCAGCAAGCCGAGGCAGTCCCGCCCCGCCTCGGGCGGCGCCAGGCTCCATGGCGACAGGCACACGAGGTGAGAGTGCCGCGCACCATGCATCAGCACGGCACGATCCAGCGCACACGCATCTGCGACTTCGAGCCGTCCCGGCAGGGGGAACGGCTGCAAGCCTCCCGAGACGCCGCGGGCGCGCGCCAGGCGTACCGAGGCCGCGCGCGCACCGTCACGAAACGCCTCCAGCCTGCCCTTCACCCAATTCAGCGCTGCGAAGCTGCGCGGGTCGCGTCCTCGCGCGATCAGCGCGCGGGCGATGCCGCCCAGCTGGAGCGCGAGGCGCCGCGGACCGCCGGAGCATGGCTGCTGTGCGAGCATTTCGTCCGCTGCGGTCACGATTCGGCCGGCAATGCGGCCGAGGACCGCGGGGCGATCTCGGCTGGCTTTGATCAACGCGCCGAAATCGAGCGCCAGGCTGAGACGACACGGTGCGGCGGGAATCAGCTCCGCCGCGCCCGGCGACGGCCCTAGCCAGCGCTGCCCCGGCGCCAGGACGGAGAGGCCGGACCCGGGGATCTCCGGTACCAGGCTGACCGACGGGGCGCAGTCCGCGAGCGCCAGCAGGCCACCCCACCAGCGGCGCGCGTGCGCCTCGCCGCTTTCTCCAAGGGCCACGGCCCGGCCGCGCTGGATCGCCTCCAGGGCGCCGTGCGGCATCAGCAGGTAGATCGGTGGCACGCCGCCGCAGGCGCCGAGCGCGGCCAGCGCCCACTCCTGCGGATCCGCCACGGCGCCGGGCAGCGCGAGCGCCTGCGGCGCCAGAGTCCTGCCTTCCCGGCCGAGTCGGCCTGCGAGTGTGCCGAGCAACTCGGCCACGGCGTGCGATTCACCGTGCCCGTACAGCCGCAGCGTCGTCCTGCAGCCCGCATCGCGCGCCTCACTCAACGCCGCCGCCGGCACGGCGAGGGCGTCGCCGTCACACGCGATATCCAGGGCCACTACCCGGGCGGGCGCCGGCGGCGTCCCTGCCACCAGCGCCCGGAGCTCATCATGGTCCACCCTCCCTGGCCTCCCATGCCTGTCCGTGATCCGTGTTCGAGTGTCACATTTGCGGACCATGCAGGTAAGGGCGGGAAAGCGGTGATTGCCGGCTGAAACGCCGCTCGACGGCGGGCGCCTTGCAGCGACGCGCCGGGGACACCATGATTCACGTGTAGTACAGGAGGCACACGTGAGAATCAGGGACCTGTTGAAACACTGGGCCGGCACGCGCCAGCCGCAGCTGACGGCCGAGACCTACGCCATCCATCTCCCCCTCGAGGATGCGGCCCGGGTTCATGCCCTGGCGGAGATGTATCCCGGCGTGCCGGAGGAGGACATCCTGCGCGACCTGCTCGCAGCGGCGCTCGCCGAATTCGAGGCCGCGATGCCCTACGAACCCGGCACGAAAGTCGCCAGCGAAGACGACTTCGGCGACCCGGTGTACGAGGACGCGGGCCCTACGCCGCGTTTCCTGGAACTCACCCGCAAGCACAAGGAGCGCCTCGCCCCGGACGGGTGAGGCGATATTGCCATGCCGTCTTTCGACGTTGTATCAGAGCTCGACGGCCACGAGGTGGCCAATGCAGTGGACCAGGCCAACCGCGAAGTCGACACACGCTTCGACTTCAAGGGCACCGGAGCGAAGTTTGAACTTGCGGACTTCGTGGTCGCCCTCGAGGCGGAGGCCGATTTCCAGCTCAAGCAGATGATCGACATTCTCACGCAGAAGCTCTCGCGGCGCGGGATCGATGTCACCTGCATGAAGCCGGAAACGCCGGAGATCGCGCTCAACAAGGCGCGCCAGAAAGTCGTGCTGACCCACGGCATCGATTCCGACACCGCGCGCAAGATCGTCAAGCTCGTGAAGGACGCGAAGCTCAAGGTGCAGGCGCAGATCCAGGGCGACCAGGTGCGCGTCACGGGCAAGAAGCGTGACGATCTGCAGGACGTGATGGCGCTGTTGCGGAAAGCCGAGCTCGGCCTGCCGCTGCAGTTCACCAACTTCCGCGATTAAGGGGGAAGAATTCTCGCGCAGAGACGCGGAGATGCAAAGAGGGAAAGAGTTGTGTATATCGCATTCGAATACTTGATCATGTCTCCGCGGCTCTGCACCTCCGCGTCTCTGCGCGAGCTGCTTTGAAGTGATCGAGCTCTATACGGCCTCGACCCCGAACGGCAGGAAGATTTCCATCGCGCTCGAGGAAATGGGGCTGCCTTACGAAATCCATGCGATCGACCTCGCGGCGGGTGAGCAGAAGTCGCCGGAGTTTCTCGCCATCAGTCCGAACGGCCGCATTCCCGCGATCGTCGATCGCGATGCCGGTGACTTCGCGGTATTCGAGTCCGGCGCGATTCTCATGTGGCTGGCAGACAAGTCCGGCAGGTTCCTGGCGCACGAGGCCAAGGCGCGCTCCGTGACGCTGCAGTGGCTGTTCTTCCAGGTCGGCGGCATCGGGCCCATGCAGGGCCAGGCCAACGTCTTCTATCGCTACGCCGAGGAGAAGATCGAGTATGCGATCGGCCGTTACCAGCGCGAGGTGCGCCGCCTGTTCGAGGTGTACGACCGGCGCCTCGCGGAGCACGAGTACCTGGCCGGCGAATACTCTATCGCGGACATCGCGAGCTGGCCGTGGATCATCACGCATGACTGGTCCGGCGTGTCGGTGGACGGGCTCGACCACCTGCAGCGCTGGCTGGCCCTGGTAGGTACGCGCCCGGCCGTGCGACGCGGCATGAACGTGCCGAAGCGCTGGAATCCCAGGCCGGACATCGGGAAATTCGTCGGCGCGGCCCGTAAGATGCTGGTATAGGCATGGCGACCGAGCCGCCTCGCGAGCCGATCCGCTTCGAGAGCAAGGATGCCGCCTTGCGGGACGACGTGCGCGAGCTCGGTGCCATCGTCGGGGAGGTCATCGCCGAGCAATGCGGCGAAGCCGTCTTCCAGGCCGTGGAGCAGATCCGGCGGGCGGCAATCCTGCAGCGCGAGACCGGCGAACGGGGCGACCTGCGCGCGTTGCTCGATTCTCTCGGCCCGGCGGCGGCCACCGACGTCATTCGCGGCTTTTCGGCCTACTTCCAGGTCGTGAACATCGCCGAGAAGGTGCATCGGATCCGGCGCCGCAGGGAGTGGTTGCGCGACACGCGGCAATTGCGTTCCGACAGCCTCGAGGCGGCGATGCGGCTGCTCGCCGAGCACCGCCCCGAGCCGGCGGCGGCCAAGGCGTTTCTCGACGGCCTGCTGATCGAGCCGGTGTTCACTGCGCATCCGACCGAGCCGACGCGCCGCACGATCCTCCTCAAGCAGCAGCAGATCGCACGCCGCCTGGTGGAGCGCATGGACAGCTCGCGCACGCCGCAGGAACAGGCGACGCTGCTGGCGAACATCCGCGCCCAGGTCACTGCGGCCTGGCAGACGGAGGAGCACCCGAGCACGCGCATCACCGTTGCGGACGAACGCGAGCAGGTATTGTTCTTTCTTGCGGAGAGCATCTATCGCGTGATTCCCGCGGTCTACGAGCACCTCGAGCAGGCGATCGGCGAGACCTGGGGCGACGCGCCCGATGCGCCGCGTCCCGGCATCATCTTCCGCTTCGGCAGCTGGGTGGGCGGCGACATGGACGGCAATCCGAACGTCGGCCCGGACACCATCCGCGAGACGCTCGCCCTCCACCGCCGCACCGCGCTGGACCTCTATCGCGCCGAACTGCACAAGGTCGCGCGGGAACTCTCGCAGTCGCCGAGCCGGACCGGCTTTTCGCCCGCGCTGCTCGCGCAGGTCGCAGCCTACGCGAAGTCTTTTCCCGACGCGCTCGAGCGCGTCTCGCCGCGCCATCGCGACATGCCCTACAGGGTGTTCTGCGCGCAGATCGCGCGACGCCTCGCCGCGACCCGCGCGGCGGCGAAGGGCGGCTACCCGCACGCCGAGGACTTTATAACTGATCTGCGCCTCATGGCCGCAAGCCTGGCGACGAACAAGGGCCGCAACGCCGGCATGTTCGCCGTGGACCGGCTGCTGTGGCGCGCGGAAACGTTTCGTTTTCACCTGGCGACGCTCGACCTGCGCCAGGATTCGGAGGTCCACCGGCGCTGCATCGCGCACGGCCTGCGCGACGAGCACTGGCTGGCACGGCCCCGCGCGGAGCGGGCCGACCGGTTGCGGCAGCTGCTCGACGAGGGCGTGCAGTGCCCGCTGATCGAGGACGAGGAGGCGGCCAGGACCCTGGAGGTGTTCCGCGCCGCCGGGGAGGCGCTGCAGGTCTACGGCGAGCGCGCCATCGGCCCGTACATCATCTCCATGGCACAGGGTGCCGACGACGTGCTGGCGGTGCTCCTGATGGCTCGCTGGGCCGGGCTTAGCGACGCCGACGGCGTCGTACCGCTCGATATCGCGCCGCTGCTGGAGACGGTCGACGACCTCGAGCGCGGACCGGAGATCGTCGCCGAGCTTCTCGACGACCGGGTTTACAAGGCGCACCTGGAGACCCGGGCGCGGCGCCAGGTCGTCATGATCGGCTATTCGGACTCCAACAAGGACTCCGGCATCGCCGCGGCCCGCTGGGCCCTGCACCTCGCGGAGGAGCGCCTCGTGGCCGTGGCGGAACAGCGCGGCCTGGACCTGACCCTTTTCCACGGGCGCGGCGGCACCATCAGCCGGGGTGGCGGGCGCACGCGCACCGCGGCGCTGGCCGCCCCGCGCGGCGCCGTGCGCGGCCGGCTGCGCGTCACTGAGCAGGGAGAGATTATCAATGCGAAATACGGCTTGCGCGGCATAGCGATCCGCACGCTGGAGCAGGCGGCCAGCGCCGTTGCGGAGGCGACGCTCAGGGACGGCGGGGATCCGCCGCCGGCGCTGTGGCGCGAGATCATGGCCGAGATCGCGGCGCAGAGCCGTTCCACCTATCGCGCCCTGGTGCACGAGGATGAGGGCTTTTACGCCTTCTTTCGGCAGGCCACTCCGATCGACGTCATCGAGCGGATGAATATCGGCTCGCGCCCTGCATCACGCCGCAGCATGAAGGGCATCAACGATCTGCGGGCCATCCCCTGGGTATTTGCCTGGACGCAGACACGGGCGATCCTGCCGGCCTGGTACGGGGTCGGCACCGCTCTCGAGGCCGCATTGATGCGCCACGGCGAGGAGCCGCTCAAGGAAATGGTCGACCGCTGGATGTTCCTGCGCGCCATGCTCGAGGACCTGGAGATGGTGCTCGCGAAATGCGACATGCAGATCGCACGCCGCTATGCCGAGCTGGCGGACGAGCCGTTACAGCACTACCAGGAGATCATCCACGAGGAGTTCCGGCGCACCATGACCGTCGTCCTCAGGCTCAGGGGCGCGCGCGAGCTGCTCGAATCCGACGCGACGCTCAGCCGCACCATCCGGCTGCGCAACCCCTACGTCGATCCGATGAGCCTGTTGCAGATCGACCTGCTGCAGCGCTGGCGGGCGGGGGACCGGGAAGACGAGGGGCTGTTCCGGGCACTCTTGCTGTCCGTCAACGGCATCGCGCACGGGCTGCAGAACACCGGCTGATCATCCCGCCGCGACTACCTCCGCGCCCTGGCAGTCAGGCGCAGCCGACCCGCGAAACCCTTCGCCGACTCGAGCGGAATCAGCCAGTCCTCGCCGTCGCGCATGGCATCGGTCCCGCGCGACTCTCCCCAGTGGTCGTCGGCCAGGACGTAGCGCAGGTTCCAGCCTTCCTCGGCCCGCGTGGCGCGAATCGTCACGTTGTTGCGAAACAGGTTCTCGCCCGGGATGTGGCGGCGCGTCACCGACGTACCGTCGATGGTGTAGCCGGTGGTGGATACGGCGAGGTCGACGCTGAATACGAGCGTCCTGCCGACGGTAATTTTCGCGGTATCGAGGAACGTGGAGAACAGGACCGGGGAGCGCGGCGCTTCGAGCGGCTCACCCGCCGGCCCCAACAGCTCGTCGAAGCGGCGCAGCACTGCCGAATGTGTCTCGATACGACGCTCGGAGAGCTTGAACATGAAAGCGCCGCGCGGCGCGACCGTCGCCTCGAAATAATACGAGCCGCGCACCCTTTGCCCCTGCTCGAAGGCGCGCCGGATACTCGGCGGCAACGGCAGGCGACTGGGCTCGAGCACGCCCGTCATGCAGATATCGCCGAACAGGAAACGCACCAGGTTCTGGTAGCCCTCCTCCGAATTGACGATTCCGTAGGTGCCGCTGTGACTGCGGTACACGAAGGCCCGCGGCGCGCCACGGACGGTCGCGTTCTCGATGCGCACGAGTCCATCGCTCATCTCTCCGGCGGCGATGCGCGCGATGCCGTAATCCCGGTGATTAGTGCCGACGAGGCAGAAGAAGCGCTCAACCGGAAAGCGGCCGTTCAGTGAATCCACGCGATCCGCATTGCGCGGCAGCCCGAGATACTCCGCCATTCGCTTGCGATTGAAATTGTTCATGTCCCACAGGCCGAGCACAGCAGGGACGTTCACGCCCGCCAGCTCGATGCCGTTGTGCGGTGTCGCGTAGGTGAATACCCGATCGACGAGCGCGCGGTCGGCGTCCGTGCTGATGGCGTCGTTCTGCAGGAAGGCGCGGCACACCAGCCCACCCATGGAATGGGCGACCAGGTGGGCGCGAAACCCGGCGCGCAGCCCGGCATCGTCACCGCAGACCTGGTCGCGCAACTGGTGGATGAGCTGCCGCAGTCCCTGTGCCGCCTCGACGATCGACAGCGGCTTCCCGGAGCCGAAGTCCCGGTCCGCCGCCTCGTAGTAGCGGTAGATGACGACGCTCCTTGCGGGGATCCGGCCGGTGATCTCGCCGCCGTCCCGGTAAACGTCCTGGTAGCCGTGATCCTTCATCAGGCGAATCAGCGGTGACTCGAACACGTGGCGGATCACGGTGCCGCGCCAGTCCTGGCGCGCCTTCGTCGTGCCGCGATTGAAGCCCATGTACGGCGTGGCCACGGTCGCCGCGATCTCCGACGGACGCATCGCGTAGCCGCGCACGTAGATGATCGGGAAGTACGGGCCCATGCTCAGCCTCCCCGGCGCAACCCGCCGAATTCAATCCGGGGCGCGGTCCGGAAAGGCCTCGAGAATCCCGCGCACCGCCTCGGCCACTTCTGCGGCGGTCGGCTCCGGCGTTCGAAACGCGTTCTCCAGCGTACCGCGCCAGACCTCGGCATTCAGCCCCACGTCGATGACGTCGATCGCCAGGTTGCCGAACGTGCGCCGCCCGCCACCGACCGGCACGCTGACGCCGACGCTGCCACCGAAGCTCCCGCCCCAGCGGCCGGCACCCAGCCCCACGCTGACCGGGGAACGCGGCCGGTCCCCGGTGTAGATCGCCCCCGAGACCCGGCAGTCCGGCGACTCGCCGTCGTCCGTGTAGCCTTTCGCTTGCAGCGCCCGCATCACTTCCCCGCGAACCCGCTGCTCGGCAATCGAGGCCGGCCGCTCAGGGTTCTCCAGCCAGGCAACGCTGCCGCAGTCAAGCGGCTCGTCCGCGGTGTCCACGTACAGCTGCGGTGCCGTTGCGCAACCGGCCAGCAGCAACAGGCCGAGCGCGGCTGCCGCCGGCAGGACTCCGCGGGCGGCGATGAATTCTCTCTCGGGGCAGCGTTGCGATTTCACGAGTTGTGCTCCAGCTGGCGTATTGTGCGGCCGCCAGGAGATCGGGGCGGCGCGGCTGTACTGCATTGTCGCCGATTATTCGCTCCGACAGTCGCAAGTCAACCGCGCCGCCGCTCCGGCGCAACGGGTCACCGCTCGCGGCGGCCGCGATGCTTGTCGCGCCGTGAGTCATAGCGGTGTCCCCGGTGGCCCCTCCAGCGATGATCCGCCTTCCCCGCGCGATAGACGTGCTTGCGGTAGTCGTGACTGTGGACAACGACTCTGGGCGGCGAGGGATAATAGGTGCGGTACCGGACCGGGTAGTGCCGGGACGGGACGTAATGCACCACCGGCGCATACCGCACGTGATGGCCGTTCAGCGCGGTGCCCACGATCGTGCCGAGCACGAAGTAGGCGGCTTCGTCGTGGGCCTCGGCCCGGTTACCGGCCAGCGCCAGCGCCAGCGCCGACCCCAGGATCCCGACTGCAAGTAACTTGTTCATTGTCTTACGCCTCCAGCTTGATTGCTGTACATACCGGAGGTTGCCGACAGCGGCCTGAACGGCGCCTGAACGACACATCACCTGGTCGCACAGGGGCGCCCTGCTGCAGCGCAAACAGTCTTGTCGCACTGGGGTTACAATAGCCGCGTCCCAGGTTGAGCCCGGAGTGGCGGCATGCAGAACCGGATCCTTTGGCCCCTGATCGTCGTCCTGGTGATCGGGCTGATCGCGATCTTCTACCCGCGCAAGGCCACGGAGCCGCCGGTGCCGCTGGAGCTGCCGGACAGCGCCCAGGCCCCTGCACCGGATGCGGTACCACGGCAATCCGAACCCGAGCCGCCGCCGGAGTTCGTTTCCAGGGAGCGGCCGGAACCTCCGGCGCCCCTGCCGCCGCTCGACGAGAGCGACGAGGCGGCGCGGTCCGCGCTGACCGACCTGGGCGGCGAGGCGCTGGTCGAGGAGTACCTCGTGCCGGACGCGGTCATTCGCAAGTTCGTGACTACCGTCGACAGCCTGTCGCGCGACCAGCTGTGGATGAAAGTCCGCGCCGCACCGCCGATCGAGGGCCGCCTGCAGGTCACGGAGGCCGACGGCGACACGTACCTCGCGCCGGCCAATTTCGCCCGCTACAGGCCTGTCGCATTGCTCGTGGCAGAGATCGACGCCACCGAGCTCGCGGCCGCCTACCGGCGGCACTACCCCCTGCTGCAGCAGGCCTACGAGGAACTCGGCTATCCCGGCCGGCAATTCCACAATCGGGCGCTGGAGGTCATCGAGCACCTGCTTGCCACGCCGTCAGTCGAGGGGCCGATCCGCCTCGAGCGGCCTCACGTGCTGTACAAGTACGCGGACCCGGGGCTGGAGGCGCTGTCGTCCGGACAGAAGCTGCTCATCCGCATCGGCCCGGACAACGCAAAGATCGTCAGGGACAAGCTCGTGGAGTTGCGCGCGGCGCTCGAAAGCCTGTCGGAGACCCCCGCCTCCGACTAGCTCCGCACAGGGACCAAGAGACACGGGATGAGCATGATGCAGCGCCTCGAGCGCCTCCTGATCGTGGTCTACGAACGCTCGGTGCTGCGCCGTCCGGTCGTCGTATTGCTCACGGCCGCCGTGCTGGTCGCCGCGCTCGGCGCTTTCGCACCCCGATTCCAGCTGGATGCCTCCTCCCAGACGCTCGTCATGGAGAACGACGAGGCGGTGCGCTTTTATCGCACCGTGCGCGCCCGCTACGAGTCCGACGACTTTCTGGTCGTGACCTACACGCCGGACGGCGGCCTGTTCACCGACCCGTCCCTGGATCGGCTCGCCGAACTCCGCGACGCGCTCATGGCGATCGAGGACGTCGAGGCGGTCACGACGCTGCTCGATGTGCCGATCCTCGAGGGTCTCGAGGTGCGCCTGACCGACCTGCCGACCGATCCCGACGAACTCACCTGCGATGGCCCGGACCGCGCCACAGACTGCATGCGGGCGATGGACAGCATCCTGTACCGCAACCTGCTCGTCAGCCCGGATGGGACGACCAGCGGGATCCGGCTGGACCTGAAGCAGGACGAACAGTACAGGGCGCTGTACCGCGAGCGCGACGAGCTGCGTATCAAGGCCCAGTCCGAGGGCCTCGACCCGGATGAGCAGCAGGCGATGGCCGCCATCGAGCACGAGCTCGGCGGGCGCAGGACGACAATACGGGAGAGAGAGGCCGCGACGATTGCCGAGATCCGCGCGGTCCTGGAGCGCTTCCGGGACGAGGCCGTCATTCATCTCGGGGGAGTGCCGATGATCGCGGTCGATTCGATCGCCTTCATCCGCGCCGACCTGGTCAACTTCGGCGCGGCCGTCGGCGCCTTTATCGTGCTGATCCTCGCTATCGCATTTCGCCGCCCGCGGTGGGTCGCGCTGCCGGTGCTGTGCTGCGCCGCGAGCGTGATCTCGATGGTCGGTTTGCTCGGCCTGCTCGGCTGGCCGGTCACCGTCGTGTCGTCGAATTTCATCTCCCTGCTCCTGATTCTCAACCTGGCGCTGATCGTTCACCTGATCGTGCGCTTCCGCGAGCTGCACGAGCATGAGCCGGAGGCCGACTCGCTCACGCTTGTACGCGACATGGTGCACAGCAAGTTCACGCCGTGCCTGTACACGGTGCTGACGACCATGGTCGCCTTCGGCTCCCTGCTGATCAGCGATATCCGGCCCGTGATCGACTTCGGCTGGATGATGGTGATCGGCCTGGCGATCGCCTTCGTCCTGTCTTTCACGGCCTTTCCGGCCGCGCTGGTGCTGCTCAGGCCCGGCGCCCCTCCCAGCCTGAACAACTTCACCAGCACGATCACCGGAGCGCTGGCCCGCGCGATCACGGCGCGGCCCGGCACGACGCTCGCGGTCGCCGCGCTGCTGGCGGTAGCCGGCGTCGCGGGGACGTTCCAGCTGTCGATCGAGAATCGCTTCATCGATTACTTCAAGAAATCGACGGAGATCTACCAGGGAATGCGCCTGATCGACGAGAAGCTCGGCGGCACGACTCCCCTGGACGTGCTCATCGACGCGCCGCCTCCCGAGCCCGTCCCGGAAAATGGCGATTACGACGACCTGGCCCTGCTGGAGGACATGGAAGAGGATGCCGGCATCGCCAGCACCAGCTACTGGCTCAATCGCACCCGCCTGCCCGAGGTGCGACGCGTACACCAGTACCTGGAGTCCCTGCCTGGTACCGGCAAGGTGCTGTCGATCATTACGGCGATGGACATGTTCGGCCGCCTCGAGCCGCGCGTCCTGACCGAGGATTTCTTCCTGTCGGTGTTCTACCGGCGTCTCCCGGACGCAGTGAGAGCAGCCTTGTTCGAGCCGTACCTGTCGGAAGACGGCGACCAGGTGCGCTTCAGCATCCGCATCTACGAGTCCGCACCGGACCTGCGACGCAACGAGATGCTGAAGGAGATCCAACAGCACATCGCCGAGGAGATGGGCTACGGTGCAAAGCGCGTGCACCTCTCCGGCATGATGGTCCTCTACAACAACATGCTCCAGGGCCTGTTCCAGTCGCAGATCCTGACGCTCGGCGTCGTGTTCGGTGCCATCATGCTGATGTTCCTCGTCCTGTTTCGCTCGTTTCGCTTCGCCGCGCTGGGCCTGTTGCCTAACCTGCTGTCGGCGGCACTGGTGCTGGGCCTCATGGGCTGGGCGAACATCCCGCTTGATCTCATGACCGTGACCATCGCGGCCATTACCATCGGCATCGGCGTGGACAACACCATCCACTACATCCACCGTTATCGAGACGAACTGGCGATCGATGGCGACCCTTGGGGGGCGGTGGCGCGCTGTCACCGGTCGATCGGCCTCGCGCTCTTTTACACCAGCGTCACGATCGTGCTCGGATTCTCCGTGCTGGCATTGTCGGCGTTCATCCCGACGATTTATTTCGGCCTGCTGACGGGGCTCGCGATGAGCGCGGCGCTGCTCGCCAACACGACCCTCCTACCGGTCCTGCTGGCGACGACGGAGTCCTAGACGCGGCGAAACACGAGGGTCGCGTTGGTCCCGCCGAAGCCGAAACTGTTCGACATGACGGTATCCAGCCGCACGCCGTCACGCCGCTCCCGCACGATGTCGAACCCCTCCGCCGCGGGATCGAGGCGCTCGATGTTGGCGGATGCGGCGATGAAATCGTTCTGCATCATCAGCAGCGCATGGATCGCCTCGTTGACGCCTGCCGCGCCGAGCGCGTGCCCGGCCAGTGACTTGGTCGAGGCAATGGGCGGACAGTCGTCGCCGAACACTTGCCGGATCGCCTCGAGTTCGCGTATGTCGCCGACGGGTGTGCTGGTGCCGTGCGTATTGAGGTAGTCGATGGGCCCTTTTACATTCTCGAGCGCCATGCGCATGCAGCGCACCGCGCCTTCTCCGGACGGCTGGACCATGTCGGCGCCGTCCGACGTGGCGCCGTAGCCGACCAGCTCGCAGATGATGTTCGCGCCGCGGGCCCTGGCATGCTCGAACTCTTCCAGGATGACCATGCCGCCGCCCCCGGAGATCACGAAGCCGTCGCGGTCAGCGTCATAGGTGCGTGAAGCACGCTCAGGGGCGTCGTTGAACCTGGATGACAATGCGCCCATGCCGTCGAACATCACCGACGTGCCCCAGTGCAGTTCCTCGGCACCGCCGGCAAATACGACGTCCTGCTTGCCGAGCTGGATCAGCTCGGCACCGTTACCGATGCAGTGCGCGCTGGTCGCGCAGGCGGAACTGATCGTGTAGCTCACACCCTTGATCTTGAAGGCCGTCGCCAGGTTTGCGGGAATGGCCGACGACATGGAGCGCGTCACCATATAGGGCCCCACCTTGCGCGCCCCCTTCTGGCGCACCGTGTCGGCCGTCCAGAACACGTTCTCCGTCGAGGCGCCGCCCGAGCCCGCGATCAGCCCGGTCCGCGGGCTGGCGATGTCGCTGTCCTCGAGGCCGGCGGCCGCAATGGCCTCGCGCATGGCGACGTAGTTGTAGCCCGTGGCATCGCTCATGAAGCGCTTGAGTTTCCGGTCGATCAGCTCCGCAAGCTGAATTTCGACAGGACCATGGACATGGCTGCGGAATCCGAGCTCGCGGTACTCCTCGCTGAAGCGGATACCGGAGCGTCCCGTGCGCAGCGAAGCGAGCACTTCCGGGCAGTTGTTGCCGATGCTCGATACGATCCCGAAGCCCGTGACGACGACGCGACGCATGACGCCTCCCTCAGAAAGAATCTGTCGAAGTGAACAACCCGACCTTCAGGTCGGTTGCGGTGTAGATATCGCGGCCGTCGACGCTCATGGTGGCGTCGGCAATACCCATGACGAGGCGCCTCAGGACGAGGCGCTTGATGTCGATCCGGTAGGTGACCAGCCTGGCAGTCGGCAGCACCTGGCCCGTGAACTTGACCTCACCGACGCCGAGAGCGCGACCGCGCCCCGCTCCGCCGCTCCAGCACAGGAAGAAGCCGATCAGCTGCCACATCGCGTCGAGGCCGAGGCACCCTGGCATGACGGGGTCGGATTCGAAATGGCACTTGAAGAACCAGAGGTCCGGATGGATATCGAGTTCCGCGACGATCCGGCCGAGCCCGTGGGGGCCGCCGTCTGCGGTGATGCTGGTGATGCGGTCCATCATCAGCATCGGCGGCAACGGCGCGCGCGCGCGGTCCTTGCCGAACAGCTCGCCCGTGCCCGCCTGCAGCAATTCCTCGTAGCTGTATGCGCCCTTGCTCATGCCCGGATCCGGTGGTCGAATTTGCCAGTGCGATATTGTGCAGCAAAAGCGACAGGATTATTCTTGCGCCGCGTCATGGAGACGCAAAAAAGCGCCCGTGCCGAAGCACGGGCGCCCTGTATCGAGCAACAACTATTCGGGGCGGGTTCCACCGAGGATCGGGTCGCCGCTCCAGCCAAGAGCCTGCCAGTCGACCTGGTCGCTTCCATGGCAATCGACACAGCCGCTGCTGCCACCCAGGCCGAGCGCCATCTCGGCCGGCGCGATCTCGTGGTTCACGGCCCAGTAACTCACGGTGTCGACGAACTCGTACTCACCCGAGTACGTCTGCCCCGCCGCTAGCGCGCCGTCCTCGATCGCCAGGTTCCAGTCGTACTTGGCCCAGTACGGATTCGGTCCGCCCGCGAGCCCGAACAGGTGCGGCACCAGGATGGTCTGGTTGTTCTTGTCCGCCGGCTGGTTGCCGATCAGCGTCTTGAACGGATAGATCATGGCCGCCGCATTCGTGTAATCCGTCGCCGGGCTGCCAAGCACGACTGCACCGTTTTCGGAGGGCAGCTGGTCGACCTTGTCGTTCACGTTGATGAGGGTCTTCTGCCACTTGCCGTCGAAGAACCGCAGTTCGGGCCTGACGTTCGTCGCCCAGACGAAGGTCCCCTTCATCTTGTCGTACAGCGCCTTGCCCGTCACCGGATCGACCGGGATCGGGCTGATGTCCTGGCCAGCGTCGGACCAGTACCACTCGACTTTCGTCGGCAGCTTCCGCGAGAACGCGGGGATGTGGCAGGCCTGGCAGGCCAGCCGGTCGTGCAACTCGACGGTGTTCTGTACCGTGCTGCCGCCATGGATGTTGGCGCGGTCGCCATGGCAGTCGGTGCACTGCTTCATGTTGCCCTCGTCCACCGAGTGGTACGGCATGCCGCCGATCCCGTGTGACAGGAGGGCGCCGTCGGCGTCGCGCTGCACGTCGTGGCAATCGACGCACCCGAGATTCGCACCGTCCACGCCCATGTGCACGTCGTATTCCCGGGTCGTCGCGATCTGGTCGGACGACAGGTCGCCGTGCTTGACGTTGTCGCCACCGCCCGCGCCCGCGTGGCAGAACAGGCAGGCCTTGCGTGTGGGGACGCCGCCGTTCTCGCCGACGCTCTGCGCCACGGCCTGCAGGTCGACCGAGGGATCCGGCAGGCCGGCGGTGGTGGGTGCCTTCTTGTAGGTGCCGGTCTGGTCATGGCAGGCGAAACAATCGATGTTGTTGCGGTTGCCGAAGTCGTAGCTGGCGTCCTTGTAGCCGAAGCCGATATGGCACTGCGTGCAGCGGCCCTCGTTGCTGGGGACCGCGACGCAGAAGTTGTTGATGATGTCGTTCTTGCCGTGGATGCCGCCCTCGGCGCCCTCGAGACTGGTTGCGACGCCTTCCCACTTGAAGTGTCCGGTGGTCAGGAGGTCGTCGCCGACCTCACCGTGGCAGGCGAGACAGGACGCGGTGCCTTCATACTCGCGGTCGGTGAAATAGGCCTTGTGCAGGCCCGCCGCGTCGCCGATCGACGACGGCAACTGGCAATCCAGCGCGTCCACGACGCCGTCGCCGTTGGTGTCTTCCTCGGGATCGGCGACGCCGTTCCCGTTGAGGTCCCAGCAGCTGATGCCGTCGCCTCCCGGCGGGCCGGCGGTGCCGTCCGTGCCGTCGTCCCCGCTGCAGCCGCCGAGCACCAGCAGCAGCGCGACGGCACAGATGTTGATCCACCGGGCCGTATGCCCGCTTTCCATGGTGGTCATGACAGAAATCCTCAGCAGTTCCCTTAAGTCCCCGGTGTCTCCGGAGCCGTGTCACAAATGCAGATGATTCTTAAATTAGAACCATCTGTATTAGAAACGACGGAACTTTGCTCCCAGGAGCGACTGTCATGTTTGACCGAGATCAATCTCCAGCTTGTGAATTATCCCTAGGTGTCGACGCCGGTCGTCGCCGACACCACCGGGCCGCCGCTGGCGCGGCCCCGGATTCTGCCGGCGAGGTGGCGCAGGTCCTCCAGCACGAGGTAGTTCAGCGGCACGAGCAGCAGGGTGATGAAGGTCGCGAACAGGATGCCGAAGCCCAGCGAAACGGCCATCGGGATCAGGAACTGCGCCTGGGTGGATTTCTCGAAGATCAGCGGCGTCAGGCCCGCGAAGGTGGTCAGGGAAGTCAGCAGCACGGGGCGCAGGCGCGCGATGCCGGCGGTGCGGACGGCCTCCTGCAACGGCATGCCGTCGGCCCGGCGCCTGTTGATGTAGTCCACCAGCACGAGGCTGTCGTTCACCACGACGCCGGTGAGCGCGAGCATGCCCATGAGACTCATGATCGTCAGGTTCATGCCCATGATGATGTGGCCGAGCATCGCGCCCGCTGCGCCGAACGGGATCACGCTCATCACGATCAGCGGTTGCAGGTAGGAGCGAAACGGAATCGCCAGCAGCGCATAAATCATGAACAGCACGAACATCAGGCCGTAGCCGAGGCTGCCGAATGACTCGCGCTGCTCGCGCGCCTCTCCCTCCAGGGTGAAACCGACGCCCGCGTGGGCCGGCACGGCCTCGGCCAGGAACTCGGCCAGATCCCGCTTGATCGCCTCGATGTCGGCGACTTCCTTGTTGGCGTCCGCGGTGATATTGATGGTCCGGTTGCGATCCACGCGACGGATCTGCGCGAAGCCGCGGCCGAACTCCGCGCTTGCCACCTCGGCGAACGGCACTTCCGCGCCTGCGGGAGTGCGGATGCGCATCGTGTCGAGATTGTGCAGCGAGCGGCGCTCCGCCTCCGGGTAACGGACATACACGCGCACCTCCTCGCGGCCGCGCTGGATCCGCTGGGCCTCGAAGCCGAAGAACGCGTGCCTGACCTGGCGCGCCAGGTTCTCGAGCGTGATGCCGAGCAGCTCCGCCTCGGGACGGATGCGCAACTTGATCTCCTGCTTGCCGTCCTCGAAGCTGTCCGTGATGTCGAACACCCCCGGGTAACTCGCGAGGCGCTCCCGGACCTGGCCGGCAAGGGCCCGCAAAACCACGAAGTCCTGACCGGTCATCTGCACGTCCAGCGGCGCGCCGGCGTGGCCGATTTCGGCACGGAAACTCACTTCCTTTGCGCCGGGGATCGGGCCGATGCCCTGGCGCCATTCGCCCACCAGGTCCGCGCTGGTCACGGCCACGGTGCGCTCCTCCGGAGGCACGATCTCGAACAGCACGCGGCCGAGATCGGTGCGCGGGGCGCTGCCGCCCCCCGCCGAACCGACCGACGCGAGGATGCCCTTGATCACGCTTTCACCAGTCTCCGGGTCGCGGTAACGCTCGCGCAGGCTGCGCGCTTCGGCATCGATGCGCCCGATGGCCGCCGCGGTCGCCTCGAATGGCGTACCCGGCGGCATGGTGACGGTCGCGGAGGCCGTCTCCGCCTGGATGCGCGGAAAGAAAATGAACCGCATGTGGCCGCCGATCGCGAGACTGAACAAGATGAACGCCACGGCAGTGAATAGCGTGCCGGCAAGGTAACGGTTACGCAGTGAAGCCTGCAGCATCGGCTGGTATGCGGCCTGCGTACCGCGTTCGAGACCGCGCTGCACCCTCGCCTGGAGCCTGCTCAGCGGGCCGTCGCCGGCACCGTTGCGGACACGCACGTGCTTCAGGTGCGCAGGCAGGATCAGCTTCGATTCGACCAACGAGAACAACAGGACCGGGATCACGATCAGCGGGATCTGCGCGAACAGCTGCCCGCGGACGCCCTCGATCATCAGCAGCGGGATGAACGCGACCACCGTGGTCAGGATGCCGAACGTGACGGGGACGGCGATCTCCTGCGTGCCCCTGATCGAGGCCTGCAGGGGATCCTCGCCCTTCTGCAGGCGCGTGAAGATATTCTCGCCCGTGACAATCGCGTCATCCACGACGATGCCCAGCACGAGGATGAATGCGAACAGGCTCAGCAGGTTGATCGTCACGCCGAACACCGGCATCAGCGCGATGCCGCCCATGAACGCGACCGGGATCCCCACCACGACCCAGAGCGCGACCGCCGGGCGGAGGAACAGCGTCAGCAGTATCAGGATCAGGATCCCGCCCTGCAGGGCGCTCTTCAGCAGGGTATTCAGGCGAGCCTGCACGATGCGCGACTGGTCCCGCCAGTAATCCAGTTCGACGCCGGGCGGCAACCAGCCCGGCCGCGCGTCGACGTAGTCCCGCACCGCCCGCGCCACGTCCAGGGCGCTCTGCTCGCCGACGCGGAAGACGTCGATGAATGCGGCGGGACGCCCGTTGTACATGAACTCCAGCGGTTCCTCGCTGAAGCCGTCGCGCACGACGCCGATATCCCTGATCGTGAGCCGCGCGCCGGCCTCGCCGCGCACGACGATGTCCTCGAACTCCGTGCCGGCACGGGCCTGTCCCTCGGTGCGGATCAGCACCTCGCCGCCGGTAGTGTGCACGGAGCCGGCGGCCAGGTCCAGCGAAGTGCGCCGCACGGCCGAGGCGACCTCTTCGAGCGTCAGGCCGTACTGGCGCAGCGTCTGCTCGGAAACCTCGATCGAGATCTCGTAGGGCCGCACGCCGTCGAGCTCGACCTGGGTAATGTCCTCGAGATCGACGAGTTCATCCCGCACCCGTTCGGCCACGAGGCGCAACTCGTGCTCCGGCAGTTCTCCCGAGACGATCACCGTGATCACGTCCCGCCGGATCTCGGGCACGTAGACGACCGGCCGCTCGCTGTCGGCCGGGAAGGTCGAGATCGCGTCCACCCGGGCCTTGATGTCGTTCATCAGCGCACGCGGGTCATGGCCCGAGTCGACCTCGACGATCACCGTGCCCGAGTTCTCCACCGCCGTCGAGCGCAGTTGCTTGATTCCTTCCAGGTCCTGGACGGCCTCCTCGATCTTGACCGTGATGCCCTCCTCGACCTCGGCGGGCGTCGCGCCCGGGAAGGGCACCTGGACGACGACCGTACGCAGCTCGAATGCAGGAAAGACCTCCAGCGGAATCTTGGCCATCAGCGCCCACCCGCCGAGCGCGAGCAGCGTCACCATCAGCAGGTTTGCGGCGACGTCGTTGCGCGCGAACCAGGCGATCATGCCCTTCATTGCGCAGCCGCCTCGGTCGCGACTCGCCCCGGGCGCGCCCCGGGGTCCTGCGCCGGCGGTACGCCGTCGATCGTCGCCGCCACCAGCGTACCGCCTGTCGCGACGGCCAGCGGCGTGACGTTGACCACCTCGCCCGGCGCCAGGCCGTCGGACACCACCGCGTCCTCGCCATCACTCCAGGCGACCGCGACCGAGCGGCGCTGCAGCCGGCTGTCCTCGTCGACGATCAGCACCTCGGTGCCGCCGCGCAGCGCTCTTCGCGGCAGGACGAAAGTGCCTTGCAGCGTCCGGCCCGCGATCTCCACCTCCACGAACTGTCCGATCCTGAGCGGCGGCTGGCCGTCCGCGCCGCGCTCGTAGGGATCGTCGACCTGGGCGACCACGAACAACTGTCGCGTGCGCGTATCGATGGCCCCCTCGGCACGCACGACGCGGCCGCTCCAGCGCCATTGCCGGCGGCCGATCGTGGCCTTGACCACGACCTCGGGCCCGGCGGTGTCCCGCTGCCCGGTATCGCCTCGAAACCGTTCCGGCAGATCCACGAACTCTAGCTGGCGGTCCGACAGCGGCAGACGGATCTCGACGTAGTCGGTCGCGTACACGCGGGCAAGCACCGTGCCCGTGGAAACGAACTGGCCCACGTCCACGCTCTTCTCGAGCACCTGGCCGTCATAGGGCGCGCGGATGCGCGTGCGCTCCAGGTCGAAGCGAGCCCGTTCCAGCTGCGACCGGGCGGATAGCAGCGTGGCGCGTGCCGCGGCGATCTGCGGCTTGCGCAGGCCCAGCTCCGGGGCTTCGCGCCCGAGCATGCGCCAATCGTCCGCCACGACCTCCGCTTGCGCCAGCTCCTGTTCCAGCGCCGACTCCGCCTGCGCCACCTGCGCCTCGGCACTCGCGATCGCCAGCTCATAGTCGCGCGGATCCAGGGTCACGAGGATGTCGCCCAGCTCGAAGAATCCGCCCTCGCGGAACGAGGGGGAAATCGCGACGATCTGCCCGGAAACCTGCGGGATCAGGGTACTCTCGGTGCGCGGCTCGACCGTGCCCTCGCTGCGGACGACGACGCGGTAATCCTCGGGCGCGACCCGGATCGCGTCGATCGCCACCGGCACCTGCGGGGGCTGGAACTGCGGCGCCGCCGGCCGCTGGGTGATCAGGTAGCGGCCACCCGCCAGCGCCAAGACGAGCACCAGGGCCGGCAGCGCCCACCTGAATATCCTGTTATGCATTTGGGCGTGCCGGTCCTGGAAATCGCATTTATCGAATTCTAACCATCCCGACTCGGCTTGTATCTTGCGGCCTGCCTGTCCGGGGAGGCACCCTGAGTCCCATGGACGTGAATTTCGGCGAGCAGACCGTTCGATTGGGGGCGTTTTTCGGCGTGTTGCTGGTCCTGCTCGCGGCGCAGCGGCGCTGGCCCGCGCGCGGCGACGGCCGCCCCGCGCGGCGGCAGCTCGTGAACTTCGGACTGGTGCTGGTCGATACCGCATTGCTCCGCGTGGGCTTCCCCGTGCTGGCAGTCGCCTGGTCCGTCACGATGCACGGAGGGGGGCTGTTCGGCTGGCTGGACTGGCCCGCCTGGCTGGCCATTCCCGTCGCCGTGCTGCTGCTGGACGTCGCGATCTACTGGCAGCACCGCCTTCTGCACATGTGGCCGCTGCTGTGGCGCCTGCACCGCGTGCATCACTGCGACCCTTCTTTCGACGTCACCACCGGCGTGCGTTTCCACCCTCTCGAGATCGCGCTGTCCATGGGGATCAAGCTGGGCCTGATCATGCTGCTCGGCCCGCATCCGGCGGCGGTCCTCGCTTTCGAAGTCCTGCTGAGCGCGGGCTCGCTGTTCACTCATACCGACATCGCCCTGCCGCGGCAGCTGGATCGTCGCCTGCGCTGGCTGATCGTCACGCCGTCCATGCACCGCATCCATCACTCGATACGGCGCGTCGAGACGGACAGCAATTACGGCTTCCACTTGTCCGTCTGGGATCGGCTGTTCGGCAGCTACACCGCCGAGCCGGCCGGGGACGAGCGCAGCATGCCCATCGGCCTCGAGGACTGGCGGGAACCTCGCGAGCAGACGCTCGTCTCACTACTCCTGAACCCGTTTCGCAACCCCGGCCCGCGCAAGCGGGACGCCAACGCGCCATCCGGCCGACATCATGCGTGACACTTTGCCCCTATTGCTCAAGACCGATTTCCCGCCCATCCGGCGGGAGCGGTTCGAGACGTTGCAGCTCAATCTTGGCTACCTGTGCAACATCGCGTGCGTGCACTGCCATGTCGCCGCCGGACCCACCCGCAAGGAGCTGATGGACCGCGACACCATGGAGCTCGCGCTCGCCGCTGCGGCGCGGTTCGGCATCGGCACGCTCGACCTCACCGGCGGCTCCCCGGAGATGAACCCGGAGTTTCGCTGGCTGGTGGGCGAGGCCCGCGCGCGCGACATCCATGTCATGGATCGGCTCAACCCGACGATCATGCGCGAGCCGGGCTACGAGTGGGTCGGCGAGTTTCTCGCCGCGCACCGGGTCGAGGCCATCGCGTCACTGCCGTGCTATTCGCAGGAGAACGTCGATGCGCAGCGCGGCAACGGCGTATTCGAGGCGTCGATCAGCGCCCTGCAGGAACTGAACGGCCTCGGTTACGGCCGGCCGGGATCCGGGCTCGTGGTGAACCTGGTTTACAACCCGCTCGGCCCGTCACTGCCGCCTCCGCAGAATGCGCTCGAAAATGACTACAGGCGGCTGCTGCAAGAGCAGTTCGGCATCGTTTTCAACAGCCTGTTCACCATCACCAATATGCCGATCAAGCGTTTCGGCGCCGTGCTGCTCGCCAAGGGACAGTTCGAGGAGTACATGCAGCTGCTGCGCGACGCCTACCGCAGGGAGAACCTGCAGTCGGTGATGTGCCGCGCGCTGGTGAGCGTCGACTTCCAGGGCTTCCTGTACGACTGCGACTTCAACCAGATGCTTGGCCTGCCGCTGGGTGGTAACGGGAAGCGCCCGCACCTGCGCGACCTGCTCGAGGCAATTAATCCGCCGCGCGGGATCGCCGTGGGCGATCACTGCTATGGCTGCACCGCGGGCCAGGGCTCGAGCTGCGGGGGGGCGCTGAGCCAGCCGGAGCGGTAGCGACGCGCCACCCCCAGAATGAATTCCGCTCCCGAGTCATCACCGGACCGGTTGCTCGCGCGACGCGCAGCGACGTTCGGCTTATGCGCCGCATTCCTGTCGAGCGCCGGCCAGACGTTCTTCATCGGCCTGTTCGGCGCGTCGCTACGCGCGGAGCTCGACCTCACAGAGGGCGCGCTGGGAGCCATTTACGGGATGGCAACGCTCGCAAGCGGGCTGCTCATGTTCTGGCTGGGCGGGCTCGCGGATCGCCTGAGTCCGCGCCAGTCGATCAGTATTGCGCTCGCCATACTCAGCACCGGCGCCGTGACCATGGCGTCGGCCCCGACGCCTGCCTGGCTGCTCCCCGGCATCTTCCTGCTCAGGCTCGGCGGCCAGGGGCTGACCGGTCACATCGCCATCGTCGCCGCAGCTCGGCACGGCGGCACCCGGCGTGGCCGGAGTGTCGCTACAGCGGCCTTCGGCTTCATCCTTGGCGAGGCGCTTTTGCCGTTGGCGGTGACCGCGGCGCTGGGGTTTCTAGACTGGCGCTGGCTGTGGTTCGGGGTCGGCATATTCGTGTTGCTGATGGCCTTGCCGCTGATGCGCCTGCTTGCAGAACCGCTGCCCGGCCGCCGGCTCTCGGACGATGTCTCGGCGGCGGCCGACGGGCCTGCCGGACGATGGCGCCTGCTGCGCGACGGCCGCTTTTTGGCCGCCCTGTCGGTGGTGCTGGTGGCCCCGTTCGTGATCACCGCCGTGTTCCTGCACCAGGGTACCTTCGCAGAAGCGAAGGACTGGCTGCCGCAGCAGGTCGCAGCGGCGTTCCTCGGCTTCGCCGCGTTCCAGGCGATCGCCACGTGGCTGTCGGGCCGGCTCGTGGACCGCATCGGCAGCCTCGGCCTGATGCGGGCCTATCTCCTGCCACTCGGGCTCGGTATCCTCGGGCTCGGCTTCGTCGAAGGTGCCGGGGGGTTGTGGCTGCTGTTCTGCGGCCTCGGCCTCACGGCGGGTTCCAACGCCGTCGTCGCAGGCGCCGTGTGGGTGGAGCTTTTCGGCACGCTCCGCCTCGGCATGGTGCGCGGTGTATACGCCGGCCTGATGGTGGTAGCCACGGCAATCTCGCCGGCACTGCTTGGACTGGCGCTGGCCGCCGGCATCTCGCTGCAATCCATGGCGCTCGGCACGGCAGCCTACGTGGTTGCGGTGCCGCTGGCCGCTGCCCCACGCCTGCGTGCCGAAAGTGCAGGCTGAGCCGCAAGCGCGGCTCGTGCCCCGTCACCGCGTGCCGGCCGTCATTTTCCGCCCGTGTCCTTCAACTCTGCGACGACCTGCTCGCGGTGTTTCGGCCGCGGCGACGGATAGTCGTGGTTCAGCGCTTTCAGCAAGCCGACACACATCAGTGTCAGCACGACGGCAAACGGCAGGCCGGTTGCGATCGCGGCAGTCTGCAGCGCGCCCAGGCCGCCGCCGAGCAGCAGCGCCGCCGCGACGACGCCCTCGGTGCTGGCCCAGAACACGCGCTGCATGACCGGAGGCTCGGTGTTCCCACCGGAAGTGATGATGTCGATGACCAGCGAACCGGAGTCCGACGAGGTGACGAAAAACACAATGATCAGCACCAGTGCGAGCAGCGAAGTCAGCGACGCCAGCGGAAACTGCTCCAGCAGTGCGAACAGCGCGGTGGAGACGTCCGCATTGACCGCCGCCTGGATATCGAACAGGCCGTTCATCGCGCCGAACAGGGCAGTGCCGCCAAAGGTGGACATCCACAGGAACGTCATCGACGTCGGCACCAGCAATACCCCGAGCAGGAACTCGCGGATCGTGCGGCCGTGCGAGATCCGGGCGATGAACATGCCGACGAACGGCGACCAGGCAATCCACCATGCCCAGTAAAATACGGTCCACGAGGCCTGCCAGCCGGACTCGGCGCGATACGCCTCGGTCCAGCCCGCCAGCTGGAAGAAGTTCTGCAGGTAGCCGCCCGTGTTCTGCACCAGGGACTTCATGATGAACAGCGTCGGCCCGAGCACCAGCAGGAACAGCAGCAGTACGGCGCCCAGGCCCATGTTCAACTCGCTGAGCCGCCTTATACCCCGGTCGAGCCCCAGCACGACCGAGGTCGTCGCCATCAGCGTGATGACGAAGATGAGAAAGATCTTCAGCGCCTCACTCGTCTCGACGCCGAACAGGTAACCCAGTCCCGCGGCGACCTGGCTGACGCCGAGGCCCAGCGAGGTCGCAATACCGAACATCGTCGCGACGACCGCCAGAACATCGATGGTGTTGCCCATCCAGCCGTAGATACGCTCCCCGATCAGCGGGTAGAAGGCCGAGCGGATCGTCAGCGGCAGGCCGCGGTTGTAGGAAAAATACGCCAGCGACAAGCCTACCACCGCGTAGATGCCCCACGCGTGAAAACCCCAGTGCAGAAACGTGAACCGCATTGCTTCCGCCGCGGCGGCGCGCGTCTCCGGCGTGGCGAACGGCGGCGTCCCATAGTGGATCACCGGCTCGGCCACAGCCCAGTACACCAGGCCGATGCCCATGCCCGCGGCAAACAGCATCGACAGCCAGCTCGCGTACGAATAGTCGGGCCGCGCCCCTGGTCCGCCCAGGCGCACGCGCCCGAGGCGACTCACGAGCAGGAAAATGGAAAACAGCAGGAAGCCTTGCACGAGCAGGATGAACAGCCAGCCCAGGTTGACGGTGATCCAGCCCTGGACTGACGAGTAGATGGCTTCCATGCGGCCGAGCGCCACGATGGTCAACAGCACGAACACGGCGATCAGGCCTGTCGACGTGTAAAACACCGCGGGATGAATGATCAGGCCGAAGCGTTCCTCCGACAGGTCCTTGCGCGACTTCTCCATAATGGTCCCCGGGCCGATCGCTTGTGGTTGCGCTGCCGCGATTGCTACGATGGCGCCCTGACGTTCATAGTCTAGCCACTTGGAAGCTGAGCGCAAGCCTCTGTTTTGCTTAGGAATTATGCTTCCTCAGGCAACGGGCGGCTGAGGTCGGTTCGATGCCCGGGATCGCTTGCTTGAGCATTGACACCGAGGCCCGATGACAACCCCCCAACTGCGTCTCCCGACGCGCATGCTGATCCTCTTCGGCATGGTGAACCTGCCCCTGTCGATGCTGATGTCGCCGACCGCGGCGATCCTGCCCAACTTCTATCTCGAGTACAGCGCGGTTTCGCTCGTGGGGCTGGCGACGGCCACGTTCATCGCCCGGTTGTTCGACGGGCTGAGCGACCCGCTGATCGGCTACCTGTCGGACCGTTCGGGCACCCGCAAGCCCTGGATGATTCTCGGCGCCCTGCTGGTCGCCGCGAGCACGTGGTTCCTGTTCAACCCGGGCGGGCATGCAGGGCTGGGTCACCTGCTGTCCTGGTACCTGCTCGTGACGCTCGGCTGGACGCTGGTCGAGATTCCGCACACCGCGATGGCCGCAGAACTATCCACCGGTTATCACGAGCGGTCCCGCATCGCGCTGTGGCGGCAGCTGCTGGGCTTCGCCGGCGGCGTGCTGTTCATGGCCTCACCGATGCTGCTGGTCGGCGGCACGACGGAGTTCAGCCCGGCGGTGATGCGCATGCTGGCGCTGTTCATCATGATCGGCCTGCCGCTGTTCGTGGGGCTGATGTGTGCCACGGTGCCCGAGCCTCCGCGCCGCGTGCGCGCCCGCCCGGTCCAGGCAGCCGACCTGTGGCTCGCATTGCGCGATACGCGTCCGCTGCAGTATTTCCTCGCGACGCAGGTGCTGTTCGGTCTTGCGACGGGGGCCGTCGCGAGCCTGTTTGTCATTTACACCAGTCAGCATCTTGGCCTGGCCGACAAGGTTCCGCATATCGCCTTGCCGATGACGCTGGCGATGGCGCTTGGGATGCCGCTGTGGTTGCTGGTCATGAAGCACGTGGACAAGCATCGTGCCTGGGCCGTGGCTGCGCTGGGGTTGATCGTGACGCTGTTGACGGTGCCCTTGATCGAGCCGGGGCCCGCTGCGCTCCGGCCGATGACCGGCGTCATGACCAGTTTCGGCTTTTTCCTGGGCCTGTCCTCGATCGCGCTGCCCTCGCTGCTCGCCGATATCGTCGACTATGACGTCTGGCGCAACCGCCAGGATCGTGCGGCGATTTTCTTTTCCTTTCAGGCGCTGGTCACGAAGTTCAACCAGGGCATCGGCGGGGCGATCGCGCTGTCCATTCCGGCACTGTTCGGCTTTTCGGTTCGTGAGGCCGCGACGCCACGCGCGACACTCGGCCTGCAGCTCGCATTCGTCGCCTGGCCGTGCCTGCTGCTGGTGCCGATGCTGGTGATGGCCTGGCGGTATCCACTCGGCCGGCGCGCGCATGACATCCTGGCACGGCGGATCGCACGCCGCCATCAGGCGTGACGTGCGATTTCCCGACGGCGCATGCGTCGTGACCGACGTCCGATGCGAACTTCCCTTGTACTGGGAGCCACGCGGCCCCTGGGAGTAGATTTGCGCGTTTCCATGATCGTCTCCGTGGCCCTGATTGAGCCTTAACCGGCCAGCATAATAGCGACCATGCTGCAGTGCGAACCTGACCCAGGTCATATTCGCAAGCGATTGTTTTAGGTGCTTTTCCTGATAGTGACGCGAGTCACATTCCCAGCCCGGCGCGGCCGGGAAGGGGGCGTCGACTCAGCGCGCCGGCCAGGGGTGCAGGTCGCTCGCGAGCACGCCGAGCGTGGAAGCGACGGTGTGATCCGTCAGCAGCGGCGTCAGCAGGATCAGCACCGCCCAGGTCGTCGTGAACGCGAGCGCGAATTTGTCGGCCCTCGACCAGGGGCGCCGCCAGGGAATCCGGTGGTCGGCGCCCTCGGCTTCCGGTTCCGGTTTGCGCTTTCCGCCGTTGCGTGTAGCCACGGCCTTGACGACGTGCGCCGCCTCGTCGGCCGTCATCAGCACGCCACGGATGGCGCGCTGCCACGCGACGGCTCGTGCCGCAGTCTGGGCGCCCGCGCGGGCCGCGGCTCCGAGGCCCGCCAGCCCGAACAGCACCTCGATGTAGAGCCCCAGCCACAACGCCACCAGCACCAGCCCGATGTCGAGCTTGAGATGCCAGAGAACGCGGCCGAGCCGGTGGTCCCGTATGCCCTTGCCGTCCAGCGCGAACCACTCGAGCACAGCGTGTGCGGCGACTACCGCAACCAGCCAGAACAGCGAGATCGTCATGCTAAGCACGAGACCGAGGCCGACGTAGAGAACGATGAACAGCCAGCTGTCGTCGTGCGCTGCGATCCAGAGCACGACCCGGCGTCGCAGGCTCAAGCTGGCTGCGGCTGCTTGCTCGATGATCCACCCCCTTCTTTCGGGGAGAAAGTTAGCGGTCCGGCAGCCGATGTCAAAACGGGGACACTCCTGAAACCCGCCTTTTAGCAATGTCCCCAGCCTGACGTCCCTAGCCTCGAAGGTAGTCGGCGGCCACCTTCATGATCGCCGGCAGGCGAAAGCTCAGCACATGCCGCTGCCAGAAAAGTTCGCGCTTGTCGCACACGGTGCTGTCGCTGAAGCGCGAGATTTCGCCGTGCAGCTGCTCGGCCGATGCGACATCGATTGCGCCGTCCACACCCTCGTTCAGGCGCGCTCGCAGCCGGCGAGCCTGAGTGATGCCGTCCGCGACGGCTCGGGCGCGCTTTGTGGAAATGCGCCCGTAGCGAAGCTTCAGCTCGTTCAGGCGCTCCGCGGCGTCGTACGTGGCGTCCACCAGCTGTACGCGCGTCATCCAATCAGTCTCGTAGTTGAGGATCTGCTCCCAGCTCGGTTGCACGAGCAATTGGCGGTGTTCCTCGAGCGTGTGAGCAAACTTCCGGTAGCCGAAGCGCGCCGGCTCTTCGAAGATGCGACTGCCGGGATCCAGGAACGGGCCCATCGGCGAGATGAAACACTGCAGCCGCGGATCGCCCATCCTGAACAAGTGCTCGCAGTAATCGACGGTCTCCATGACCGAGTCGTAGGTCTGCTTCGGCAGGCCGATCATGTAGAAGACGTCGATGCGCTCGCAGTCCAGCTTCAGCGCCTCCCGCAGGAAGTGCTCCATCGCTGCGTTGTCGTAGCCGATCTCTCCCTCCATTGCGCGGCGGACTGTATGGTCGTGGCTTTCCGGGCTGATCTCGAAACTCCAGTGCGGCAGCTTTGCGTCGATGTGCCTGACAAAGTCGATCGGCGGCACGTCGAAGAACTCGAAGCAGATCCCGTTGCGCACGCCCGTGGCGGCAATCTCGTCGATGACCTGGGTGGCATAGTCGCTCCCGCCCTGCAGCAGATCGCCGGGAATCACGATCGGGCCGCGCGAGAAACGCCCGATCGCGGCGACGTTGTTGGCCAGGTTGGCGGGGCTGCGGAACACCGGCTTGCGGCGCAGCGTAAGGTGCGTGCAGGTCGTGGCGGAACTGCCGCAGGTCACGCACTCGAAGGCGCAGCCTTTCAACGGCAATACCATCGTCGTCGGATTACGCAGCCAGCCGTTGAACGGCAACACGCTGGCGAAGTCGCGGTAGCGGATCGCCATCTCGATGAGCAACTCGGGCCGGACGTCGATGTAATCGAGCGTCTTCGGAATGAAGGTCAGCGGGTTGACCCGGATCTCACCGTTGCTGCGCCAGCTCAGGTTGGGAATCTGCTCCAGCGAGCCGCCCTGCTGCAGGGCCAGCAGCAATTCGTGCAGCGGTGGCTCGGTGCTGTCGCCGCGCATGACGAAATCGACCTCGGGATAGGTAAGCAACTCCTCGTGATAATAGGTGGCAGACAGGCCACCGAGGATCACCGGTACGTCCGGGTGGACCTCCTTCGCGAGCCTCGCGATCTCGATCGCGCCGTGGCAATGCGGCATCCAGTGCAGGTCGATACCGATCGCCGCCGGCCGCTGGCTTGCCAGAAACTTTCGCGCGTCGAAGTGCCGGTCGGTGAGCATGCGCAGCGCCAGGTTGACGATGCGCACCTGCATACCCCGTTGCTGCAGGTACCCTGCGATCGTCAGGAAGCCGATCGGGTACAACTCGAACACCACGGACGACGGCACCATGTCACTGACCGGGCCGTACAGGATCGACTTCTCACGGAAGTCATACACGCTCGGAGGGTGCAGCAGCAGCAGGTCGACGGGTGGATTCGCGGGCATTCCAGGCAATTTCTGGCAGAACTCAGCTGTCAGTCTGGTCCAGGGCCGAGCGTGCCGCCATAGCGGGATACCGCGTGCGGCGGGCGAGGGCCTGTTCACACCTGGCCGGTCGTCGCGACGGGACCCCTAGGGGCGGAACGGTTCGACACGCACGCCGTCTTCGACGGCGTCGTCCGGATGCACGATCGCCACGTCGCCGGCCGACAGCCCCTCCACCACCTCGGTCAGCAACCCGCTGCCCGGTCCGAGCCGGACCGGCCGGAGCCGCGCGCGGCCGTCCTCGACCACGAAGGCCGCCCAACCGTCGTCGCGCCGAAACAATGCGCTCGCGGGCACGGTCAGCGCATCCCCGCGCTCCCAGACGATGAACCTGGCCTCCACCCGGTAGCCGTCGCCGAGTCGCTGCCAATCCTCGCCGCGGGAACGGATGTCGGCGATGACGAGCACCCGCTGTTCCTCGACGCCGAGCGCGCTGACCTTGGTGAAGCCGGTCGGCTCCACGGTCCGCACCACGCCCTCGAGCACGTCGCCACCACCCCAGCGCTCGAACAGCACGCGCCCGCCCGGTTCAATGCGCACCGCGTCACGCGACAGCACTTCGACCTCGACCTCGAGTCGTCGCGGGTCGCCGACGTCGAGCAGCGGCTGTCCGGCCGCGACTACACCTGCGCTTTCCTGGATCAACTTGAGCACGCGCCCTTCCACCGGCGAGCGCACCGGCACGGTCTCCGCCGGCTCATCGCCGTCGCCGGTCGCCGAATGGCGCAAGGCCGCGAGGGCCGCCTCGAGCTCGAATCCTGCGACCTCGACCGCGGACTCGGCCGCGCCCTGTGCCGCTGCCAGGGCCCGCGTCCTGCTGCTCGCCTGGTCGAACTCGGAACGCGAGATCAGGCCCCGGGCCAGGAGGTCCTCGCGGCGCCTGAACTCCTCGGCGGCAAGCTGCGCTTCGGCCTCTGCCTGGCGAGCGCCGGCCCGCGCCCGCAACAGGCCCGCGCGGGCCGCCGCGACCCGCGCCTCGGCCTCCGCGCGCGTGCGCGAGTCCAGCACGGCGGGCCGCAACGGTTCCAGTAACGCCAGTGGCTCGCCGAGGTCCACGGCGTCACCGACATCCAGCTCGATCCGCCGCAGGTATCCCGCGACCGGGGCATACAAAGTATAGCGGTCCCGGACCCGCGTCCGGCCTTCTTCCTCGACCGTGACTTGCAGCGGCTGGCGCGTGACTTCGCGGGTCTCGATGAGTACCGGCCGCGGCCAGAATCCCCATACCAGGGCCAGCAGCACGAGTGCGGCGACGGCGGAAAGTCCTGTAAAGCGTCCTGAGGGCACGATCTACTCCCGGGTCTTCAGCACTTCGATGAGGTCCAGGCGAGCGAGCCTGCGCCAGATCAGCGCACTGGTCAGGGCAAACGATACCAGCACGATGGCCGCCGCAAGCGCATAGGTCGCCGGCGCGATGATGAGCGGAATCCGGTAAAGATCGGACGAGAATGCGAGTGCCAGATAACCGGACAGCGCCGTGCCGAAGAGGAAGCCCAGCGGGATGGCCAACAGGGTCAGCAGTCCGATTTCGCCCAGCAGGATGTAGGCGACCTCGCCGCGGGTAAAGCCGAGCACGCGCAGGGAAGCCAGCTCCCGGCTGCGCTCGGACAGCGCGATACGCGCGGAGTTGTAGACCACGCCGAAGGCGATGAAGCCGCCCAGCAACGCCGTGATGAACGTGAAGTAGAGGATGGTCTCTTCCATCATCTCGTTGAACTGCTGGATGGCGGTCTCCCTGACGATCGTGCCGGCGACACGCGGCATGGTCCTGAGGTCGGCGTAGAGCCCGACCTGCCGGGCACCGTCCACGGCCAGGCGCGCGCCCGACAACGCGGGCCCTTCGCGCATCAGTTGATTGAGCGCCTCCCGGCTCATGTAGGCGTTGACGCCGAGGTACTGGCGGGTCGTGCCGACCACGGGCACCCGCAGCACGGGCCGGCTGCCCTCCAGCACCTCGATCGTCAGCATGTCGCCCGGCGCAATACGCAGAATCTCGTGCGCGAGGTATTCCGTCAGCACGACGCCGGCCGCCGGAATGACCACCGGCCGCAGCGTGGCGTCGAGCACGCGCTGCAACTCCCCGAAGGGCTCTATGCCGTTGACCGAAGTGCGGTGGCTGCGGTGCCCGTACACCAGGCGCGCGGGAACCGTGCGGAAGCCCTCGGCGTGCGTGACGCCTTCGAGATCCTGTAGCGAATACAGCGCGCGTTGCGGAGTCGGATCGGTAAACGTCACGGTCAGGTCCTCGCGGCTGCTTAGCCCGTACTGGACCCCGACCATCCAGCCGATCGCGTCCCGCTGGAAGTTGGTCATCATGAGGATACCGCAGGCCGTTGCAATGCCCAGCATGGTCAATCCGGCCTTGAACGGGTGCCGCGCGATATGCCGCACGATCATGCGCGAGGGCTCCGCGAGGCGCTGGTGCAGCCCGATGCGCTCGAGCAGCGTCGCTCGGTATACGGGGGGAGGTTCCGGCCGCATTCCTTCCGCGGGCGGCAGCGCGGCCGCGCGCTGCACGGCGAATACGGTGCCGACCAGCGCCGCAAGCACGGTGACTGCGACGGCCTGCAGCAGGACGACCGGATCGAGCTGGAATTGCAGGTATGGAAAGCTGTAGAACTCCTGGTAAATCCCGCTGAGTCCCTTCGCGAACCATAACCCCAGCGCGACGCCGGCGGCGAGGCCGCAGGCCGTGATCGCGAGCACCAGCTTGATGTAGTGGGCGGCGACCTGGCGTGTCGAGTAGCCGAAGGCCTTCAGCGTGCCGATCTGCTCGCGTTCCGTCGCCACGAGGCGGCTGACGACGACGTTCAGCAGGAAGGCCGCGACCCCCAGGAAGATCACCGGGAAGATCGTCGCCATCGTCTCGAGCCCACGCAGCTCCTCGGTGATGAAACGATGACTGAACTGGTCCTCGCGCGCGTAAGCGCCCAGCCCGCCATAGCGCTTGAGCACCAGATCGACGCGGTCGATGATGTCGCGCTCCGAGGCTCCCCGCTGCAACGAGAAGCTGACGTCGTTGAACGCGCCGTCCATGTCGTAGGCGGTCGCCAGGGCCTTGCGGTTCATCCACAGGATGCCGTAGCGCTCGTAGTCCGGAAACATGGCCCCCGGCGGGATGGCGTACATGTACTCGGGCGACAGCGCGATGCCGACGATGTCGAGGCGCTTGCGATGGCCCCTGATGATGGCGACGATCCTGTCGCCCGGCTGCAGGTCGTGCGCCGCGGCGAAATCCTCGCTGACGGCGATCTCGTCGTCGGCCCGTGCGAGGGGTAGCCGGCCGCGCCGCAGCAAGGGCACATTGAGTCGCGGCACACCGACCTCCGGCAGGGAGACGATGCGCCCGGTGATCGGGTCGTCGTAGCCCTCGATCTCGAGATTCAATGGTGCCACCACGCGCGTCTCGACCTGGTTGACGCCCGGCAGCTCGGCGAACTGCGCGGCCACGGACTCAGGCGCGCGGACCAGGTTGACGAACACGTCGGCGAATCGCTGGTCGATGTAATAGCGGGCCTGGGTCGCCTGGAGCGACTCGTAGGTGATACGCGACATCACGAAGGTCGAGATGCCGCCGATCAGGACGAGCGAGATCGCGGCGGCCATGCCACGCATGTGCCAGAGATCCCGCAGCAGTTTCCGGTCGAGCGCCCGCACTACCAGTGCAGCTCCGCCGGCGCCTTGCGCGTCTCGTTGCACTCCGTGCCTGCGATCTGGCCATCCGCCAGCCTGATGACGCGGTCGGCCATCTCGGCGATCACCATGTTGTGGGTGATGACGACAGTGGTCGTGCCGAGTTCGCGGTTGGCGCGCTCGAGCGCTTCGAGCACCACGATACCGGTGATCGAGTCCAGCGCCCCGGTCGGCTCATCGCACAACAGCACCGCGGGATTCTTCGCGATCGCCCTGGCGATCGCCACTCGCTGCTGCTCGCCGCCGGAGAGCTGGGCCGGGAAATGATCGAGGCGCTTGCCCATGCCGACCAGTTCCAGCGCCTGCTCCGGCCGCATCGGCCGGCTGGCGATTTCCGTCACCGCGGCGACATTCTCGCGCGCCGTGAGGCTCGGAATCAAATTATAGAATTGGAAGACGAAGCCGACATGATCGCGGCGAAAGGCCGTCAATTCGCGGTCGTTCGCGACAGTCAGGTCCTTGCCGCTGTACTTGACGTGGCCGGAAGTCGCCGTGTCGAGTCCGCCCAGGATGTTCAGCAGGGTGGACTTGCCGCTGCCAGAAGGCCCGAGCAGCACGACGAATTCTCCCGCCAGCAGGTCGAGGTCCACGCTGCGCAGCGCCACGACTTCGACCTCGCCCATGCGGTATACCTTCGACAGGCCGCGCGCCTGGAATACGACCTGCGAATTCATGTGGCGCAGCATACCTTTCGGCCGGCCGGCTGCCGATGCGAGATTTCCACGGCGAGTTTGCCCTGATCGCGGGATTTGGACTACCGTCTGGCCGTGACCACGCTGCGGGAACAGGTCGAACAATTGCTCCCGGACTGGGAGAACTGGTACCCGAGCCTCTTCGACGCGGCCCGGGACCTGGGCGTGATCCGTGCGCGCGTCTGCGACCCGGGCACGCTGCTGCTGTCCAACCGCCACGCGGGCGTCAACAGCGAGGCCGTCCGCGCTCACCGCGAACAATGGAGCATCGAGAACGACCCGCACCCGGCCACCAGGGCGACCCGCCGGCGGCGGCGCTGAAGGGCGGCCGGCGGCAGGCGAGGATTCCCGCTGCGCGTCAGCCGGCCCCGTTACGTTCGAAGTAGCTCCGCGTCTCGACGGCGACGACGCCGGAGAGGAGCAGCAGGCCGACGAGATTCGGCAATGCCATCAGGCCGTTCATCACGTCCGACAGCAGCCACACGAAGTCCAGCGTGTAGATCGAACCCATGAACGCCGCCACGATGAACAGCAGCCGGTACGGCAGGATCGCGCGCACGCCAAGGATGTACTCGATGCCGCGCGAGCCGTAGTGGCTCCAGCCGAGAATGGTCGAGAACGCGAACATCGCGAGACATACGGCGACCACGGCGGGCCCGATCGGGCCCGGTAGCGCGGTGCCGAAGGCCAGCTGGGTCAGCGCGGCACCGTTGACGCCCGAGCTCCAGACGCCGCTGGCGATGATGGCGATGCCCGTGAATGTGCAGACGACGAGCGTATCGATGAAGGTCTGCGTCATCGATACCAGCGCCTGGCGGACCGGTTCCTGCGTCTTCGCGGCCGCCGCGGCGATGCCCGCGGAGCCGAGGCCCGACTCGTTCGAGAAGATGCCGCGCGCGACGCCGTAGCGCATCGCCTGCGCGATGGTCGCGCCGAGGAATCCGCCCGCCGCGGAACTGCCCGTGAATGCGTCGCTGAAGACCAGCGCAAACGCCGCCGGAATCGCCGTGACATTGAAGACCAGCACGATCGTACAGGCGCCCACGTAGACGACGATCATCGCGGGCACGAAAATGCTGGTGAAGCTGCCGATCGAGCGGATTCCCCCCAGCGTAACGACGCCGAGCGCGACCGCGATGACTGCACCGGTCATCCAGTCCGGCACGCCGAAGGCGCCGCCGATCGCGTCGGCGACCGAGTTCGACTGCACCATGTTGCCGATGCCGAAGGCCGCGCAGGCGGTAAACAGGGCAAACAGCCAGCCGAGCGTGCGCCCCAGCGGTTTCCAGCGAACGCCCTCGGCCAGGTAATACATCGGCCCGCCGGCCTGCTCGCCGCGCTCGTTGGTGATGCGGTATTTCACCGACAGGAGGGCCTCGGAATACTTGGTGGCCATGCCGACGAGCCCGGTAACCCACATCCAGAACAAGGCCCCCGGCCCGCCGAGTGAAATTGCCGTGGCGACGCCGACGATGTTGCCCGTGCCGACCGTGGCGGCCATCGCCGTCATCAGCGCGGCGAAATGCGAAATATCCCCCTCGGCGCCGTGCTCCTTGCGCACGACCAGCGCCTGGTGCAATGCAGGGCCGAGTTGGCGGAACTGCAGGCCGCGCAGCACGATCGTCAGGTAGAGGCCTGTCAGGAGCAGCAGCGGGATCAGGCAGTACGGGCCCCAGACGAAACCGGAGACGACATCGAGCCACGCGGTGAATTGTTCCATCGTCAGGTTGCTCCCCTTCAGTCCTGGTGGTCGTTGGCCACGCCGGGCGGCGTACGATGCTCGCGAAAACTCGCGATCTCTTCCAGCGGCTTGCGGCGTATGTCCGGCACCCGCGTACCCGGCGCGGGATAGCCCGTTACGAGCAGCAGGAACGGCCGCTCATGCGACGGGCGACCGAGAATATGGTTGAGGAACTTCATCGGGCTCGGCGTGTGGGTGAGCGTCGCCAGCCCGGCCTGGTGCAAGGCCGCGATCAACAGCCCGGTGGCGATGCCGACGGACTCGGCCGGGTAGTAGTGCTTGATCCTGCGCCCCGCGGCGTCATGGCTCCAGCGCTGCGCGAAGATCGCGATCAACCACGGGGCCGTCTCGAGAAACGGCTTCTCCGGCCCGGTCCCGAGCGGCGCCAGTGCCTCGAGCCACTCGTCGGGAGCGCGGCGCTCGTAAAACGCCCGCTCCTCGGCTTCGGCCGCGGCACGAATCTGTCGCTTGACCGCCCGGTCCGCGACGGCGACGAAATGCCAGGGCTGCTGGTTCGCGCCGGAAGGGGCGCTGGCCGCCGCGCGCAGGCAGTCTTCGATCAGGCTGCGGGGCACGGGGCGATCGGCGTAGTCGCGCACCGTGCGACGGCGCGACATGTCTTCGCAAAACGCGCGTGCCCGCGCCTTCATCACCTCGAGCGGGAGTTCCGGGTATCCCGCGAGCGCCACGGTGCGCGCATCACTCATATCCTGCCTCCCGCAGCTTGCAGTGCGCCGATCCGGTCGTCCTTCTGTGCCCAGATGTCGCTGATCCAGGCCTGGAAACGCGCCCTGAAATCCGGATCGTCCTGGTAATCGCCCTGCCGTGTCCAGGCCGGCACCTCGCGGCCCGTGACGTGGATTCGGATCTCGCCGACCCTCCCGCAGCAGAGGTCCCACAGGCTCGGGGCGCCACCCGGGTAGACGATCGTGACATCGAGGATCCTGTGCAGCACGTCGCCCATCGCGCCCAGCACGAAGGCCGTGCCGCCGGCGCGCGGCTTCAGCAGGTGACGGTGCGGCGATTCCTGGGCGGCGTGTTTCCGGGGCGTGAAGCGCGTGCCCTCGACGAAGTTCATCACGGACGTGGGACTGCGGCTGAAATGCTCGCACGCCCGGCGCGTCGCCTCGAGGTCCCGCCCGCGCGCCTCGGGGTGCCGCTCCAGGAACTCGCGCGAGTGTCGCTGCATGAAGGGAAAGTCCAGCGCCCACCATGCGAAGCCGAGCACGGGCACCCAGATCAGCTGCTTTTTCAGGAAGAACTTGAGAAACGGGACGCGGCGGTTGAACACCCCCTGCAAGACGAGGATGTCGACCCAGCTCTGGTGGTTGCAGATGACGAGGTACCATTCATGCCGCTGCAGCCCCTCGATGCCCTCGACGTTCCGGCGAATATCCTGGGTCAGCCTGAAGATGCGTTCATTGCCGTTGACCCAGCTCTCGGCGAGGCGCACCAGCAGGCGGTCGCAGCGATTTCGCAGCGCGGGGATCGGCAGCAGCTTCAGCAGGGCGACGAGGTACAGCGGCGTAGCCCAGAACACCAGGTTGAGGACGATGAGCGCCATGGTGAAGATGCCGCGCAGGGTGGCCATGGCCGCGCATTGTAGCCGCTTCGGCGCTGGCCGCGGCGACGTCGCGGCGTGTAGTCTTGCCGGCCATGAGAGCCGTATTTCCCGACTTCGCAACGGTCAGCCGCGACGACATCGATCTCGCCACGCTCGAGGCCACCGGAGTCGGCCTGAGCCTGTATGGCGTCACGACGGCCGAGGAATTGCCGGCGCGGCTCGCACCTGCGGAAATCCTGATCACCAACAAGATCCGCATCGGCGCCGCGGAGCTCGGCGCGGCACCGCGGCTCAGGCTGATCTGCCTGTCCGCGACCGGGGTCAACAATGTCGATCTCGAAGCGGCGGAGGCGCGCGGCATCGGCGTGTGCAACATCACCGCCTATTGCACGGTCTCAGTCGTGCAGCACGTCTACGCCCTGGTGCTGGCGCTGACGCATCACCTGGCAGGCTACCAGGGCCTCCTGCAGCAGGGTGCATGGAAAGACAGCCCGCAGTTCTGCCTGCTCGATTATCCGATCCGGGAGCTTGCGGGGCGGAAACTCGGCATCGTCGGCTTCGGCGAGCTCGGCCGGGGCGTCGCGCGCGCGGCCCCCGCATTCGGGCTCGAGGTGCTGGTAAGCGAGCGGCCCGGCGCGCCGCCGGGACCGCCGCAGGGCGGACGCCTGCCGTTTGAGCGGCTGCTGGCGGAAGCGGACATCCTGTCGCTGCACTGCCCGCTCACGGATGCGACGCGCGGCCTCATCGACGCCGCGGCGCTGGCGCGGATGAAGCCGGACGCATTGCTGATCAACACGGCGCGCGGCGCGCTCGTCGACTCGGCGGCGCTCGCCGCCGCCTTGCGCGACGGGCGGATCGCCGGCGCGGGTATCGACGTGCTGCCCCAGGAGCCGCCGGTCGACGGCGACCCGTTGCTCGACGCCGCCATTCCCAACCTGATCATCACGCCGCACGTCGCGTGGGCCGCACGTGAAGCCCGCCAGCGGGCCGTCGACGAAATCGCCGCCAACATCCGCTCGTTCCTCGCAGGCGGCCGTCGCGGCCGGGTGCTTTGAAACTCGCCCTTGCCTGGTTTCGCAGGGATCTCCGGCTTGCCGACAACCCCGCGCTGGCGGCAGCCCTCGAAGACGCCGAGGCCGTGCTGCCCGTCTACCTGTGGTCGCCGCAGGACGAGGGCGAATGGGCCCCGGGCGCCGCGACACGCTGGTGGCTGCACGAGAGCCTGGCGGCACTGGATGCGTCCCTCCGTGCGCGCGGCAGCGGGCTGTTATTGCGGGCCGGCCCCACGGTCGACACGCTGGCGGCGCTGGTCGCCGAGACCGGGGCCGCGGCAGTCTACTGGAACCGGCTTTATGAGCCCGGTGCCGCCGCGCTGGACACCGCCCTCGAGTCCCGCCTTCACGCGGACGGCATCGCGACACGCAGTTTCAATGCGGCGCTGCTCCATGAGCCCCGGGCGCTCGAGACCGGCAAGGGGGACCCCTACCGCGTGTTCACGCCGTTCTGGAAGGCCGTCCTCAAGAGAGCACAGCCGGCGCCCCCGCTGGCGCCGCCGCCTCACCTGAAGGCGCCGCGGGACTGGCCACCGCCATTGGGGCTGGACGCGCTTGGCCTGCAGCCCGGAGTACGCTGGTATGACGGACTCGCGGCGACCTGGACGCCGGGCGAGGCCGGCGCACTGGTACGACTCGACGACTGGTGCGGCACCGGGCTCGGACGCTATGCCGAGAGTCGGGACCGTCCGGATCAGGACGGCACCTCGATGCTGTCGCCGCATCTCCACCACGGCGAACTGTCGCCGCGCCAGGCATGGCATGCGGCGACGGCGCGCCGCGGCGAGTTCCAGGAGCGCCACCTGGAATGCTGGCTGCGCGAACTCGGCTGGCGCGAGTTCGCCCACCATGTCCTGTTCCATTTCCCGCACACGCCCAGCGAGCCGCTGCACGCGAAGTACGCGGCGTTCCCGTGGCGCGAGCGCCACGAGCCACTGCTGGACGCCTGGCAGCGAGGCCGGTCGGGCATCCCGATCGTGGATGCAGGCATGCGGCAGCTGTGGGAGACCGGCTGGATGCACAATCGCGTGCGGATGATCGCCGCATCACTGCTGGTCAAGAACATCCGCGCACCCTGGCAGCAAGGCGCGCGCTGGTTCTGGGACACGCTGGTGGACGCGGACCTCGCCAACAACACCATGGGCTGGCAGTGGAGCGCCGGCTGCGGTGCGGACGCGGCACCCTATTTCCGCATTTTCAACCCGGTGACGCAGGGCGAGAAGTTCGATCCGCACGGCCACTACGTGAAGCGCTGGGTGCCGGAGCTGGCGGCGCTGCCGGCCGGGCGCGTGCACCGGCCGTGGGATCAGCCGGTGAACGGCTATCCCCCGCCGGTGATCGATCTCAGGCGCAGCCGCGCGGAAGCCCTGGCCGCGCTGTCGTCTCTGAAAAACGTAAAACGGGGACACTGCTGAAAGGGCCCTTTCAGCAGTGTCCCTCCTCTCAGGCCGCCTCGGCGGCCTCCGCGTCGGACACGGTTGCCAGCACTCCGGCCGCGGCGGCGATGACCGCGGCGATGCGCGCGGCGCTCTGCACGCCCTCGCGGCCGATGCCGGCTTCGCGCACGACTTTCTCGTGCGCCTGGATGCAGAACTCGCAACCGTTGATGGCCGAGACGGCCAGCGAGTACAGCTCGAATTCCGCCTTGTCGATGCCGGGGTTACCGATGACATTCATCCGCAGGCGGGCCGGGAGCTTGCGGTATTCCTCGTCGCCGACGAAGTGCGTAAAGCGATAATAGACGTTGTTCATCGCCATGACCGCCGCCGCCGCGCGCGCCGCGTGGCGCCGCGCCGGGTCCAGCTGTTCCCCCGCGACGCCCTCTACGGCCGCGGCGAGTGCATTGCTTTTCACCGCCACGGCGCAGGCGAGCGCGGTGCCATAGGCCTGGGCTGCGGTGAGCCCCGGCGTACCCGTTCCGCCGAGCACGGTCGACAGGTTGAGCTTGATGTCGCGCGCATACTCGGGCATTCGCGCCTTGATGTGTTCCAGGTTCATGCCGACCCTCCTCAGGCGACCTTCAGGGTGTCTTCGCCCTTCTGCCAGTTGCAGGGGCAAAGCTCGTCGGTCTGCAGCGCGTCGAGCACGCGAAGTACCTCTTCGGGGCTGCGGCCGACATTCAGATCGGTCACGTATACGAAGCGCACGATGTCGTCCTCGTCGACGATGAAGGTGGCGCGCTGGGCGACACCTTCGGCTTCGTCGAGGATTCCCAGCGAGGTGCTGAGCTCGCGCTTGATGTCGGAGAGCATCGGGAAGGGCAGGTCCCGGAGCTCCTCTTTTTCGCTGCGCCACGCCAGGTGGACAAACTCCGAGTCGGTCGAGACGCCGAACAATTGCGCGTCACGATCCTTGAACTCGCCGTTGAGCTTGCCGAATGCGGCGATTTCCGTCGGGCATACGAACGTGAAGTCCTTCGGCCAGAAGAACAGGATCTTCCACCCGCCCTTGTAGTCTTCGCTGGAGAAGTCCTTGAAGGCAGTATTGATGTCGTTACTGACGACGCCCTTGAGGTTGAATGTGGGAAATTTCTTGCCGACGCTGATCATGTCCGAACTCCTTGTGGCGCTGTGCCGTTGCGTTGATGGAAGCCAGCTTGAAGCCCGGGGCTTGATTTATCCAATGAATTGAACCTATCGTTTCGATAGATGAAATCTATCAACCTCCACCTCAGCCTGCGGGCCCTGGGCTACCTCGTCGCGCTGGCCGAGACGCGGCATTTCGGCAAGGCCGCGGAGCGCTGTTTCGTCAGCCAGCCGACGCTCAGCGCCCAGCTGAAGAAGATGGAGGATCAGCTCGGCGTCCAGCTCGTGGAACGCGGCCAGCAGGTGCGTCTCACGGACATCGGCGAACGCGTCGTCGAGCGGGCCCGGCGCGTGCTTGACGAGGCCCGCGAGATCGAGGAGCTGGCGCGCAATTTCCAGGATCCGCTCGCCGGCGAGCTGCGCATTGGCCTGATCCCGACGGTCGGCCCGTACCTGCTGCCGCACATCGCCAGCCCCCTGCGGGACCGCTTCCCGCGCCTGAAGTTGCTGCTGCTCGAGCACCAGACGCATCGCCTCGTCGAGCTGCTGAAGAGCGGCGACATCGACGTAGGCATTCTCGCGCTGCCCATCCCGACCGAGCGCCTGGTCACGCGTGTGCTCTACGCGGAAAGCTTCCAGGTGGCACTGCCTGCGGATCACCGCCTCGCCAGGCGACGACGCCTGACGCTGGACGACCTCGACGGCGAGACACTGCTGCTGCTCGAGGACGGGCACTGCCTGCGCGACCAGGCGCTGGCCGCCTGCCGCCTGGCGCGGGTGCGCGAGGCGCCCGATTTCCGCGCCACGAGCCTCGAGACGCTGCGGCAGATGGTCGCCGCAGGGGTCGGCATCACGCTCCTGCCCGGCCTCGCGGTCGAGCAGCAGGGGTCACGTGCCCCGGCGATGGCCGTGCGGCGCTTCCGCGACCCGGAGCCCACGCGCACCATAGCTGCCGCCTGGCGGCCGGGCTCCGCCCGCGAAGAGACGATTACTCACCTCTGCAGTGCCGTCGAGTCGCTGATGAAGTGAGGGGGGACGGATGGGGACACTCCTGAAAACGCCATTTCAGGAGTGTCCCCTTAATACATTGGCTGGCGGATGGGTGACGACGGTCCGCGTGGCCAGCACGCCCGCGCCGCCGACGACGAACAGCCCCGCCAGGAGTCCCGCCACCCAGACCATCGGATCGGCATCGAATTCGAGCTGGAAGACCTTGCGCGCCAACAGCCAGGCGACGCCCGTGGCACCAGCCGCGGCGAGCACGCCGGAGATCAGCCCGAGTGCGGCAAACTCCACCGCCACGCCGGCCAGCACGACGCGCCGCCTGGCCCCGAGTGTGCGCAGCATGGCGCTCTCGTAAAGCCGTTCCTCGCGCGTCGATTGCACGACCGCGAGCATGACCAGGAGTCCCGCGCCGAGCGCAAACAGGAATACGTACTGCACGGCGAGTGACGCCTGGTCCATGACGTCGCGCACCTGCGCAATTGCGGCCTCGATGTCGATCACCGTAACGCTCGGGTAGCTGCGCACGAGCCCGAGCACATCCCCGCGGAGCGACCGGTCGACATAGATGCTCGAAATATACGTGCGCGGGAAATCCGCCATGAGCCGCCGGGGGAACACCATGAAGAAGTTCGGGTTGAACGAGTCCCACTGCACCTCGCGCAGGCTGGTGATCGTGACGTCCAGCCGCTCTCCGGCGATGTCGAATTCCAGGCGGTCGTCGAGCCCGATGCCGAGGTCACGGGCAAAGTCGACCTCGACGGAAACCTCCGCCGCGTCGTCCGAAGACCACCAGCGCCCCGCCACGATCCGGTTGTCGCGCGCGGGCTGCTCCGCCCAGCTCAGGTTGGACTCGCGATCGATGAAGCGCTGGGCCCGGGCCGTCGGATACTCGATCTCCGCCACCGGGCGCCCGTTGATGGCGGTGAGCCGCGCGCGGATCAGCGGGACCAGCTCGCCGCCGCCGAAGCGCTCGGCGAGGAAGTCGCTGACGCCTTCCGCCTCGTGCGGCTGGATATTGATCAGGAAGCGGTTCGGCGCATCCGCGGGCACCGTCGCCCGCCACTGCTCCAGCAGCCCCGAGCGGACCAGCGTCAGCAGCAGCAGGACCATCAGCCCGATGCCGAAGGCGCCGACCTGCACGATGCTGTCATGCCCGCGCCGGCCAACATTGGCGAGCCCGTAGCGCCATGCGCCACCGCCGCCACGCAGCCGCGATACGGCACGCACGAGCAGCCATCCGCCGGCCGCCAGGCCAAGCATGACCGCCGCGGTGCCGAGCGCGAGCCAGCCGACCAGCACCGCGTCGCGGACCTGCCAGGCCAGGAGCCCGAGGGAGCCGCCGATCGCGGCACCGTAAAGCAGCAGCGGTCCGGCGGCAGGCGGCAGCATATCGCGCCGCAGCACGCGCCCCGGCGGCGTCCTGCATAACTCGATGATCGGCACGATCGCGAACCCGGCCAGCACGAGGCCCGCCAGCACGAGGCCGCCGATCGCCGGCGCGAGTGAGGGCGGTGCCAGCTCGTCGCCGACGAGGTCGGCGAGGATCCGCACGAGACCCTCCTGCGCCAGCCAGCCGAGGACGAGCCCCGCCAGCGAGGCTATGAGGCCGACGACGAACAATTGCGTGAGCATCGCGGCCAGCACGAAGCGGCGCGGCGCGCCGACGCATTTCATCAAGGCGACGGTATCCATGCGGCGGCTTGCGAAACGTCGTGCCGCCATCGCCACGGCCACGGCGGCGATCAATGCGCTCACCAGCGACGCGAGGCCGATGAAGCGCCCCGCCCGCTCGATAGCATTACCGATCTCCGGCTGGGTGTCCTCGATGTCTCGCAGCGATTCGCCGACGCCGAGCTGCACGCGCTCGCGATAATCCGCGAGCGCGCTCGTATCGCCCGCGAGCAGCAGACGGTAGGACACCCGGCTGCCGGGCGCGACGAGGCCGCTGGGACTGACGTCGTCATGGTTGATCAACAGCGTCGGCGCCAGTTCGACAAAGCTGAAGCCCTGGTCGGGCCGGTAGTCGAGCAAGCGCGTCACCTCGAGGTCGATCTGCCCCAGCTCGATAACGCTCCCGATTTGCGCCCCGAGGCGCGCGAGCAGGCGCGGATCCGCCCAGGCCTCGCCCGGGGAGGGCACGGCGCTCACCGCCTCCGATTCGGCGTCGATGCCGCTGCTGACCCTGAGCCGCCCGCGCAGTGGATAGCCCTCCTCGACGGCTTCGATGTCGGCCAGCGCACTCTGCTCCCCGGCCAGTACGACGCTCGGAAACGAGGCGGTCCGTGCCGTGGCGAGCCCGAGCTCATGCGCCAGCGCCTCGCGAGCCTCCGGGATCGCGCGGTTCGAACGCACGACCAGGTCCGCGGCCAGTACCTCGGCACTGCGTGCGTGCACGCCCTGCGCAACGCGGTCGGTGAAAAACCCGACAGCCGACATGGCCGCCACGGCGAGGGCCAGCGCGGCGGCCAGCACCCGCACCTCGCCGGACTTCAGTTCGCGCCCGACCTGCGTGAGCCCGAACGTCAGGCCGCTCACAGGATCCTCCCCGCATCCATCTCGAGCTGGCGGTCGCATCTGTCCGCCAGCGCGCGATCGTGGGTCACGAGTACCAGCGTCGTGCCGCGCTCGGCGTTCAGGCGGAACATCAGGTCGGCGATCTTGCCCCCCGTGCGGGAATCGAGGTTCCCGGTGGGCTCGTCGGCGAACAGCACGGAGGGGCCGCCGACGAACGCCCGCGCAATCGCCACCCGCTGGCGTTCCCCGCCGGAGAGCTGGCGGGGATAGTGTCCTACGCGCGGCCCGAGGCCGACCTCGTCGAGCGCCGCACGGGCCACCCGCCGCGCATCGGGACGGCCGGCCAGCTCCAGCGGCAGCATGACATTCTCGAGTGCCGTCAGCGCGGGCACCAGGTGGAATGACTGGAACACGAAGCCCACCTGGTCCGCGCGCACGGCGGCGCGGCCGTCCTCGTCGAGGGCCGTAAGCTCCTGGCCGTTGACCCACACCTGGCCGTCGCTCGGCAGATCGAGTCCCGCCAGCAGCGACAGCAGCGTGGACTTGCCCGCCCCCGAAGGTCCGAGCACCGCCACCGATTCTCCGCCCGCGATGTCGAGGTCGGCATGGTCGAGGATGGTAAGCTCTCCCTCCGGGCTGCTAACCTTCTTTGTCAGCCCCCGAGCCTTGAGTGCCGGCTGTTCTCCGGTCATCTGCATGTACAAAATCCTTCTTTTACTGATCGTCCTGACCGCGCCGTCCGCCGTGGCGGCACACCCTGTGGTACTCATTGTCGGCGACAGCCTGAGCGCAGGCTACGGCCTCACGACTGGCGAAAACTGGCCGAGCCTGTTGCAGGACCGCCTCGCGGCCTGCGGCCATCCCCATCGTGTCGTCAACGCCAGCATCAGCGGCGATACGACCAGCGGCGGCCTCGCCAGGCTGCCGCGGGCCCTGCAGCGCAATGAACCGGCAGTCGTGATCATCGGGCTTGGCGGCAACGACGGTCTGCGCGGCATTCCCGTGACTGAGATTCGACGCAACCTGGCCAGGATGATTCAACTCTCTGCGACCGCGGGTGCCCGGGTGGTGCTGGCCGCAATCCACATCCCGCCCAATTACGGCCCGCGCTATACGGATTCCTTTCATGCCGTCTACCGCGAGTTGGCGGAAGAATACGACGTCGGCCTCATACCTTTCATCCTCGAGGGCGTCGCCCTCGAAGCGGAGCTGATGCAGGACGACGGCATCCATCCGAATGCGGCGGCCCAGCCGGTCATAGTGGACAACGTCTGGCCTGCCCTGGAACCCCTGCTGGGCGCTACAATCGAGGACACGGGGCAAGAGTGACAGGGAATCCGGCGGGGGGACGATGGACAAGATCTGGCTGAAAGAATACCCGGAGGGCGTGCCCGCCGAGATTGACGTCAACGAGTTTCCGTCGCTGCGGGATTTCCTCGAGCAATCCTTCGCGAAATATCGCAGCCTGCCGGCGTTTACGAACATGGGACACTCGATCAGCTTCGGCGAGCTCGATGAGTTGTCCCGCTATTTCGGCGCATGGCTGCAAAAAAACGCCGGTCTCTCGAAGGGCGACCGCGTGGCCGTGATGATGCCGAACGTCATCCAGTATGCCGTCGCGGTCGCGGCCATCCTGCGCGCCGGCCTGACCGTGACCAACATCAACCCCCTCTATACGCCGCGTGAACTCGAGCATCAGCTCAAGGATTCCGGCGCAAAGGCCATCATCATCGTCGAGAATTTCGCGAAGACCCTGGAGAAGGTGCGCAACAACACCGCGCTCAAGACCGTGGTCGTGACCGCCATCGGCGACATGCTGCCGACGCCCAGGCGCCAGATCGTGAATTTCGCCGTGCGCAAGCTCAAGAAGATGGTCCCAGAGTGGCACATTCCCGACGCCGTCAGCTTCCACAAAGCCCTCAAGGAGGGCAAGTGGCAGACGATGGACACGCCGCAACTCGGCCACGACGACATCGCGTTCCTGCAGTACACGGGCGGCACCACGGGCGTGGCCAAGGGCGCGATGCTGACGCATCGGAACATCATCGCGAACCTGCTGCAGGCGCGCGCATGGCTCAGCATCATGGTGACCGAGGGCCAGTCCATCGTGATCACCCCGTTGCCGCTTTATCACATCTTTTCCCTGACGGCGAACTTCTTCGTATTCACGATCATGGGCGGCAACAACATCCTGATCACCAACCCGCGCGACATGCCGGCTTTCATCAAGGAACTCAGGAAATACAAGTTCACCTTCATCACGGGTGTGAACACGCTGTTCAACGCGCTGTTGAATACTCCCGGCTTCGGCGATGTCGATTTCAGCCACCTGAAGGTGACCCTCGGTGGCGGCATGGCGGTACAGCGAGCCGTCGCCGAACGCTGGCGCGACGTGACCGGCAAGCCGCTGATCGAGGCCTACGGCCTCACGGAGACTTCCCCGGCCGCCTGCATCAACCCACTGACGAATAACGAATTCAACGGCTCGATCGGCGTACCGATCTCGTCGACCGAAGTCAGCATCCGTGACGACGACGGCCGGGACCTCGGCATCGGCGCGGTCGGCGAGATCTGCATCCGCGGACCGCAGGTCATGGCCGGCTACTGGAACCGGCCCGACGAGACCGCCAAGGTCATGCTCGAGGGAGGCTGGTTCCGCAGCGGCGACATGGGGCGGATGGACGAAAAGGGCTACGTGTTCATCGAGGATCGCAAGAAGGACATGATTCTCGTGTCCGGCTTCAACGTCTATCCCAACGAAGTCGAAGGAGTCGCGGTGATGCATCCGGCGGTACTGGAAGCGGCCGCGGTCGGCCTGCCCGACGAAAAATCCGGCGAGATCGTCAAGCTGTTCGTCGTCTGCCGCGAGGGCCACAGCGTCAGCGACAAGGAACTTATCGACTTCTGCCGCGAAGGCCTGACCGGGTACAAGGTCCCGCGCCTGGTCGAGTTCCGCAAGGAGTTGCCAAAGACCAATGTCGGCAAGATCCTCCGCCGGGAATTGCGCGACGGCACCGCATGAAGCCGGCGGGCGAGGATCGCGGGCGAAGCGGAGTTCACGGGCGAACGATGATCTCCAGCCGGTCGAGCACGGTATCGAGGCGGTTCGTGACCTGGTTCTTGTAGTGGCCCAGGCGCCTGGGGTCGGGGCGCAGGGACAGGGCGCTCGTGAAGTGGCGCCCTCGGTCACGCAGGAGGCGCTCGTTGATCGTCACGCCGTGCCGCTCCAGGATCGGGGCCAACTTGCCACGGCGCAGCCAGAGATCGCGGCGCGTGGTGCGATAGGCATGCTGGCACACCATCTCGCGGTTCGCGTAACTGAAGACGTTCGTGAAGAACATCCTCGAGTCGCCGGCGTCCGGCTCGAACAGCACGACATCGCTGTCGACATAGCTGGTCTCGTATTTAGCCATGCCGACCGTCATGCGTGAATGGATCAGCGCGCGAAAGGTTTGCGACAGGACGACCGGCAGGCCTCCCTCGGCGAGCGAGTCGTGCCGCCTGTCGGCGCCTCGCGGCGCGAGGCTGGCATCATAGGGCACGAGGGGATTGACGCAGAACAGCAGGTCAACACCCTCGTCGAGGGCGGCGGACGCATGCAGTGTCCGCTTCAGGCCCCCGTCCACGAAGAAGCGATCGCCGATCTGCACGGGCGGATAGAGACCCGGCAATGCCGTACTCGCCTGCACGGCCTTCGAAATCGCCACGTCGTCGTGACCCGCCGACCCGAAGCGCACCGCCTCACCGGTGTCCAGGTCCACGCCGACGATCAAAAGCTTGCGGTGCAGGCGGCGAAAGTCGTTGGTCATGCCGCGGTTGCTGAACAGGTCCGCGAGAAACCGCTCGATCGGCTGATTATCGAAGACGGCCGTCGGGATGGCCCTGGAAAGGCCGCTGAGCGACTCGAGCAGTCCCTTCTTCAGGGGCCTCCGGGCGAATTCCCACAAGCCCTCGACCAACAGGCCGGGCACGCGCGCCGCCCGGCGCATGTACTCGAGAATATTAGGCTGCAGAAACAGTGACGGATCGAAACGCTGGGGCCGGCCCTTGCGGCTGACAAGCAATCGGCCCATTTCCTCGACAGAGATTCCGTTGGCGAGCGTGGCTGCGACGAACGATCCCGACGAAACGCCTACGTAGACATCTGCGGCGGCGAAATCCAGGCCATCGATCGCCTCGTTCAGCGCCAGCAGCGCGCCGATCTCGTAAATTCCCCCGAGCGGGCCACCACCGGCAAGCGCGAGCCCTATCCTGGGACCGCCGGATTTTTCATCCTGGTGCGTCGCCTGGGTCTGCAGCATCGGCTCAGCTACCGGCCTTCCTGCGGACCCGCGCGGCCGCCTTCTTCCCGGAGCGCGCAGCCGGTTTCCTGCGCGCGCGAAGCCCGCTGCGCGACCCGGCCGGCGGAGCGGCCTGCGCCGCGCGTCGCTCGAGTGCGACGACGGCCTTCTGCAGCTCCGCGACCCGGCCGTTGAGCTCGTGAACATCTCGCGCCGTAGGAATCTGCAGCGCGTTGAGAGCCCGCGCCACACGGTGAACGAACGCGCCCTCTAGCCGGCTCCAGGCCTCCGTTGCGGAACTGCGTGCCTCGAAAACGCTGCTCTTCGCCGTGCAGTCGATGCGCCCGCCGATGTTCAGCAGGCCACCCACCAGCCGGCTGCCCTCCGCGCCGGCACGCGAATATACATCACGGCTCACGTGCCACGCCTGGCTGGCCGATGCCTTGACCAGCCGTGCCAGCGGATTCTCGGCGAACGGCGTTCCGCCGTTGTTGTTTGCCATGACCCTGCCTCAAACGATTGTTTGATAGTCGAGCATACCACCGCCCCGCACCGCGTCACAGTGACGGAACTCCCGATGCGTCGATACCTGCCTTGCGAGCAGAATTGATGGCCGGACACTACAATGCCGGGCCATGGTCAGCGGAGAAAACAGGGATGCCGGTGCGCGGCGGCTCGCGGAGCAGCTCGAGCGCAGCCGGCTTGCCAGGCGCCGGCAGTACGACGGCGACGAACTGCGCCCCGAGTGCCGTAAGCTCGCCGCGTGGCAGGCTCATCGCCTGCAGCACACCTACAGGGACTTGCTCCAGACCCCACGTTACCGCAAGGCGATCGAATTCTTCCTCACCGACCTGTATGGCGACAAGGACTTCGCCGCGCGCGACGAGGGCGTCGAGCGCGTGTACCCCGTCATGGCCCGGGTGATGCCCGGCCCGGCGCTGCACACGATCAGCATCGGGATCGAGCTGCACGCGATCAGCCAGGAGCTCGACCTGGACATGGTCGCGATGATCTGGGGCGAATTGGGGCTGAAGGACGGGCTCGATGCGGCAACGTACGCCGAAGCCTACCGGCGTTGCGGCAATATCGATGCCAGAAAACGGCAGATCAGCATCGTCCGCGAAGTCGGCGAGTCGCTCGACAGCGTCGTGTTCAGGCCGTTCATCTACAACGCGGTGAAACTGGGCCGCGGGCCCGCGAAAATGGCCGGCCTGCTGGCCCTGCATGATTTCATCCAGCGCGGCTTCATCGCGTTTCGCGCGATGAAGGGCTCCGGCGAGTTCGTCGACACGGTCGTCGGCCGCGAAACCGGGATCATGGAATCGATCCTCGCCGGCGAACCCGTCAGCAGCTGGGCCCCGCCGGATTGACAGCGTAACGGGATCGGGACGTCATAGGCCCGTCGAGCGAGATAAGATTTCCCGAGTGAAACGGGCCTATGACGGTCCGATACCGCGGTCCGGCCTTAATAAGGGGACACAGCTTAAAAGCAGTGTCCCCGGTTTAGCGGTGGTAGGGCGGGCTGAGGCTGACGACGGCGTCGATCATGGCGCCCGCGTGCTCGGGCTTCACCTCGGGATGAATGCCGTGCCCCAGGTTGAAGACGTGCCCCGGACCGCGGCCGAAGCTTTCCAGCACCTGGCGGACTTCCCTGCGGATGACCTCCGGCGAGGCATACAGCACCGCCGGGTCCAGGTTGCCCTGCAGTGCCACGCGGTCCCCGACCCTGGCACGCGCGTCCGCGAGATCCGTGGTCCAGTCCAGGCCGAGCCCGTCGCAGCCCGTGTCGGCCATGGCCTCCAGCCAGGGCCCGCCGCCCTTGGTAAACAGCACGACCGGAACCTTCCGCCCATCAGCCTCGCGCGTCACGCCGGCAACGATCCGCTGCATGTAGTGCAGCGAGAAGCTCAGGTAGGTCTGCGGCGTGAGAATGCAGCCCCACGTGTCGAACACCATGAGGGCCTGGGCGCCGGCCGCAACCTGCGCGTTGAGGTAATCGATGGTCGTGCGCGTGACGCGTTCCAGGAGTTCGTGGAGCAACACGGGCTGGTCGTAGAGCATGCCCTTGATGCGGCTGAAGTTCTTGCTCGTGCCGCCCTCGACCATATAGGTCGCCACGGTCCATGGGCTGCCCGCAAAACCGATCAGCGGCACGCGACCGCCGAGTTCGCGGCGTATCAGGCGCACCGCATCCGTGACGTAGCGCAGCTCCTGTTCAGGATCCGGGATCGCCAGAGCGGAGACGTCCGCGGTACGGCTGATCGTGCGCTCGAAACGGGGTCCCTCGCCTTCCTCGAAGTACAGGCCCAGGCCCATCGCGTCGGGTACGGTGAGGATATCCGAGAAAAGTATCGCCGCATCCAGCGGGTAGCGCTCGAGCGGCTGCAGCGTCACTTCGCAGGCCAGCTCCGGTGACTTGCACAGCCGCATGAAGCTGCCGGCCTTCGCGCGCGTCGCGCGGTATTCGGGGAGGTAGCGCCCTGCCTGGCGCATCATCCAGACGGGCGTCCGATCGACCGGCTCGCGCGCCAGCGCCCGCAGGAATCTATCGTTCGCGAGTTCGTTGTTCATGCGCCCACTGCCTTTGCGATGCTGGCCTGGATGGCTTCCGCCGCGGCTCTCGGATCCCGCGCATCGCGAATCGGCCGCCCGATGACAATGTAGTCCGCGCCCAATGCGAACGCCTGTTCGACCGACACGACGCGCTTCTGGTCGTCCACGGGGCGATTTTCCACGGGGCGAATGCCGGGGGTTACGACCAGCAGGCGCTCGTCGAGGTGCTCGCGCAACCTTGCCGCCTCCAGGCCCGACGAGACCACGCCGTCGCAACCGGCCTCGAGCGCGCGCCGGGCGCGCGACAACACCAGCTCGGGTACGTCGCAGTCGAATCCGAGGTCATCGAGATCGCCGCGATCGAGGCTCGTGAGGGCCGTCACGGCGAGCACCTTGACGTCCTCGCGCGCCGCCACGGCAGCTTCCATGATGCCCTGGTTGCCGTGTACTGTGCAGAAGGTCACGCCGCGGCCGTTCAGCCTCGCCACGGCGCGCGACACGGTCGCAGGTACGTCGAAGAATTTCAGGTCCACGAAGACCTTCTTGCCGCGGCCGGCCAGCCAGTCGAGCAGTTCGAAATAACCGCCGGCCATGAGCAGTTCCAGCCCGAGCTTGTAGAAGCGCACGGAGTCCTCGAGCTCTTGCACGAGTTCGCGCGCCTGCCACGCGTCCGGGACGTCGAGGGCGAAGATCAGCCGCTCGTCCGCCGGGATATCCTTGGGAGTCATTGCATCGTGTCCGGACCTGGGTGGACCCGTCATTCTAGCATTCGTGGGGGCATCGCCGGCGTCGGGGAAATCCACTAGGCGCCCGGGGCGCGCAGCGGCTCAGGTGCGGGCGCGCGGATCGAACAGCCGGCCATGCTCGAGAATCGCGAAGCGGTCGGTCATGCCGGCGATGTAGTCCGCGACGGCTCGCGCACGCCCCGACTCCCCCTGTGCCGCTTCCTTGCGCGCGGCCGCCCGTGCATGGTCCTCGGGCAACAGGCGCGGCTCCTGGATGAACGCGCCATACAGGTCGCAGACCGTGCGCTGTGCCTTGGTCGTCATGCGGATCACCCGGTTATGGCGATACAGGCGCTCGCGCAGGAACTGCTTCAGCTCGGCATGCGCGGCGCCGACTTCCGGGCTGAACCCGATCAGGCGCCGGCCCGCGTGACGCACCGCCTCCGGCGTGGCAGGCGATAATGCCTCCAGTTCCGCCCTGGACGTCGCGACGAGGTCCTCCACCACCCGCCCGATCATGCGCCGCACGATCTCGTGGACCAGGCGCCGGCCGGCGAGCCCGGGCCACATCGCCCGGACCGCGTCGTGCTGCTCCCGGAACAACGTGGCCTCGCGCAATTCCGCGATGTCGAGCAGCCCCGCCCGCAGCCCGTCGTCCACGTCGTGATTGTTGTACGCAATTTCGTCGGCAACATTCGCCAGCTGCGCCTCCAGCCCCGCCTGCAGGCCCTCGACGAAGCGTCTTCCCAGGTCCCCGAGCATGCGGGCGTTGCGGAGCGAGCAATGCTTGAGGATGCCTTCCCTGGTCTCGAACATCAGGTTGAGGCCGGAGAATTCCGCGTACTTCTCCTCGAGTTCATCGACGACCCGCAGCGACTGCAGGTTGTGCTCGAAGCCACCATGGTCCGCCATGCAGCGGTTCAGCGCTTCCTGGCCGGCGTGGCCGAAAGGCGTATGCCCGAGGTCGTGGGCCAGGCAGATGGCCTCCGTCAGGTAGGTGTTCAGGCCGAGGGCTTCCGCGACCGTGCGCGCGATCTGCGCGACCTCGAGGGAATGTGTCAGGCGCGTCCGGTAGAGATCGCCCTCGTGGTTCACGAAGACCTGGGTCTTGTAAACCAGCCGTCTGAACGCCGTCGAGTGGATGATCCTGTCGCGGTCGCGATGGTACTCGCTGCGATACGCGGGAGGCGGCTCCGGGTGGCGGCGACCGGCGGAGCGGGATTCGCACGTCGCCCAGGCCGCCAGCGGCTCGATCAACGCGGCTCTGCCATCGCCAGGACCGCGTCGAGCTCGGCATCCGGGACATCGGCACGGAGCGCGCTTTCGCCAAGGCCCGTCGGCAACACGAACCGCATGCGTCCGCCCGCGATCTTCTTGTCGACCATCATCAGCGCCTTCAGGCGCTGTCCACCGACCGGTGGCGGGCGGGTTGGCAGGCCGGCCGCCGTCAGCAGCGACTCGAGTCGCCCGACGACGTCCCGATCCAGCATTCCCAGGCGCGCCGCGAGGTCGGCGGCCATTACCAGGCCCACCGCTACAGCCTCGCCGTGCAGCCACGTGCCGTAGGAGACCGCGGCCTCGATCGCATGGGCAAAAGTATGGCCCAGGTTCAGTAATGCGCGTCGCCCCGCTTCGCGCTCGTCCTCTGCGACCACCGCGGCCTTCAGCGCGCAGCACCAGTAGACGACCCGCTCGACGGCGTCCGGGTCGCGGTCGAGCAACGCGTCCAGGTTCGCCTCCAGCCACTCGAACAGGCCGGCGTCGAGGCCGAGCCCGTACTTGACTACTTCCCCCAGGCCGGCGCAGTAGTCCTTTCGCCCTAGCGTGTTCAGGGTCGCCGTGTCGACGATAACGGCGTTCGGTTGGTGGAAGGCACCGACGAGGTTCTTTCCCGCCGGGATATTGACGGCCGTCTTGCCGCCGACGGCGGCGTCAACCTGTGCCAGCAGGGTCGTCGGCACCTGGACGAAAGCGATGCCGCGCTGCCAGCACGCGGCGGCAAAGCCGCCCAGATCGCCGATCACGCCGCCGCCGAGCGCCACGATCGTGGCGTCACGATGAAACTGGTTCTCGGCGAGCGTGTCGAAGATCAACCCGAGCGTATCGAGCGACTTGTGCTCCTCACCGTCCGGCAGCACCAGTACTGCCACTTCCTGGTCCGCAAGTGCGACGCGCAACGGCTTGAGCCACAGGGGCGCGACGATCTCGTTGGTCACGACGAGCACTTGTCGGCCTCCCAGGTACGGGACCAGCAGCTCGGCCCGGCCGAGCATCCCGCGCCCGATCACTACCGGGTACGACCTGCCGCCAAGAGGCACATTCAGCGCGTGCATTCCTTGCCTCAGCCTTCCTCGAGCAGTTCCGCCAGCCGGCGGCGAATTTCCTGGGCGACCTCGCGAACAAGGCGGCCATCGGTGGGCACGGTCAGTGTGGCCAATTCACGATACAACGGCGCGCGTTCCTGCATCAGCCTGGTCAGGCGCTCGACCGGCTGCGGCGTATCGAGCAACGGGCGGTTGCCGGAGAGCCTGGTGCGCTCGAGCTGCTGATCCACGGAGGCCTCAAGGTAGACGACCAGGCCACGCGACGCCAGTACCTCCCTGTTTGCCGGCTCGAGTACGGCCCCGCCGCCGGTCGCGAGGACGACGCCGTCCAGCGCCGTAAGCGCATCGATGACCTGGCGCTCGCGGCGCCTGAAGCCGGCCTCTCCTTCTTTCTCGAAAATGAACGAGATATCCACGCCGGTGCGCGCCTCGACCTCCGCGTCACTGTCGTGAAAATCCCGCTGCAGCATGCGGGCCAGTTGCCGTCCCACCGCGCTCTTGCCCGCACCCATCGGCCCCACCAGGAAGATGTTCGGGATTCTCATGTTCGCCGTCGCAAATAGCAAAAGGTTAGGCCGGCTTGCGCCGGCCCAACTGCGGATTCGAAATGCCCTCCGGACTCAGTAGATGTTGCTTCCCTCACGCAGGATCTTCGGCGTCACGAAGATCAGCAGCTCGCGCTTGTTCGACTCGGTGCTGTTTCGCTTGAACAGGCGCCCCAGCACGGGAATGTCCCCCAGGTAGGGGACCTTGTCTTCGGAATCGCGCCGCTCGGTCTCGAAAATGCCGCCCAGCACCACGGTCTCGCCGTCGTTGACCAGCACCTGCGTGATGACCTTGCGGGTGTCGATGCTCGGCACCTGGCCGCCGGTCGCGCTCGGCACGAACTGCCCGACCGTGTCCTGGGTCACCTCGAGATCCATGATGATGCGATCGTCGGGCGTGATCTGTGGCGTGACGGTCAGGCTGAGTACCGCCTTCTTGAATTGCGTGGCGGTGGCGCCGCTCGCCGACGCCTCCTGGTACGGTATCTCGACGCCCTGCTCGATGATCGCTTCTTTCTGGTTGGCCGTGATCACGCGGGGACTGGAAACGATTTCGCCGCGGCCCTCCGCCTGGGCGACCGAGAGCTCGAGGTCGACCAGCGTATCCTGCCCCAGGATCGCGAGCCCGACTCGACCAGCAGGATTGCCGATGGGCAGGTTGACGTTGTAGCGATCCAGCGCGGTCGGAACCTCGACCGGGAACGGCGAACCGGTGCTCTGGATGTTGTTCAAGCCGGAACCGACGATGGTGTCCGTGCCCGTGCCGCTGCCGGTGACAGAGATCAGCCCGCTCTGGCCGCGGTCCGTCACGTAGGTGACGCCCATGCGCACGCCGAGGTCGCGGCTGAAGTCGTCGTTGGCCACGACGATCCGCGACTCGATCAGTACTTGCCGGACCGGAATGTCGAGCGCGGCCACGAGGCGGCGCACATCGGTGATGCGCTCCGCAGTGTCGTAGATCAGCAGCGTGTTGGTACGCTCGTCGATGCTCACGCTGCCGCGCTCGGACAGGAGCGAGCCGGAACCGGAGCCGGCGCCCCGCAACAGGTTCGCCAGGTCCGACGCCTTGGCGTAGTTCACCTGCAGGAACTCCGAGCGCAACGGCGCCAGCTCCTGGATGTCTTTCTTGGACTCCAGGTCCTGGCGTTCCCGCGCGGCGATCTCCGCGGCCGGGGCGACCAGGATGACGTTGCCGACCTGGCGCATCCCGAGTCCCTTTGTGGTCAGGATGATGTCCATTGCCTGGTCCCAGGGCACGCTGTCCAGCCGCAGGGTCACGTTGCCCGCGACGGAATCGCTCACCACGATATTCAGGCCGCTCGTCTCCGCGAGGAGCTGCAGTACGGCCCTGACCTCGATGTTCTGGAAATTCAGCGTCAGGCGCTGGCCCGTGTATTCCTTGCGCTCGTCAAACGCGCCGAACTGGGTCGGGTCCTGTTTCTCGGCGGGACGGAACTCGATGCTGAAGGTCTCGTCGGCCTGGTAGGCGAGTTGTTCGTACTCGCCGCTGACGTTGATCACCAGGCGTGCTCCACCCGGATAGCGCACGCTGTCCACCGTCTGCACCGGCGTCGCGAAATCCAGCACGTCCAGCCGGCGCAGGAGCGCGTCCGCCAGCGTGGCGTTGCGGAATTCGACGACGGTCCTGCCCATCTCCTCGCGAATGTCGACCGGGATGGCCGGGTTGCTCAGCGTGACGACGACCCTGCCGGCGCCGTCCGCGCCGCGCCGGAAATCCACGTCGGTGATCTCGCCCGCGACACGCGCCGGCGCCGCCTCGCCCGTGGGCCGGCCGAAGGCACCGCTCCGCGTTGCCGCGACCGCCGAACCCGTGCCGCCCAGCGTCACGGTGATACGGTCGTTCTCGACCACGGTCTCGTAAGGGACCATCATGTCAAGATTCAACACCACGCGCGTGCGGCCCTGCGCCTCCGCGAGCATGACCGTGTCGAGCACGCCCCGCTTGACGTCCCGGCGACGCTCCGCCATGCCGAGGCTCGTCCCCGGCAGATCGAAAGAGATTCGCGCGGGATTCTCGATCGTGAAAGACAGCGGTTCGGGGGCCGGCCCGCTCGTGGTCATGACCAGCACCACCCGGTTGCCAGGCAGGGTGTTCACCTGCAGGTCGGTCAACTGCAGGCCCTCCTGGGCATGGGCCAGTCCGGCACACCATAGCAAGGGCACTGCGGCGAGCGCCCACCAAGCGTGCCGCGACCTCGCCGGAGGTGCGTTTGTCCTGTTGCTCCGCTTGTGATCGCGCATCATTGCTAATATCTCCCGGAGATTCATGTCTCACCCAATCCGATGGAGGCCGCACGCTCGGTATACCCGCCGAGGCCGTCCGGAATGATCTCCAGCAGCTGGATCGCGGAATCCGTGATGGAAATGATTCGGCCGTCGTTCTGGCCCAGGTAATTGCCGATGACGACCCGGTGAATGAGCCTGTCGCCCGTCTGCACCAGGCCGTAGAGCTGTCCGCCCATGTTCAGCGTACCCACCATCCGCAGCGTGTCGAGCGGGAACCCCTCGAGGTACTCGCGCCTGCGATCCGCGTCGGGCCGCACGCCGTCCGAGCGGCTGCTCGACGCCGGCGAATCCGGAACGAAGGGCGACCTGACGGCGCCCGGCTCATACGCGAACGTCTCGTACGTCTTGATCTCGGGCAGCGGCTCGATGCGCCCGCCGGGACGTGCCTTGACTTCCGCGATATAGGTCTCAAGGTCGGACATGCCGCGCGAGCACCCTGTCGCCAGGAGCACGGCCGCCGCGACCACGAGCAGGGTCAGATTTCGGCAGGGTCCCGTCATTCGCCCCCATCCTCGATGTAACGGTAAGTCTTGGCGGTGAGATCCATCACCAGCCTGCCTCCCGGACTCATCTGCCCGGCACGCTGTTGTTCGGACTTCAGCGAAATGTCATGCAGCGTCACGATGCGCGGCAGCGCCACGACCCCGCTGACGAAATCGCCGAGCTCGTGATACGTACCGACGACCTGCATCCGGATCGGCAACTCGCTGTAAGCCTCGCGACTGACCTCGCTCAGGGGCTGGAAAAGCCTCTCTTCCAGCCCTGCGGCCAGGCCGGTTTGCGAGATGTCCACCAGCAGGCTCGGGACTTCCGTCTCGCCGGGCAACTGCCTCAGCATGGCGCCGAAGGTCTGCTCGACTTCCGCGAGCTGCGCCTTGTAGGCCTCGAGATTGGCGGCAAGCTTCTGGCGGCTCTCGAAGGTCGCGCGCAGGTCCTGCTCTTCCCGCTGGACCTGCTCGAGCTGCGGAATCTTGGTGCGCCAAACGAAGTAGTAGGTGCCCCCCACCGCGACCAGCGCGAAGATCAAAGTGACGGCGATGGCACGGAACACGAACGGCCAGCGGCCGACGTCCTTGGGGTCGAGCGTGCGGAGCTGATCTATGAAATTCACAGCTGCTCCTCCTCGTCCTCGGCGCCGCTCACCTGCCTGGCAGCCAGGGTGAACTCAGCCCGCCGTCCGCTCGAGGAAGCGGCGGGACCGCGCTGGGCGCGACCCGATTGCACCACCTGCAGCCGCGGATCGCCGAGCGTCGGCGAAGCGGCGATGTTTCGCATCAGCGTGGAAACCCGGGTGCTGGATTCCGCCACGCCCTTGAGCAGGAGGTTGCGGCCGTTCTGCGTGAACTCGGTGAGGAACGCGCCCTCCGGGGTGACGCTGAGCAACTGGTCGAACAGGAAGACCACCTCGGGGCGCGCCTTCTGGAGGGCGTCGATGGCCGCCATGCGCGCCAGCAGCCGTTCCTTGCGCACCCTCAGGTTGCGAATCTCCTTGATCTGCTCGTCGAGCGTCGCGATCTCCTGCTGCAAACGCTGATTACGCGCGCTTTGGTAGTCGATGCGGCCCTGGATTCCCGTGTTGACCAGCCACATGATCAACCCGCCGAGCACGATCGCCACGAGCGACGCGATCGCAAAGTTCTTCTGGCGTTGCTTGCGCTCGGCGGCGCGCCAAGGTAACAGGTTAATACGGGGCATCAGTCAAAGCTCCTGAGCGCCAGACCGCACGCGGTCAACAGGGCAGTGGCGTCCTTCATGACGCCCTGGGAGCGGGCCTTTGAAGAGATCTTCATCATGCCGAGGGGATTGCCGATCTCCGTCGGAATGCCAACCCTGCTGGCAATCACGTCCGCCACTCCGGGGATGTTCGCGCAACCGCCGCAGACCAGGATCTGTTCCGGTTGCTCGCGGTTCGTCCCCGAGGCGAGGAAGAACTGCAGCGAGCGGCTCACCTGCTGGGTCATGTCGTCGATGAAGGGCTCGAGAATCTCGGGCTCGTAGTTGCTGGGCAACCCGCCCTCTTTCTTCGCGCGCCCCGCCTCCTCGAGGGTCAGGCCGTAGGTCCGCATGATCTCTTCGGTCAGCTGCTGGCCGCCGAACGCGAAATCGCGCGTGTACATGACCTTCAGGTCGCGCAGCACGCTGAAGGTCGTACTGCTTGCGCCGAAGTCCATCACGGCGACGTTGTGGCCTTCTCCCTGGTCCGGCATCTGGTGGCGCAACAGGCGGCAGGCGTTCTCGACCGCGAAGGCCTCGACGTCAACGATGAAGGTCTTCAAGCCCGCCGCCTCGACGGCCGCCTGGCGTTGCTCGACGTTCTCGGTCCGCGTGGCAACCAGCAGGACGTCGATCATGTCAGGGTCGTGATCTGTCGGGCCGACGACCTCGTAATCGTAGCTGACCTCATCCATCGGGAAGGGGATGTACTGGTCGGCCTGGAGTTCGACCTGGCCTTCGAGCTCGGCGCCGCTGAAGCTCGCCGGCATCTGGATGATCTTGGTAATCGCGGCGTCGCCGCTGATGGCCACCGCCGCATCCCGCGCCTTGGCGCCCGAACGCTTCAGGGCGCGCCGCACCGCCTCGCCGACGATCTGCGCGTCGACGATCGCCTTCTCGTTGACGGCGTTCAGCGGTGTGGCGTCGGCCGCATAGGCCTCGACGCGGTAAGTGTCGCCGGACTTCGAGAGCTCGATGAGCTTCACGGAGGAAGTCGTGATATCCAGCCCCAGCAGCGGCTTGTTGGCACTCCCGAAAAACACTTTAGAATTTCCTTTTGCGTCCGGGGCTTGGGGGGCGAAGATAGACTAGGACATTAGGTAATGCAACGGACCCTTCGCGGTCGGTTGCCGACGCACCCTGCGTCGAGGGCCAACACTGCCGCAGAATCCGGCGAAGAATCCGTGAACGGGTTCACGGGTTGACATATTACATATTCGGGCAGAGCCGGCCCCGGGAGGCCGCCGTTCGTTCGTCCGGCAAGCCACGGGAAGGCGATGGCGCGCGTGCTTGCGGTATCCGGACGACGTCCGCAACACCGTTGAAGCACGCTGATTCAGACGGCTGTCGCGCAGGTCCGGTCCCCCCCCGGTCAAGCGAGAATTTGCGCCCATGCCGCTTAGCGGCCCGGGCGCCGGCAGCCTCTTTCGGACCCCTGCTCGCCAAGTGTTAATATGTTGAGTGCCTTGGCAAAAGGCAAGCGAAACGCCCCCGCCAGATGAGAATCTTCCTGCGCCTCGCCTACGGCATCGTTGCATTCGTATCGATGTCCTTGATCGGCATCGCCCTCGCCGCGATCGGCGCCTATTTCTATGTGTCGCCCAGCCTGCCGGACGTCGAGTCGCTGCGCGAGATGCGCATGCAGGTCCCGATGCGCGTCTACAGCCGCGACGGCCTGCTGATGGCGGAGTTCGGCGAGCAGCGGCGGATCCCGCTGCACATCGACGAGATCCCCGCCGAACTGCAGGCGGCCTTCCTGGCAGCCGAGGACGATCGATTCTTCGCGCACCCGGGGGTGGACTGGCAGGGCCTCACCCGGGCCGCCGTCGCCGTGGTGCTGACCGGCGAACCCGCGCAGGGCGGCGGCACCATCACGATGCAGGTCGCCCGGAACTTTTTCCTCAGTCGCGAGAAGACGATCTCGAGGAAAGTACGGGAGATTTTCCTGGCGCTGCGCATCGAGCACATGTTGTCGAAGCGGGAAATCCTGGACCTCTACCTGAACAAGATCTTCCTCGGCCAGCGCGCCTACGGTGTCGGCGCGGCGGCCGAAGTGTACTTCGGGAAAACCGTCCAGGAGCTGACGCTGGCGGAGATCGCCCTGATCGCCGGACTGCCGCGCGCACCGTCGCTGGACAACCCGGTGACGAATCCGCAGCGCGCGGTGCAGCGCAGGGCCTACGTGCTCCGCCGCATGCACGAGACGGGCCTCATCGACCTGGAGGCCATGCGGGCCGCCGCCGCGGAGCCGGTCATCTCCAGGCTCCATGCCGCCCAGGTGCGCCTGCGGGCGCCGTGGATCGCCGAAATGGCCCGCCAGGCGATGCTCGATCGCTTCGGTCCGGAGGCATATACCGCCGGATATGCGGTTGTCACGACCATCGACAGCCGGCTCCAGCCGCTTGCGCAACATGCCGTGCGCGCCGGGCTGGAGGCCTACGACCGGCGCCACGGCTATCGCGGACCGCTCGCGGTGCTCGATGCGGTACCGGGGGACGAGGCGGGCCGGGCGGCGCTGCTTGACGGCTATCCCGAACCGGCGGGCCTGCATGCCGCAGTGGTATTGGCCGTCGACGAAGACGCGGAGGTTTTCATCCGGGGCGTCGGCCGGGCGCGGCTGGCTTTCGAAGCCATGAGCTGGGCACGGCCCTTCATCGATGAGAACGCGCGCGGCCCGGCTCCCGAGGCCCCGGGGGACGTGGTTGCGCCGGGGCACGTCGTGTATCTCGCGCACCGGGACGGCGACTGGGCGCTGGCGCAGGCGCCGGCAGCGCAGGGCGCGCTGATCGCCCTCGATCCGCGTGACGGCGCGATCGTCGCGCTCAGCGGTGGGCTGGATTTCGAGCTCAGCAAGTACAACCGGGCAACCCAGGCGCGACGCCAGCCGGGCTCCGCTTTCAAGCCGTTCGTCTACTCGGCGGCACTGGAGCGTGGGCTGACCGCCGCCAGCGTGATGATCGATGCGCCGGTCGTCTACGATGACCCCGAACTGGAGGAGACCTGGAGACCACAGAACTACACCGGTCGTTTCTATGGCCCAATGCGCTTGCGCGAGGCGCTCGTGCTGTCTCGCAACCTCGTGTCCATCCGGGTGCTCGAGCAGATCGGCATCCCCTTCACAATCGAGTATGCGCGGCAGTTCGGTTTTCCACCGGATGCGCTGCCGCGCAATCTGACGCTGGCCCTCGGCAGCGGCGGGGTCACCCCGGCGGAGCTGGCGGTCGGCTACGCGGCCTTTGCGAACGGCGGATATCGTGTCGATCCCTATTTCATCGACCGGATCTATGGAGTGGATGACGTGTTGCTGTTCCGGAGCGAGGCCCGCTGGGCCTGCGCGGAATGTGCATACGCGCTGCCAGAGGAGGCACCCGAGGCAGCCGCGGTCGTACCGGCGGGAGGCCTGCCGCCGGGCGAGGAGGGGGACCCTGGCGAGGTGTCGCCCGAGCAGCCGCCGCGCGCCATCGAGGCACGCAATGCCTGGATCATCTCCAGTATGCTCGAGGACGTTGTTCGGCGCGGCACGGGCGCGAAAGCGCGCGAACTCGGGCGCACGGACATCGCGGGCAAGACCGGTACCACCAATGACGGCCGCGATACGTGGTTCGCGGGCTACAACGGTGATCTCGTCGCCACGGCCTGGGTAGGCTTCGACCAGGAGCGCCCGCTGGGGCGCGGCGAGACGGGTGCCTCTACCGCATTGCCGGTATGGATGGAATTCATGGGGCCGGCGTTGCATGACAGGCGCCGCAGCCGTCCCGTCGAGCCGCCCGGCCTGGTCACCGTGCGGGTGTCCGCGCAGACTGGGCACCTTGCCCGCGCCGGTGAGCCCGAGGCGATTTTCGAGACTTTCCGCGTCGGCGAAGTCCCGGGACCGGCCGAGCCCGGCGAGGAATCATTCCCGGACGGCAGGGATCGGGCGGACGAAGAGCCACTGTTCTGAACGACGGGGGCGACGATGCCAAGGCGTACGGCAAACAGGACCGGAGAGCTGCGCACGCGTGTAGCGGAGGAGGCTGCACGCATCATGCGCGAGCAGGGGGTCCGCGACTTCCTCCTCGCGAAGCGCAAGGCGGCGGATCGGCTGGGAGTCATGGACCGTAACGCGCTCCCGGCCAACCAGGAGATCTCCGCCGCCCTGGCCGTGCAGCAGCGATTGTTCGGCGGCGCCGCGCACCACGACAACCTCCGCGCCCTGCGCGAGGCCGCACTGCGCGCGATGGAACTCGTCGAGCGCTTCAATCCCCGCCTCGTGGGGCCGGTGCTGGCCGGCACGGCGACGCCGCACTCCGATATTTCGCTGCACTTGTTTGCGGCGACGCCCGAGGAGGTCGCTTTCATGCTGATCGAGCGGGGCGTCCGGTATCGCACAGGCGATCGACGCGTGCGCCAGGCGAACGGCGAGTACGCCAGCTACCCGAGTTTCGAGCTCGACGCCGGCGAGGTGGCGGTCGAGTTGACGGTGTTTCCGGAACACGGCCTGCGCGAGGCGCCGCTGTGCCCCGTCAGCGGGGGACCGATGCGACGCGGCCGGCGTGACGAGGTCGAAGGGCTCCTCGACGCAGAGGCCGGCCGCGGCGAGGCCCCCGTTCAGGGCCCGCTCACACCTGGCCGGTCGTCGCGCCGGGAGCCCTAGCCGCGGCGCTCGATCGGCGTGTAGTCCCGGCTGGGCGCGCCCGTATAGAGCTGTCGCGGACGCCCGATGCGGCGATGCGGGTCGGCGATCATCTCCTGCCAATGCGCCACCCAGCCGACGGTGCGCGCGATGGCAAACATCACGGTGAACATTGACGTCGGGATGCCGAGGGCCCGATAGATTATTCCCGAATAGAAATCGACGTTCGGGTAGAGCTTGCGCTCGATGAAGTAGTCGTCTTCGAGCGCGATCTCCTCGAGTCGCAACGCCAGCTCGAACAGCGGCGAATCCGTGTGGCCGAGCCGGTTGAGCACCTTGTGGCACATGGTCCGGATCAGCTTGGCCCGGGGATCGAAGTTCTTGTAGACGCGATGGCCGAAGCCCATGAGGCGGAACGGATCGTCCTTGTCCTTGGCCTTGGCGACGAACTTCGGGATATTGTCCACCGAGCCGATCCTCTCGAGCATCGTGAGCACGGCCTCGTTTGCGCCGCCGTGCGCCGGGCCCCACAGAGTCGCAATGCCCGCAGCGATGGCCGCGTAGGGATTGGTGCCCGAGCTGCCCGCGAGTCGCACCGTGGAAGTGCTGGCGTTCTGTTCGTGATCCGCGTGCAGGATGAACAACAGGTCCAGCGCCTCGGCCGCGACCCGGTCCACGCGGTAATCCGCACATGGCACCGCGAAGAACATATTCAGCACGTTGCTGCAGTAGTCGAGATCGTTGCGCGGGTAAATGAAGGGCTGGCCGATCGAGTGCTTGTAGGCCGCCGCGGCGATCGTCGGAATCTTCGCGATGATGCGGTGAGTGAAGATGTCCCGTTGCCGCACGTTCTCGATGTCGGTGGAGTCATGGTAAAAGGCCGACATCGAACCGACGACCGAGGCAAGCATCGCCATCGGGTGGGCGTTGTGGTGGAACCCGTTGAAATGACGCAACAAGGTCTGGTTGATCATCGTGTGCGTCGTGATGATGTGCGTGAAGTCCTCGAGCTGGCTGCGGGTGGGTAATTCGCCATTCAGCAGCAGGTAAGACACCTCGAGAAAACTGCTGCGCTCCGCCAGCTGGTCGACGGGGTAACCGCGATACAGCAGCACCCCCTCGTCGCCGTCGATATACGTGATCTTGCTTTCGCAGCTCGCCGTCGCGACGAAGCCCGGGTCCAGCGTGAAAACGCCCATGTGCTTGTACAGGGACCCGATGTCCACGACATCCGGCCCGGCTGTGCCCGTGCGCACCGGCATCTCCAGCCGCTTGCCATCAGCTTCGCTGACGATGGTCAGGGTCTTCTCACTCATTGCTGGCCTTCCTGGTCCGTGGTGGCGGTTTCGAGCGTCCGTGACACGCCTGCGCGGCGGCCGGGACACCGCGCTGCAGAGTCGCGCTCGGATTGGCGGGGCGCCGTTCCGGCGTATGACAGCCTCGGCGTCGCGCGGGGCCAATGATTATAGTCCAGGGGTGGTGCCGTGTCCCGCTTGCCGCGACGCCCGAAAACAAGAGGGGCGCCCTGCGGCGCCCCCCCGAGTCCATCACGCGACCGAACGCCCGCTCAGGCGCTCATGCCGCCATACTTGCGGCGGAACTTGTCGACACGCCCGCCAGCGTCGACAATTTTCTGCTTGCCGGTGTAGAACGGGTGGCACTTGGAGCAGACTTCCACGTGGAGTTCCTGCCCGAGGGTGGAACGCGTCGTGAACGTGTTGCCGCAGCTGCAGACCACGTTGATCTCGTTGTACTCGGGATGAATGTTCGGCTTCATGGTCGGCCTTCCAAGACTCGGGAACCAGTGGAAAAGCTCGCCATAATAGCGCCTGTCCGAGCCCCCAGCAAGCGACTCGCGGGCGTTCGCCGTCGCGTGCCCGCCACGCACACACCCGCAAGCCGTTGTGCTGCCGCGGCGATCGATATCGACTTGCAGCAATCTATTGAAGGAAAACTTTAACTTCCCATCGCTAGTTGCGTCCCGGCCAGCAGCTTTGAATCTTATCCACAAATCCTGTGGAAAACTCTGTGAATTGAGGCTGGATGATTGATCTGCGTGCCATCGCGCACGCGCCGCCACTCAGATTGGGCAAAAAGCGACCACTTGTCGATTATGACATTTCAATCAGCACGTTGCGTATTCAAGTGCGTGGCTTGTAAGCCGCAGCGCACTGCACCACGCAGTCCCGCCTGGAGCCTGCAGCCCGTCCCCACGGCGTGTGCATAAGTGCCGCCGGTTCAGCCCGGTGAGGCGGGCAGGAACAGTCCCTGCGCGTCATTCAGGAAGCGCCGTCCGAACGCGGTGGCCCGCCAGCGGGAGTCGAGGCTGGTCTCGAGGAGGCCGAGCTGCCGGCCGCGCCGCAGCCCGGGCAGTGCGGCGCCGGCCGCCAGTCCGGTGCGCGCCTCGAATGACTCGAGGGTAAAGCCGTCACTCAGGCGCAGGGCATTGAGCATGAACTCGAACAGGCGCGCGGCGGCGTCCAGCGCCTGCTCTCCCTCGAGTCGCGGCCCCTCGAGCCAGCCGAGCGGTCGCCTGCGTCGCCAGCGCCGCACGATGCGGCCGTCGTCCAGGCTGAGTTTTCCGTGTGCGCCCGCGCCGAGGCCGAGATAGTCGCCGAACGACCAGTAATTGAGGTTGTGGCGGCATTCCTGCCCCGGGCGCGCCCACGCCGAGACCTCGTAGCGGCGGTAGCCCGCCGCTTCCAGGCGCTCCGTTGCAGCGACCTCCATGACCCAGCAGTCCTCGTCATTCGGCAGGCGCGGCGGCCGACGGTGGAATGGCGTGCCCGGCTCCAGCGTCAACTGGTAGAAGGAAAGGTGCGGCGGCCGCACGGCGATCGCCGCAGCCACGTCCGCCGCGGATTCGGCGACCGTCTGCCCGGGCAGGCCGAACATGAGGTCCAGGTTGTAGCTGGGGATGCCCGACTGCACCAGCTCGTCGATCGCGGCATAGGCCTCCCGTTCGTCGTGGATCCGGCCGATCGCCGTCAGCAGGCGAGGCTGGAAGCTCTGCACACCGAGCGAGACGCGGTTGATGCCGGCGCCGGCCAGCTCGCTGAACCGGCCCCGCTCGATAGTGCCGGGGTTTGCCTCCAGGGTGATCTCGGCATCGGGCGCCACGCTGAGGCGTGCCGCCAGGCCCTCGAGGAAGCGACCGATCAGTGGCGGCGGGCAGAGGCTCGGCGTGCCGCCGCCGAAGAACACCGTTGCGACTTCGCGCCCCCCGAGCAGCGGCAATTCCTGCTCCAGGTCTTCCAGGAGCGCGTCGATGTAGGCGGCGAACGGCGCGGTGCCGCGCAATTCGTGGCTGTTGAAGTCGCAATAGGGGCACTTGCGAACGCACCAGGGCAGGTGCACGTAGACGCCCAGCGGCGGCGCCTCCGGCAGAGGCCCGAACGCGCCTATGGCGCACCGCCGTGCGGCGGCCATGCCGGGCCCGTGGTGCCGGTCAGCCACTCGAGGAGTCCGGCGAACGCGCGGCCGCGATGGCTCAGGCGGTTCTTCTCCGCCGGATCGAGCTCGGCGGCACTGCGCGCCTCGCCCAGGGGAATGAACACCGGATCGTAGCCGAAGCCGCGCTCGCCGCGGGGGGCCAGGGCGATGCTGCCTTCCCAGCGGCCCTCACAGACGACCGGCAGGGGATCCGCCGGGTGGCGCAGCAGCACCGCAACGCAGACGAAGCGCGCACGGCGTTCCGGCGGTGCGAGGGTGGCGAGCCGCGCGAGCAGCTTGCGGTTGTTCGCCGCATCTCCGCCGGCGGCATAGCGGGCGGAATGGATGCCGGGCTCGCCGCCCAGTGCATCCACGACCAGGCCGGAATCGTCCGCGACGGCCGGCAGGGCGCTACCTGCCGCTGCATGACGCGCCTTCAGGATCGCGTTCTCGATGAATGTCGCACCGGTTTCTTCGGCCGACTCGATCCCGAATTCCGCTTGCGAAACGATCACCACGCCCGCCGGGGCGAGCATGGCCGCGATCTCCCGTGCCTTGCCCGGATTGCCTGTCGCCAGGACGAGGCGGCGGCGCACGGCCCGCGTCACTCGGCCAGCGCCTCCCGCTGGAGGGCCAGCAGTTCGGCGACACCGCCGGCTGCGAGGTCCAGCAACTGGTCCAGTTCCGTCCGCCTGAAGGCATGGCCCTCGGCCGTGCCCTGGACTTCCACGAATGCGCCGGCCTCGTTCATGACGACGTTCATGTCGGTTTCGGCCTCTGCATCCTCGGCGTAATCAAGATCCAGCACGGCGATTCCCCGGTACAACCCGACCGACACTGCGGCCACCTGGCCGTGCAGCGGATCGCCACGCAGGATGCCCGCCTTGCGCAGGCTGCGCACGGCCTCGACGAGCGCGACGTAGGCGCCGGTAATCGCCGCGGTGCGCGTGCCCCCGTCGGCCTGCAGCACGTCGCAATCAATGGTCACCGTGCGTTCCCCGAGCGCCGTGAGGTCGAGCACCGCGCGCAGGCTGCGGCCGATGAGGCGCTGGATTTCCAGCGTCCGGCCGCCCTGGCGGCCGCGAGCCGCTTCGCGCGCATTCCGGGTGTGCGTCGCGCGCGGCAGCATGCCGTACTCGGCCGTGACCCATCCCTGGCCCCGGCCCTTCAGGAACGGCGGCACGCGCTCTTCGACGCTTGCAGAGCAGACGACCCGGGTGAGGCCGAACTCGACCAGCACGGAGCCCTCCGCGTGGCGCTGGTAGCCGCGCTCGAAGCGCACGGTGCGTAACTCGTCAGGGCGTCGCTCGCTGGGCCTCAACAGTATCCTCTCCACTCGGGGGCAATCAGTCCGCCAGGACCCGCAGGGCCACGGCGGTCGTGTTGTCACTGTGCGGGGTGCCGGCACGCACCGCGCGGCTGGCGATGCGTGCCAGCCAGTCTTCGAGGGCCACGTCCGGGCCGGGGCCCGCACTGATGTCCGCATCGCTGATGCCCGACCACAGGCCGTCCGAACAGACCAGCAGCAGGTCGCCCGGCTCGAGGGGAACCGATTCCGAGATCGTGATCAGCGGGCGCTCCGCAATCCCCCCCAGGCAATACTCGACATAATGGCGCATCGGGTGGCCGGCGACTTCTTCCTCGGAGATCAGGCCGTCCTGCAAGAGGCTTTCGATGGGCGTGTGGTCCCGGGTCCGCGTCATGACCGCTCCGCCGCGCGCCAGGTAGATGCGCGAGTCGCCCACATGCCCCCACGCCGCGTGCCCCTCCCGGACCATGCAGGCGGCGCCGGTCGCCCGCGGCCTGCTGCCGATCCCCTCCTGGTCGCCCACCGCGACCACGGCGTCGTGCGCCGTTTCGAAGGCGTGGCGCAGAAACTCGCGGCAGTCCGCTCGCGGATCGCGCCGGACGTAACTCGCGCAGAGCGATTGCACTGCGACTGCCGCCGCCAGCGCACCGCCCGCGTGCCCGCCCATGCCGTCTGCCACGACGAGCAGCACGCTGCCGTCATCCGAGCGGACAGCAGCACGGTCCTGGTTCTCCTCGCGATCGCCCAGGAGCGTGATCTCGGCGGTTTCGAAGCGCAATTGGACCCCCGGCCTTCTGCTAGACTACGCGCCCGCCCCGAGCGCGGCAGTCGGGAAGTATAAGCGCACCGCGGCATGGAAACGCAGAAATGATCCGCAGCATGACCGGTTTCGCGCGCGCCGAATGTGATGCGCCCTGGGGTTCGGTGTGCTGGGAGCTCCGTTCCGTCAATCACCGCTACCTGGAGATCGGGCTGCGGCTCCCGGAGGAGTTGCGCGCGCTCGAGACGCGCTTTCGCCAGCAGGTGGGCTCACGCCTGAAGCGCGGCAAAGTGGACTGTACGTTGCGGGTCGGCTGGGAGGCGGCCGGCGACCGCGCGCTCGCACTCGACCTCGACCTCGCGGAGCGGATCACCGAGGCGGTCGCCAGGATTCGCGGGCGGGTCGGGGAACTCGCCCTGCCCGGCACGATCGACCTGTTGCGCTGGCCCGGCGTCGTCAGGGAACAGGAGCGCGATCTCGAGCCGGTCGCGGAGCTTGCCGCGGCCGCGCTGGCGCAGGCCCTCGATGAGCTCGATGGCGCGCGCCGCCGCGAAGGCGCACGGCTCGCCGGCGTGCTGGCCGAGCGCTGCGAGGCCGTGACCGGCCTGGTGGGGCAGGTCCGGGCGGCCCTGCCCTCGATACGCGCATCGCTCAAGGTGCGACTCCTCGAGCGCCTCGCAGGGCTCGACGTGCAGGCCGACCCGCAGCGCCTCGAGCAGGAACTCGCCATCCAGCTGGGCAAGATGGACGTGGACGAGGAAATCGAGCGCCTCGCGAGTCACGTCGCCGAAGTATTGCGCATCCTGTCGGCCGACGACGACGAGGCCAACGGGCGGCGGCTCGATTTCCTCATGCAGGAGTTCAATCGCGAGGCCAATACCCTCGGCTCGAAGTCCGTGGACGCCGAGACCACGCGCATCGCGGTGGACCTCAAGGTCCTCATAGAACAGATGCGCGAGCAGGTCCAGAATATCGAGTGACCCCGAATTGAGCGCGCAAAACCGCCTGTTCGTCATCTCCGCGCCGTCGGGCGCCGGCAAGACCAGCCTGGTGCGGGCGCTCATGGAGCGCGAGCCACAGCTGCGCTTCTCGATCTCCTACACGACCCGCGCGCGGCGCCCGGGCGAGCACCACGGCCAGCATTACTTTTTCGTCACGCCGGAGGAGTTTGAGCGCATGGTCGAGGACGGCGCTTTCCTCGAGCATGCGCGCGTCTTCGACAACCACTACGGCACCGCCCGCGCCCAGGTGGAGGCCCTGCTCGCGGCCGGCCACGGCGTCGTGCTGGAGATCGACTGGCAGGGCGCCCGCCAGGTGCGTGCGGCGATGCCGGATTCGGCAGGGATTTTCATCCTGCCGCCGTCGCGTGCGGAACTGGAACGGCGCCTGCGCAGCCGCGGCACCGACAGCGAGGCGGTCATCCGCAGGCGGCTCGCCGACGCCGCCACGGACATGTCGCACTGGAGCGAGTTCCCGTTCGTGGTCGTGAATGACGATTTTGCCGCGGCGCTGCAGGCCTTGTCCGACATCGTTCGCGGGCACGGCGAGGCGAGCCGGGCGGACCGCCCGGAGCTGTTGCCGGTCGCGGCGGCGCTGGCAGGCTGAGGGCTGCCCGGGCGCGCCGTTGCACTGGCAGCGCCGACCGCTCTTCCGTTAGTATGATGTGCTTGCCCCGCTCCTCCAGCCTGCAGAGAGAAACATGGCCCGGATCACCGTCGAAGACTGTATGCAGAACGTCGATAACCTGTTCGACCTCGTCCTGATCGCCGCCCGGCGCGCCCGGCAGCTCGCGAATGGCGCGCCGACGACCCTCGACTGGGAAAACGACAAGGCCACGGTGCTCGCCCTCCGGGAGATTGCCGAGGGCGTTATCGGCCAGGATATCCTCACGGAACCGGACCCGCCGGTCGTGGAGCGCGAGCCCGAGTCCTTCGACCGTCCCATCCCCCCGATGGGAGACTGACGAGGGGAGTCTGCGCCCGTGGACTATGCGGCTTCCTTCCTGGCTCGACTGCCGAAAAGGAAGCGGTCCATTGGCCTCGACCGCCTCAATCGCAGGATGCAGCGTTACCTGCCGGCCGAACAGGTCGACCAGGTCATGCGCGCCTACGAGTTTGCCGCCAAGGCCCATGACGGCCAACAGCGTTACTCGGGCGAGCCGTACATTTCCCACCCGGTCGCGGTAGCCACGATACTCGCCGAGCTGAAGCTCGATGCCCAGACCCTGATGGCAGCGCTGCTGCACGACGTCATCGAGGATACGGGCGTGCCGAAGGACCATATCGCGTCCCTGTTCGGCGAAGACGTCGCGGAGCTCGTGGACGGCGTCAGCAAACTGGACAAGATCGAGTTCCGCAGCCGCGCGGAGGCGCAGGCCGAGAGCTTCCGCAAGATGCTCCTGGCGATGGTCGGCGACATCCGCGTGATCCTCGTGAAGCTTGCGGACCGCACGCACAACATGCGCACCCTGTGGATCATGCCGCCCGAGAAGCGCCGCCGCATCGCCCGCGAGACACTGGAAATCTATGCGCCGATCGCCAACCGCCTCGGCATGAACCTGATTCGCCTCGAGCTCGAGGATCTTGGCTTCCGTTGCCTGCACCCGTATCGCTACCGCGTGCTCGAGCGGGCCCTTAAGCGTGCCCAGGGCAGCCACAAGCAGATCATCCAGAAAATCAGCAAGCGCTTCGGGGAGAGCCTCGACGAGGTGCACATACAGGCGCGCGTGGCCGGGCGCGAGAAGCACATCTACAGCATCTACCGGAAGATGCGTGACAAGAAGCGCGCCCTGAACGAGATCGTCGACGTCTACGGCATTCGCATCGTCGTGGAGACCGTCGACGACTGTTATCGGGCTCTCGGCATCGTGCACAAGTGCTACCGGCCGATGCCCGGCCGTTTCAAGGACTACATCGCGATTCCGCGGGTCAACGGCTACCAGTCGCTGCACACGACACTGTTCGGCCCCGGCGGCCTGCCCTGCGAGGTCCAGATCCGGACCGACGACATGGATCGCGTCGCCGAGTCCGGCATCGCCGCCCACTGGTTATACAAGGCCGGCGGCCCCTATGCGGCACAGCCGCAGGTGCGGGCGCACGAATGGCTGGCCAATCTGATTGAGATGGAGGAGGGCGGCACCTCCGAAGAATTTCTCGAGAGTGTGAAGATCGACCTGTTTCCCGACAAGGTGTACGTCTTCACCCCGAAGGGGGACATTGTGCGCCTGCCGCGCGGCGCGACCTGTGTGGACTTCGCCTACGCGGTGCACACCGGCGTCGGCAACCGCTGTGTCGCAGCCCGCATCGATCGCCGCCCCGTGCCGTTGCGCACCGTTTTGAAGAACGGCCAGACAGTCCAGATCGTCACTGCCCGTGGAGCGACACCCAATCCCGCCTGGGTCAATTTCGTCGTCACCGCAAAGGCGCGCATGGCAATCCGCACCTTCCTCAAGAACCTGCAGCGCCACGAAGCCGCCGATCTCGGCAAGCGCCTGCTGGACAATGCGCTGCGCGAGTTCAAGCTGACCATCCGCAAGGTGCCGGCAGAGCGCATGCGCGCGACGCTCGATCTGCTCGGCTGCAACAACGTCGAGGAGCTCTATGAGCAGATCGGCCTCGGCGAGCGGATGGCCTCGCTGGTCGCCCGACGGCTGCTGCCGGAGGACACCGGCGAGGCGGGCCACGGCCAGGCCGCGCCGCTCGCGATCGCCGGCACCGAGGGCATGGTCGTCACCTATGCGCGCTGTTGCCACCCGATTCCCGGCGATACGATTTTCGGCTACCTGAGCGCGGGTCGCGGCATCGTCATCCATCGCGACGACTGCGGCAACCTCGCCGAATTCCGCAAGCAGCCCGACAAGTGGCTGGCCGTGGAGTGGGAGCGCAAGCTCAATCGCACGTTTCCGGTCGAGGTGCGCGCCGAAGTGCGCAACCGCCTCGGCGTGCTCGCTGCAGTCGCGGCCAACATTTCTTCGGCCGAGACCAACATCGAGCATGTCCAGGTCGTCGAACGGGACGGCGACAGCTCGTCGCTGATCTTCCTGCTGCAGGTCGACGGCCGCGACCAGCTCGACCGCGTGCTCAGGAGCATCCGCGCCATGCCGGACGTGCTCAGCGTCACGCGCACCAACACGTAAAGGAGGCAACATGACCCGTCGCACGATCGCCACGGACAGGGCACCAGCCGCCATCGGGCCATATTCACAGGCCGTCGCCGCCGGCGGGGCGATCTGGCTATCGGGCCAGATCCCTCTGGATCCGGCGACCATGACGCTGGTACCGGGAGACGTGGAGGCGGAGGTGCGGCAGGTCTTCCGCAATCTCGCCGCGGTGTCCACCGCGGCCGGTGCCACGCTCGCCGAGGCCGTTCGGCTCACCGTGTTCCTGACCGACCTCGGCGACTTCGCCATGGTCAACCAGGTGATGGAAGAGATCCTGCAGCCGCCGTACCCTGCGCGCGTCACAGTGCAGGTGGCGGCACTGCCCAAGGGCGCGCGCGTCGAGATCGACGCCGTCCTGGTCCCCGGGAACTGAGCCGCCGGCCGAGGGCGTGGCTCTTGCGCCTGAAGACCCGGTCACGCGCCTGAGCGGCGTGGGCCCCACGCTCGCCGCGCGGCTCGAGAGGCTCGGCGTGCACACGGTCGAGGATCTCGCGTTCCTGTTGCCGGTGCGCTACGAGGACCGGACGCGCAGCGTGCCGATCGGCGCGTTGCGGCCCGGACAGCGCGCGGTCGTCGAAGGCGAGGTCCTGTTGACCGAGGTCGTGCGACGGCGCCGACGCATGCTGGTGGTCGCGTTCGGCGACGCCACCGGCATGCTGGCACTGCGTTTCTTTCACTTTACGGCGCGCCAGCAGGCAGCCCTGGTCCGGGGCGCCCGCCTGCGGTGCTTCGGCGAGGTGCGGGCCGGACAACGGGGGCCGGAGATGGTGCACCCGGAGTACCGGCACCTGGGACCGGATCCCGGGCCGGAAGAAGACGCGCTGACGCCGATATACGGCGGCACCGAGGGGCTCGCGCAAACGCGCATCCGGCAACTCGTCAGGCAGGCGCTGGCCGGACTCGGGGACGGTCCCCCGGACCTGCTGCCCGGCGAAGCGCTCGCCGGCCGCGGCCTGCCGTCCCTTGCCGATGCCTTGCGCCTGCTGCACTACCCCCCGCCGGACACGGATATCGCCGGGCTGGAGGCCGCCGCACATCCCGCCCGGCGGCGCATCGCGCTCGAGGAACTCCTCGCGCACCAGCTGGCCATGCGCGCCCTGCGCCATCGCGCGCGGCGCAAGTCGGCATGGCCGCTGACGGGAGACACGCTCGTCGCGAGGTTCATCGCGGGACTGCCGTTCGCCCTGACGCGAGCGCAACAGAGAGTCATTGCCGAGGTACGCGCGGATCTCGCCCGGCCGGTGCCGATGATGCGCCTCGTGCAAGGCGACGTCGGCAGCGGCAAGACCGTTGTCGCAGCCGTCGCCGCATTGCAGGCCGTCGCTTGCGGCGCACAGGCAGCCATCATGGCGCCGACGGAATTGCTCGCCGAGCAGCACTACGCCAGTTTCAGCGACTGGCTGGAGCCGCTGGAGATCGGCGTCTGCTGGTTGTCCGGCTCCCAGTCGGCTGCGGAACGGCGCGGCGCGCTGCAGCGCCTGGCGTCCGGGGAAGCCGCCGTCGTGGTGGGGACTCATGCGCTGTTCCAGGAAGGCGTGCGGTTCGCGCGGCTCGCGCTGGCGATCATCGACGAGCAGCATCGCTTCGGCGTGCACCAGCGCCTCGCGCTGACGGACAAGGGCACCGGGGAGGGACGGCGGCCGCACCAGCTCGTCATGACCGCGACGCCGATTCCCCGCACGCTCGCGATGGCCACTTATGCGGACCTCGACACCTCCATCATCGACGAGCTGCCCCCGGGGCGCGGCCGGGTCCGCACCGTCGCGATGCCGGAGTCGCGTCGCGCGGAGGTCATCGCGCGGATACGCGAGGCCTGCGCCGCGGGCCGGCAGGCGTACTGGGTCTGCCCCCTGATCGAGGAATCCGACCAGCTGCAGGCGCAGGCCGCAGAGGATACCGCGGCCCTGCTCGCCGAGACGCTGCCGGAGCTGTCCATCGGCCTGATACACGGCCGCCTGCGGCAGGCTGACAAGGAGCGGATCATGCGCGCCTTCAAGGCCGGCGAGCTTCACCTCCTCGTTGCGACGACGGTCATCGAAGTGGGCGTGGACGTGCCGCGTGCCAGCCTGATGATTGTCGAGAATGCGGAGAGAATGGGGCTGGCCCAGCTGCACCAGCTGCGCGGTCGCGTCGGGCGCGGCGCGGATGACGCGACGTGCCTGCTGCTTTACCGACCCCCCCTGTCCGCCACGGCGACGACACGCCTCGCGGCGCTGCGCGACAGCAACGACGGCTTCGAAATCGCTCGCACCGACCTGCAGCTGCGCGGTCCCGGGGAAGTCCTCGGCATTCGCCAGACCGGGCTGCTGGGCCTGAAGGTCGCGGACCTGGTGCGCGACCAGCAACTCATGCCGCTCGTCAGGGAACTGGCCGATCAACTGCTCCACGCGCATCCGGAGCGCGTCGCCGCGTTGACGCGCCGCTGGGTAGGCACGTCGACAAGGTACGGACAGGTCTGACCGCAGCCATTTATAATGCCCCCCTGAACCGGTTACCAGCCCGCCCCATGACAAGCGAAAGTCTCCTGCCCGCGCGGCCCGCAAACGACGCCGAGCCCCTGGTCTGGCTCGCCGCCGATGCGCCGGGCGCATTGCCCGAGGACCCGGGTCTGCGCGGCTGGCTGCAGGACTCAGGCTCGCTGACGTCGCGCTTGCGTGCCACCTGCGGCGCGGGCTTCCGACTCGAACTGCTGGGCGAAGCGGCGGAACCGGTCCCCGGCGACGCGCGCGAGCTGCTGGACGGCAACGAGGCCCGTGCGCGGCGAGTACGCATGTTCTGCGGCGACAGCTTGTGCGTGTGCGCGACGACATTGATCCCGGCCGCGACGCTCGCTGGCGATCCGTGGCTGCATGCGCTCGGCGACCGGCCGCTCGGCGACGCGCTGCTCGAGCGTGGCGGCATCCAGCGCTCACCGTTTGAATTCACGCGCGCCAATCCCGGCCACCCGCTGTTCACGCCGTCCCTCGACGGCACGGACATCCGCCCGGCCTGGGTATGGGCGCGGCGCTCCCGCTTCAGTCTCTCGGCAGGGCCGCTGCTGATCTACGAGATGTTCCTGCCGGGCCTGACCCGATGCCGGAACCCCTAGGCCCGCAGGGGCCCGCACACCGCCTCGTGGCCCAGTTGCGCGAGTACGCGCTGCTGATGCGGCTGGACCGGCCGATCGGCACGCTGCTGTTGCTATGGCCGACGCTCTGGGCGCTGTGGACTGCTGGCGCGGGAAGGCCGGATCCACACGTATTCCTGGTGTTCGTTGCCGGCGTAGTGCTGATGCGTTCGGCGGGTTGCGTCATGAACGATTTCGCCGACCGCCGCATCGATCCGCATGTGGCGCGCACCCGTGAACGCCCGATCGCGCGGGGTACGGTGTCCCCGCTCGAGGCATTGCTGCTCGCCGGCGCTCTGGGCGCCACGGCCTTCGCGCTGGTACTGACCTTGAACCGGCTCACCGTGCTGCTGGCCCTGGCCGGGGCGGCGCTGACGATTGCCTATCCATTCCTGAAACGATTCACGCATCTGCCGCAGGTATTCCTCGGCGCCTCGTTCGGCTGGTCCGTGCCGATGGCCTATGCGGCCCAGACCGGCGCCGTGCCGCAACCGGCGTGGCTGATGTTCATTGCCGTGGTGCTGTGGGCGGTCGTCTACGACACCATGTACGCGATGGTCGACCGGGACGACGACCTGAAGCTCGGCGTGCGCTCGACCGCGATCCTGTTCGGCGACGCCGACCGCCCGATGATCGGCGTGATGCAAATCCTCGTACTGGTCGCCCTGTGGCTGGTCGGCCGCCAGGCGGGATTCGGCGGATGGTACCTGGCGGGGCTCGCGGTCGCCGCGGTGTTGTCCCTGTGGCAGCAGTACCTGATCCGGGCGCGGCGTCCCGAGGACTGTTTCCGGGCGTTCCTTAACAATCACTATTTCGGCATGGCGGTCTTCGTCGGCATCCTGCTGCACTACACCTTCACGCCGCCCTGAGCGGTGCCCCCGCGGGCCACGGCCCATATTTCGACACCGGCCGCCCCGGCCTCGAGCAGGGCGAGCGTTACCGCCGCGGCCGTTGACCCGGTCGTCATGACGTCGTCGATCACGGCCAGGCGCCGCCCGCGCACTTCCTGCGATGCAGAAAACGCGCCGCGCAGGTTTCGGTAACGCAGGCGTGCCGCAAGGCCTGCCTGCGGCGGCGTTGCCACGGTCCGGCTGCAGGCGTCGCCGAGGATCGGCACGCCGATGCGACGCGCTACCGGGCGCGCCAACTCCTGTGCCTGGTTGAAACCGCGCTGTGCAAGCCGCTCGCGGTGCAGCGGCACCGGGACGATGCCGTCGGGTCCCGGCCCATCACAGTGCTCGGCCAACAGCCTGCCGAGCAGCGCACCGAAGTGCAGCGCGCCACCATACTTGAAGCGGCCGACGAGCACGTCCACCGGGAAGCGCCACGCCAGGGGCACGACCGCCCGCGACCACGGCGGCGCATGCTCAAAGCACGCACCGCACTCGCCAGGGGCGGGGAGCGGCCGCGCACAGCGGCCGCAGGCGGGGCCGATCCACGGCAGGTCCGCGCGGCAGCCCGGACAGAGCCCGCGCCCGCCGGCAGGCGCGCCGCACAGCTCGCAGGGCCAGCGCGGAAATCCAACCCGCCAGCCGTTGTAAACTTGCCCTGAATTCACGGGTTGACAGCCCCTTCCCGCGCCACGAATACTCGCGGCGCATTATGCGGCGGCCCCGGCCCCCGGCCGGAGGTCCGCTTTCCATACCTGCGGCCCGGAAACGGGCCCCGACATCGAGCCGATCCCCATGACTCAAACCCGTACCGACTGGCGCCTGGAAGAAGTGCGCTCCCTGTTCGAATTGCCGCTGTTCGAGCTGCTCTATCGTGCACACGGCGTACACCGCGAATCTTTTGCGCATCACCAGGTCCAGGTCAGCACGCTGTTGTCGGTGAAGACGGGAGCCTGCCCGGAGGACTGCGCGTACTGCCCCCAGAGCATCCGCCACGACACCGGTCTGCCGGTCGATCCGCTGCTCGAAGTCGACCAGGTGGTGGAGCGGGCCCGGGTCGCGCGCGAGTCGGGCGCGACCCGCTTCTGCATGGGCGCCGCCTGGCGCAATCCCAAGCCGAAGCAGCTGGCCGTAGTGGCGGAGATGGTGCGCCGGGTGCGCGCCCTGGGGCTCGAGACCTGTGCGACGCTGGGCATGCTGACTGCCGAACAGGCGCAGGCGCTGCGCGAGGCCGGGCTGGATTTCTACAACCACAATCTCGATACTTCCGAGGCTTATTACCCCGAGATCGTCACGACCCGTACTTACGCCGATCGCCTCCGGACCCTGCAGCATGTCCGCGACGCGGGCATGAAGGTCTGTTGCGGCGGTATCCTCGGCATGGGCGAGACCCGCGAGGACCGCGTGGCGCTCCTCCACACGCTCGCCACTCTGCCGGCGCACCCGGAGAGCGTGCCCGTCAACCAGCTCGTCAGGGTGCCGGGCACGCCGCTGGCCGACGCGTCGCCCCTGGACCCGTTCGAATTCGTCCGCGTGATCGCCGTGGCCCGCATTCTGATGCCCGGCTCTCACCTGCGGCTGTCGGCGGGGCGCACCGAGATGAGCGCCGAGCTGCAGGCGCTCGCTTTCTTTGCCGGCGCGAATTCCGTGTTCTACGGCGAAAAGCTGCTGACGACGCCGAATCCGGACGCCGATGGCGACATGGCGCTGTTCCGGCGGCTCGGGCTCGTGCCGGAACCCGGCGCGGCCGACGCCCATGCCGACAGTGCGCACGACTGAGTTGCTCGCCGCGGAGCTCGATCGGCTCCGCGCCGCGGGCCTCTACCGACGGCGGCGAGTCGTCGGCCCCCGCCACGGGCTCGGGCCGGCGGAGCTGATGGTCGACGGGACACGCTACCTCGCCTTCTGCAGCAACGACTATCTCGGCCTGGCGCGCGATCCGCGCGTCGCCCGGGCGATGGCCGACGCGGCCATCGAGTGGGGCGCGGGCAGCGGTGCCGCGCACCTGGTCACCGGGCATTCCGCGGAGCATCACGCGCTCGAGGAAGAGCTCGCGCGATTCACCGGCTTTCCGCGCACACTGCTGTTCTCGACGGGTTACATGGCGAACCTCGGGCTCGTCTGCGCCCTTGCGGGCCGCGGCGACCTCATCGTGGAGGACCGGCTCAACCACGCGTCGCTGATCGATGCCAGCCGCCTGTCGGGCGCGACCGTGCGACGCTATACCCACGCGGACCCGGCCGCCGCGGCGCGCCGGCTCGAGGCCACCGCAGGGCGCAGGCTCATCGTCACGGACGGCGTCTTCAGCATGGACGGCGACGACGCCCCGCTCGCGGAACTCGCGCGAATCGCGGCGCTTTCGGGAGCCGAGTTGCTGCTGGACGACGCCCACGGGCTGGGCGTCGTCGGCCGCGACGGACGCGGGAGCCTGGTCAAGGCAGGTCTCGATCATGCGTCCGTCGGGGCGCTCGTCGGGACGCTCGGCAAGGCCTTCGGTACGTTTGGCGCCTTCGTAGCCGGCAGCGAGACGCTCATCGAGACGCTCATCCAGCGGGCCCGCACCTATATCTACACGACCGCGCCCCCGCCGGCGGTTGCGGCGGCCACGCGGCTCTCGCTGGCAATTGCACGTGACGAAGACTGGCGGCGCATACGACTCGCGGCCCTGGTGGCGCGCTTCCGCACTGGCGCAGAGGCACTCGGCCTCAGGCTGACGTCCTCGACGACTCCGATTCAACCTGTCATCGCCGGCGAGGCGCCTGCGACGCTGGAGGCCGCGGACGTACTCCGCCGTGCCGGCCTGTGGGTGACGCCGATCAGGCCACCGACCGTGCCCGCCGGTTCCGCACGCCTGCGCATCACCTTCTCCGCGGTGCACGAGGATCAGGACGTCGACCGGCTGCTCGAGGCGCTCGCGAGCATCCCCGCACTGCGCGCCGGCCCGCCCGGATGAAACTGCAGGCAGCCACCGCCGGGCGCGGCCCCGACCTCGTGCTGGTGCATGGCTGGGGACTGCACTCCGGGATCTGGGCGACGCTCCTGCCGGAGCTCCGGCGTCGTTTCCGCGTCACCTGCATCGATCTCCCCGGGCACGGCGCGAGCGAGGCGCCACCCGGGCGCTTCGGCCTCGGCACCGCGGCCGACGTGGTGGCGTCCGCCGCGCCGCGCGGCGCCGCATGGCTCGGCTGGTCGCTGGGCGGACAGGTCGCGCTCGCGGCGGCCCTCGCCGGGAAGGAGATCCGCCGGCTCGTGCTGGTGGCGACGACGCCGCGATTCGTCGCGGGTCCCGCCTGGCCCTGCGGCATGGCGCCGGCGACCCTGGAGGAGTTCGCGGCCTCGCTGGCCGCAGATCATCGCAAGACCGCGCGCGACTTCCTGACTTTGCAGGTGCGCGGAGACCGCCGCGCCACGGCCCTCCTGGGTGCGCTGCGGCGAATCGTCGAGCAGGGCGGCGAACCGTCCCCGGCGGCGCTCGCCTCCGGTCTCGCCATCCTCGCCGGGACGGACCTGCGTGATCGCCTGGCGGACGTGACACAGCACGCACTCGTCATCGCCGGAGAGCGCGACCGGCTGGTCCCGGCCGAGGCCGGGCGGCGCCTCGCAGAGGGCCTCACGAATGGCAGGTTTCTCGCCGTAGCCGGCGCCGCGCATGTGCCGTTCCTGACGCATCCGGACGAGTTCCTGCAGGCGGTCACCGGGTTCCTGCTGGACGAGGCGGCCGCGGCATGAGCGGCGACCCGTTCGCGCTCGATCGCCGGCGCGTGCGCGCATCGTTCGACACGGCGGCTGCGGGCTACGACGCCGTGGCGGTCGTCCAGGCGGAGATCCGCCGCCGCCTGCTGGAACGGCTTGAGTTGTTTCGCATTGACCCGCTGCGCATCCTCGACGCGGGCTGCGGCACCGGTCACGGCGCCCGCGCGCTGCTGCAGCACTATCGCCGCGCCGAGGTGGTCGCGCTGGACCTTGCCCCGGGAATGCTGCAAGCCGCCCGCCGGCAGCGCCCGTGGTTGCGCCGCCTCGACGCCGTCTGCGGCGACGCGGCGGCGATTCCGCTGGCCGATGGCTCGGTGGATCTCGTATTCTCGAATCTCATGTTGCAGTGGTGTGACTCGCCCGACCGGGTATTCGCGGAGGTTCATCGCGTGCTCCGGCCCGGCGGGCTGCTGCTGTTCTCCAGCTTCGGCCCCGACACGCTCAAGGAACTGCGTGCTGCATGGCGCGCCGCCGACGGCCATACCCACGTGAATCGCTTCATCGACATGCACGACCTCGGCGACGCGCTGGTGCGCGCGGGCCTGCAGACGCCCGTCATGGACATGGAGTACCTGACGCTCACATATCGGGATGTGCGCAGCCTGATGCGCGACCTGAGAACCATGGGCGCGAGCAACGCCACCGCGGGGCGCAGGCGCGGACTGACCGGGCGACGGCGCCTCGCTGCCGTCGAGGCCTGGTACGAGGGCTTGCGAGCGGAGGGGCGCCTGCCTGCGACCTGGGAGGTCGTCTACGGCCATGCCTGGGCCGGCAGGCCGCGCAGCGATCAGGATGCGCCGTCCGGCGAGGTCGCCGTACCGCTCTCGCGCATCGGGCGACGACCTTGATGCGCGGCGTGTTCGTGACCGGGACGGACACCGGCGTCGGCAAGACGCTGTTCGCCGCGGCGTTGCTCTTAGCACTCGGCCGGGCCGGCATCCGTGCGGCCGCCTGCAAGCCTGTCGCCGCGGGATGTCGCCGCGACGGGGGACGACTCGCCAATGCGGACGCAGAGTTGCTCGCCGCCGCCGCCCCCGTCCAGGCGACGCTGCAGTCAGTCAATCCGGTCGCCCTGGAGCCGGCGGTCGCGCCCCACATCGCTGCTGCGGAGGCCGGCATCCGGCTCCACCCCGCGCACCTGGTCGCGGCCTGTCGCGCAGCCGCGCGCGGCGCGGACTTCCTGGTGGTCGAGGGCGCCGGAGGCTGGCGAGTTCCGCTGGGGGCGACCGGCACGATGGCGGACGTCGCGGCAGGGCTCGGCCTGCCGATCGTGCTGGTCGTCGGCCTGCGGCTCGGCTGCCTGAATCACGCCCTGTTGACGGCCGAGGCCATCCGCCACGACGGGCTGCGCCTGGCCGGCTGGGTCGCCAACCCGCTCGTAGCAGGACTGCCGCGCATGGCAGAGAATATCGCGACGCTTCAGGCCCGCCTGGAGGCGCCATTGCTGGTGCGCCTGCCCGTCTGCGAGGCGCCCGACGAGGCGGCGCGCATCCGGCAGGCTGCCGCGGCGCTGCCGGGCGGTCTGGGCGCCCGGCTGGCCGCCGCGAATAGCCTGCCGTGAACCTGCAGCTTCGTTCTAAGTTTCTGTCTGAGAAAGAAAACTTGCCGACACGTTCCACGAATCGGAGTTGCGTGCCATTGTGGCATTCACTTAGGATTGGCAGCCGCCCGACCAGCCGCGCGGGCTCTTGAGCAAAAGTTGAAACGGGAGATTCCGGACAGATGTCCACGGCATCGATAAGCAACGAGGTCTACGGGTTTCAGGTGCTGATCTTCGCGATCTGCGTTGCCGTCGCGGCCGTCGTGCTCGGGGCGATGATCTGGTCCATCGTCCGGCACCGCAGATCCCGTGCGGCCGAGCCGGGCTTGTTCGGCCACAGCCTGAAGGCGGAGATCGCCTGGACAGCCATCCCGATCGTCATCCTCATTGCGATGGCGGTGCCCGCCGCAAAATCGCTCCTCCGCCCGGATACCTCCACGGACGCCGAATTCACGATCGCGGTGACCGGCTACCAGTGGAAGTGGGAATTCGATTATGCGGATCACGGCATCCACTATTCGAGCATGGCTTTGCTCGAGCCGGCCACGGCAATGCGGCAGAGCTCCGGCACCGCCTCGCAGGGCATCGAGCTCGACGTGGACCGGCCGCTCGTGGTGCCGGCCGGCACCAGGGTCCGGGTGAAACTGACTTCAAACGACGTGAACCACACCTGGTGGGTGCCGGGCTTCGGCCGCCGCAGGAACGCGATTCCGGGCCACGTGAACGAGTTCTCGTTCCGCGCGAAGTCGCCGGGGACTTATCGCGGCGAATGTGCACAGTTTTGCGGACCGGGCGATACCTGCGTGCTGCCCGTCGTCCAGGCACTGCCGGCCGAGGAATTCGCGGCCTGGCTGCAGGCCCACGCGCCGGCAGGGGTCGAGGGCCTGTCCGCGGGCGTACCAGCCGAACCCGGGAGTCCCGCCACGGCGCAGGATTTCGACGCGATGATCACGCAGGGACGGATGCTGCACGTGAGAAATTGCGCCGGCTGCCACCAGGCCAGCGGCCTCGGCCTGCGCGCGGCCGGCTTCCCGCCGCTGGCCGGCACCGAGGTCAGCAAGGACGAGCATATCCGGGTGGCGCTGCATGGGCGCAAGGGCTCCGCCATGGCGGCCTTCGGGACAATGCTCGGCGACGAGGAACTGGCCGCGATCGTGACCTACCAGCGCAATGCGTGGGGCAACGACACGGGGGACGTGGTGGCGCCCGCCGAGGTCGCCGCGGCGCGCTGAGACCGGGTCAGCGGCGGGGCGTCAACTGCCGAAAAACGCCAGCCGCGTGGAATGGATGTAGTCGCCCTCCAGCAGCATCAGCAGCATGAGGAAGAGCAGCACGCCGGTCGGCAACAGGATCGGCAACGCGATGGAGCTGCGCTCCCACACCATGTGCATGAAGATCGACACGATCAGGCCGGCCTTCAGCAGCATGAACAGCGTGATGAGCGACCACTTGGCGAATCCCTCCAGCGGCGAAACATCGACCAGGTAGGAAAACACGCTCAGGATGAATAACGCTCCCCAGACCACGAAATACGTGCGCAGGGGATGTTGCTGGGTTGTTGCGTCCGCCATTGCCGACTCCTACCAGAGATAAAAGAATGCGAAGATGAACACCCACACCAGGTCGACGAAGTGCCAGTACAGGCCCACGGTCTCGACCATCTCGTAGCGACCCTTGCGCCCGGTCAGGAACCCGGGCCTGCCGTCCTCCAGCGAGCCGCGCTTGACCTTGAAGGCGATGATCGTCAGGAATATGACGCCAATCGACACGTGCGTCCCGTGGAAGCCGGTGATCAGGAAGAACGACGAGCCGAACTGCGCGGCGCCGAACGGGTTTTCCCAGGGCCGTACGCCGTCCTCTATCAGTTTCATCCACTCGAAGGCCTGCATGCCGACGAAGCTGAGGCCGAGCAGGGCGGTGATCATCAGCAGCACGAATGTCTTGTTGCGATCCTTCTGGTAGCCGTACTTGACCGCCAGCGCCATGGTGCCGCTGCTGGAGATCAGGATGAACGTCATGATCGCGATCAGCAACAGTGGAACCTTGACGCCGAAAGCCGTCAGGGCAAATACGGAACTTGCATCCGGCCAGGGAGCCGTCGTCGTGATGCGCACCTTCATGTAGCCCACGAGGAAGCAGGCGAAAATGAAGGTGTCGCTCAACAGGAAGATCCACATCATGGCCTTCCCCCACGGCACGCCCTTGAAGGCCTGCTGGTCGCTGGACCAGTCGGAGACCATGCCCTCCATTCCGACTGGAAGAGGCTTGCCAGGCTGTACGGTACTCGCCACGATTTCTTCCTCTTGCTGGATGGGGACACTGCTTTAAAGCGGTGTCCCTTTTCTTGCTGGCCGCGCGATTCAGCTCATGCTGATTCGACCGGCGCTAGGTAGACAACAACAAAACAAACAGTCCCAGCCACAGCAGGAGCAGGAAGTGCCAGTACAAGGCACACAGCTCCACGCTGACCAGGATCCGCGCCGGCGTGTCGCCACGGCGGACACGCGCCAGGGTCCGGCCCCAGGCCACCAGGCCGCCCAACAGGTGCAGGCCGTGCAGCGCCGTGACCAGGTAGAAGAACGACGCCGCCGGATTGCCGGTCAGGAAGCCGCCGTCGCCATAAAGCTGCCGCCACGCCGCCAGCTGGCCGATGATGAACAGGATCGTGAAGGCGCCGCCGGCCAGCAGGCCGAACCTCAACCGCTTGGGATCGTCATGCCGGGCCGCGTTCCACGCGAGTTGCAGTGCCAGGCTGCCCATCACGAGGACCACCGTATTGACCCACAGCAATCCCGGCGGCGACACGGGCAGCCAGTCGTTGCCCGATTCCATCCGCATCATGTAGGCACTGATGCTGAGCATGAAAAACGACGTGACAACCGCCAGAAATACGCCCAGGCCCACGCGCGCCGCGGTGGCTGCCGGCGGCAGGCGGTCGGGCGCCCACGGGCCCGGCGTCTCGGCGACCCACGGCCTGACATTGATCGACTGGCGCACGATCCAGCCCAGGCACAGCGCCAGCAGGACGGCCAGGAATACGAGCGTGCCTGTCATCAATCCGCCTTGGGATCATCCGCCGAGGCGGGCTCGACGTCTTCGGGCGGCACGTTCTGCGGAATGAAGTCGTGCTTAGCGCCGGGGACGGCGTAGTCATAAGGCCAGCGGTATACGATCGGCAGCTCGGGCCCGAAGTTGCCGTGGTGAGGCGGGACGTGCTCCGTCTGCCATTCCAGCGTGGTGGCGTTCCACGGATTCCGCCCGGCCTTCTCGCCGCGCGTGCGGCTGACCACGATGTTGTAGATGAACAGCAGTTGCGCCAGCGCCACGACGATCGCGGCGATGCTGATAAAGCTGTTCAGCGTGGCCACGGAGTCGGATATGAAGCCGGTTTCCCCGTAGGCGTAGTAGCGTCGCGGAACGCCGGCGAAACCCATGTAGTGCATCGGGTAGTAGATCGCATAGGTGCCCAGCAGCGTCACCCAGAAGTGAATCTTGCCGAGCGTATTGTCCAGCATCCGCCCGGTGATCAGCGGGTACCAGTGATAAATGGCCGCGAAGATCACCATGATCGGCGCGACCGCCATCACCATGTGGAAGTGCCCGACCACGAAATACGTGTCGGACAGCGGCAGGTCGACCGTCACGTTGCCAAGGAACAGGCCGCTCAGGCCGCCGTTGACGAACGTGAAGATGAAGCCGATGCAGAACAGCATCGGCACGGTCAGTTGGATGTTGCCGTGCCACAGGGTGAGCACCCAGTTGTAGACCTTCAGGGCGGTGGGCACCGCGATGATCAGCGTCGTGGTAGCGAACAGGAACCCGAAGTAGGGGTTCATGCCGCTGACATACATGTGATGGGCCCACACGATGAAGCTGAGTCCGCCGATGGCCACGAGTGCCCAGACCATCATGCGATAACCGAAAATGTTGCGGCGGGCGTGCGTGGCCAGGACGTCGGAGACGATGCCGAAAGCCGGCAGCGCGACGATGTACACCTCCGGATGCCCGAAGAACCAGAACAGGTGCTGGAACAGGAGCGGGCTGCCGCCGTCGTAGCCGGCCTGCTCGCCCAAAGAGACCATGGTCGGCATGAAGAAACTCGTGCCCAGCAACAGGTCCATGAGCATCATCAGGGCGGCGACGAGGAGTGCCGGAAACGCGAGCATGGCCAGCACGGTGGCCATGAAGATGCCCCAGATCGACAGCGGCAGGCGCATGAGGGTCATGCCGCGCGTCCGGGCCTGCAGCACCGTCACGATGTAATTGAGGCCGCCCATCGTGAAGCCGATGATGAACAGCGCGAGGGACACGAGCATCAGGATGATGCCGCCGTCGATGCCCGGCGTGCCGGGGCTGATCGCCTGTGGCGGGTAGAGCGTCCAGCCGGCCCCGGTCGGGCCGCCCGGCACGAAGAAGCTCGCCACCAGGACGAGGACCGCGAGCAGGTACATCCAGAAACTGAGCATGTTGAGGTACGGGAACACCATGTCCCGCGCCCCGCACATCAGTGGAATGAGGTAATTGCCGAACCCGCCCAGGAACAGCGCCGTGAGCAGGTACACGACCATGATCATGCCGTGCATGCTGACGCTCTGCAGGTAACTGCTGGGGTCCATGAACGAGAAAGTTTCCGGGAACCCGAGCTGCAGCCGGATCATGATGGACAGCACCAGCGCGACCATCCCGATGGCGGTGGCCGTAATGCCGTACTGGATCGCGATGACCTTCGCGTCCTGGCTCCAGATGTACTTGCCGATGAAGGTCTTGGGATGGGCGAGCTCCATCTCCTCCATTTCAAGCGGTGGAGCGTACGACGTGGCGTCGTGCCCTAGACTTGCCATTAGTCATCCCTCTGCAGTTGAGTGGTGGCGGTATCGGTCCCGATCGTCGTGCCCAGCGTGCCGATGTAGGCCACGACGTCGCGGACAGCGGCCTCGTTCATCAGCATCTTGGCCATGTCGACCATCTGGTTACCATACAGGTCCTGCGGATGGCGGCCACGGATGCCCTGCCTGAAGTTCTCGATCTGCGTGGCAAGGTACCAGTCCTGGATGCCGCTCAGCGGCGGTCCGTTCGTAGCCTGGATGCCCTGGCCATCCTGGCCGTGGCAATTTGCACAGGTACGATACAGGCGCCGGCCACGCTCAGCATCGCCGTCGATCGTCGGCGCGACGCGCCTTTCCGGCAGTGACTCGATGTGGGCGGCGATATTGCGGATCGCCGCATCGTCCGCCAGCATCGTCGCGAAGGGGCGCATTTGCTGGCCGTAGGTATCATTCTCGTGAGAGCCGCGCGCCCCGGTCCTGAAGTTGTGCAGCTGCCGCTCCACGGCCCAGGCCGACATCCCGGCGATCTGCGGCGCATTGGCATTCTCGTCACCCTGGCCTTCCGGGCCGTGGCAGGCGCTGCACACTGCGTATTGCGCCGCACCCGCAGCGGTATCGGCCGGCTCGCGTGCGAGCAGGTCGCCGAAGGTGGGTTGGGATGCCAGCCACTCGTCGAACTCTTCCTGCTCCACTACCCGCACCATGCCACGCATGGCGAAGTGCGCAATGCCGCAGAGCTCGGCACAAACGATGTCATAGTCGCCGACCACGGTGGGCGTCAGCCACATGTAGGATGCCTGGCCCGGCACGACATCCATCTTGGCACGGAAATTTGCCACCTGGAAGTTGTGCAGTACGTCCCTGGAGCGCAGCCGGAGCTTGACGGGCCGATCGACGGGCAGCACCAGGACCGGGCTCTGCACGAGCAAGTCGTCCTGCGCGCGCGGATCGTCCGGGTTCAGGCCGTACGCATTGTCGTCGTCGATGAACGTTGCATGCACTGCACCGAGCTGGCCGTCCTGGCCCGGAAAGCGGAAGCTCCAGTGCCACTGCTGGCCGACGACCTCTACCTCATGGGCGTCTTCGGGGACGGTCACGAACGCGCCCCACACGACGAGGCCGGGCGCAAGCAACACGGCGATGCCGACGGTTGTCAGCGCCGTGAGCCAGATTTCCAGTTTCTTGTTCTCGGGATCGTAGCGCGACCGCCGGTTCTTGTTGTAGCGGAAGCGAATGATCGCGTAGGCCATGAACAGGTTGACCGCGACAAAAACCGCGCCAGTGACAATGAAGGTGATCTGGATCGTGGTGTCTACGTCGCCCCAGTTCGAAGCCAGCGGGGTCAGATGCCACGGGCTCAGGAAATGAAAGAGCACCGTGCCCAGAACCAGGAGTATTACTGCAAGCGCAATGGCCATACTTTTTGCTCCGCTCCCTTATTATCTGTCGGCGCGGCGTTCGTCGGGGGAGGTCGATCAGGGAAATGCGAGGAACGACTAAGTAACAGAAGCGCAAACGATTTTCAAGCGCGTCAATTCGTAGTGACCGCAGGCTGCGCGCGTGCAAATGATGCGCATGGGGAGGACGCGGGAGCGCGGCCGAGCGGTCATCGCGGGGCGCCGCCGCGCGGGGGCCTCGACTACGGCGCCGGCATCCGACACAATTCGTCCGCCCGGACGCCGCCCTTGCGCGCGCCGGACCCAACCGCCCCGATGCGTTATTAGTCCCAACAAGGTGGCACGGTGTGCAAACTGAGGTAGGAAAGTTGCCGCGGGCCGGCACGGCCGCCCGGCTCGGCGACTACTTTGAGCTCTGCAAGCCGAAGGTCGTCGGCCTGATCGTCTTTACGGCGATCGTCGGCATGTTCCTCGCCGTGCCCGGCCTCGTGCCGCTCGACAAGCTGCTGTTCGGGACTCTCGGCATCGCCCTCGCCGCCTCCTCGGCCGCCGCGATCAATCACGTGCTCGACGCGCGCATAGACGCCGTCATGCGCCGGACCCGCCGGCGCCCGCTGCCCACCGGTCACCTCACGGAGCTTGAGGCGGTGACCTTTGCGTTGGTGCTGGGCGCGGTATCGATGGTGATCCTGTGGGAGTTCGTCAATCCGCTGACCGCGGTGCTGACTTTCTTCAGCCTGATCGGGTACGCGGTCGTCTACACGGTGTTCCTCAAGCGCGCCACGCCCCAGAACATCGTCATCGGTGGCGCCGCCGGTGCCGCCCCGCCGGTGCTGGGCTGGATCGCGGTGACCGGCGAGGTCCATGCTCACGCGCTATTGCTGTTCCTGATCATCTTCACCTGGACACCCCCGCATTTCTGGGCGCTCGCCATCGCCCGCAAGGACGAATATGCGAAGGTGAACATCCCGATGATGCCGGTGACGCACGGGGTCGAATTCACGCGCCTGCAGATCCTGCTGTACACCATCCTGCTGTTCATCGTCGGCCTGCTGCCATGGCTGACGGGCATGAGCGGGTGGCTCTATCTGCTCGGCGCCGTGGGCTTCGGTGCGGGCTTCCTCTATTACGCCATCGCGATGATGCGCTCGGACCGGCCGGAGCTGCCGATGAGGACCTTCGGCTATTCGATCACTTATCTCATGGGCATCTTCACGTTCCTGCTGGCCGACCACTACGTGCCGCTACTACTGGCTTGAGATCGTGCTCAAACGCTACCTGCCGCTGTTGTTCGTCTTGCTGGTCGTCGTCGCGACGGTCGTCGCGTTCCTCGTGTTGCGGAACTCCGGTGCACCCGAGGCGCCGCCGGACTCCCGGGAAGGGACCACGGCCGAGCCGCTTGCCGGGCCGGACGACGCGCCGGAGTACCGCGTCGAGTCGGAGGAAGACTTCCAGGCGGCCCTCCGGGCACTGGGCACGGGCAACGAAGAGATCGAGACCTGGGCCCGGAGCCGCGGTTTCCCGCCGGCGGTCTACACCGACTCAGCGGGCCCGCCACTCGAACGCGCTTACCGCCGGGACAGCGAAGAGACGTTGCTGGAGTTTTCCGCCGCGGGCGATCACTGGGCGATGCAGTTCCTCGCCGCGCGCATCGGGCCCGAGCGGCCGCTGGAGGCTATCAAATGGTATCGCAGCGCGGTCGTGCACGGTTCCGCCTATGCGGCATTCAAGCTCGGCAACCTGTACGAGGAGGTAGCGCGCTGGATCGCGATCAACCACGACGATCGCGACGAGGTCGTGGAGATCGCGCGGCTCGAAGATCCGCTTGCGTACACCTCGCTGGCGTGGCTGCTTGTGGCGGAGTTCGAGGCCGGGCTGCCGCCCGGCGCCATGTCCGCGACGCTGACGAGTTTCCAGGCCCCTGATGAAGGGATCACCCGCGCCTGCGAGCGGGCGGCCGGGTTCCTGGCCGAGGTCCGGGCGGAGCGCGTCGCGCTGGGCGTCAGCGTCCCCACGCACAAGCCGCCTCTGGCGATGGAGCTGCCGGAGGAAGAAACCGCCGGTTATTGCTCGACCGACGTATTCCCGCGGGCCGACTACACGAACTGCGAGACCATCCGCCTGGTCGGCGATATCGGTTCCGTGATCGGACATCGCTGCCGCTAGGGACGCTGCCTGGGGGATGGGGACACTGCTTTAAAGCAGTGTCCCCTTTCTTGAGCAGCGTCCCCATCCCCCGAGCAGTGTCCCCATCCCCAAGTACAATACCCGCATGGACGTCACGCCCATCCTCGATCCGTTGAACGACGCGCAACGCGACGCCGTCACGGCCGGGGCCGACACGCCCGTCCTGGTTCTCGCCGGAGCCGGCAGCGGCAAGACGCGGGTGCTCGTCCACCGGATCGCCTGGCTGGTGCAGGTCGAGGGCGTCTCGCCCTGGGGCGTGCTGGCGGTGACGTTCACGAACAAGGCGGCCGGCGAAATGCGCGGGCGCATCGAGCAGCTGCTCGGGATGCCGGCGAACAACCTCTGGGTCGGCACATTCCACGGCCTCGCGCATCGGCTGCTGCGCCTCCACTGGCGCGAGGCGAAGCTGCCGCAGGCCTTCACGGTGCTGGATTCCGAGGACCAGCTGCGCCTCATCCGGCGCCTGCTCAAGGCCATGGAACTCGACGAGAACCGCTACGTGCCGCGCGAGGTGCAGTGGTTCATTAATGCGCGCAAGGACGAAGGCCTGCGCGCCGCGCATCTCGACGCCGGCGATGATCCGAACCGACGCACGTTCATCAGGATCTACGACGCCTACCAGGCACAGTGCGAGCAGGGCGGCCTGGTGGATTTCGCCGAACTTCTGCTGCGAGCTTTCGAGCTGTGGCGCGAAGACGCACAACTGCTGGATCACTACCGGCGCCGTTTCCGCCACCTCCTCGTCGACGAGTTCCAGGACACGAACGCGATCCAGTACGCCTGGCTGCGCCTCCTCGCCGGCGCGGAGGGCAAGCCGTTCATCGTCGGCGACGACGACCAGAGCATCTATGGGTGGCGCGGCGCGCGGGTCGAGCACCTGCGGCGCTTTCGCAAGGATTTCCCGGGCACACGCCTCGTGAAGCTGGAGCAGAACTATCGCTCCACCGGCAATATCCTGAATGCCGCGAATGCGCTGATTGCGAACAACCGCGAGCGGCTTGGCAAGAAGCTGTGGACAGAAGGCAGCGCGGGCGACCCGATCCGCCTCTATGCCGCCTACAACGAGCGCGACGAGGCGGAGTTCGTCGTGGGCCGGGCGCGCGCCCTCATCCGGGAAGGCGCGGCGGCCAGCGAAATCGCGGTGCTGTACCGCTCCAATGCCCAGTCACGCGTGTTCGAGGAGGCGCTCATCCAGGCGCGAATCCCGTATCGCGTCTACGGCGGTCTGCGTTTCTTCGAGCGGGCCGAGATCAAGGATGCCCTGGCCTACCTGCGCCTCACCGCAAATCGCGACGACGACTCCGCCTTCGAGCGCGTGGTCAACCTGCCGGCCCGCGGCATCGGCGCCCGTACCCTCGAGGTGCTGCGCGAGTACGCCCGCGCCAATGCAACCTCGATGTGGCGTGCCGCCGGCGCGCTGATCACGGAGGGCCTGAGCGCGCGTGCGGCCCAGGCCCTGCATGCGTTTCTCGCGCTGATCGAGGCACTCGACCGGGATACCGCGAGTCTCGAGCTGCACGAGCAGGTCGACCACGTCATCCAGGCGAGCGGACTGATCGAGCATCACGGCAAGGAGAAGGGCGAACGCGGCGAGGCGCGGGTCGAGAACCTCGAGGAACTCGTCAGTGCCGCGCGCGGCTTCGACCCGGAGCCGGACTCGGAGATGCGCCTGCTCGACGAGTTCCTCGCCCACGCCGCCCTCGAGGCAGGCGAGGGCCAGGGCAGCGCGTGGGAAGATTGCGTGCAGCTGATGACGCTGCATTCCGCCAAGGGCCTGGAGTTCCCGGTGGTCTTCCTGGCCGGCATGGAGGACGGGTTGTTTCCGCACAAGCGCAGCCTGCTCGACGCCGACGGCCTCGAGGAAGAGCGCCGCCTCGCCTACGTGGGCGCGACCCGCGCGATGCGCGAGCTGTACCTCAGCTATGCCGAGCAGCGGCGCCTGCACGGCGTGGACAACTACGGCATTCCATCGCGCTTCATCGGAGAGCTGCCGGCCGACCTGGTGGAGGAAATCCGGCCGACGGTCCGCGTGTCACGCCCGGCGACGGCCCCGAGCGGTAGATTCCGCGAGGAGCTCCCGGGCGGCTTCGTGCTCGGCCAGCGGGTGCGCCACGGGCAGTTCGGCGAGGGCATCGTGCTGAATCACGAGGGCCATGGCAGCCACGCGCGTGTGCAGGTCAACTTCGAGAATGCCGGCGCCAAGTGGCTGGTGCTGGCTTATGCGCGCCTTGAAGTGATGTAACATCGGCAGCGCGGCCCAGGTCGGGAAACAAGCAAGATGAAGATCCTCATCCTCGGCGCGGGAACGGTCGGCTCTACCGCCGCCGAGTCGCTCTCCGAGGAAAATGAGATCACAGTGGTGGACCTCAACGGCCGCCATCTACGTGAGCTCCAGGACCGCCTCGACATCCGCACGGTGGAGGGACACGCCTCGCACCCGCGGGTACTTGAGCAGGCGGGCGCTGCAGACGCGGACATCCTCGTCGCCCTCACCGACAGCGACGAGACCAACATGATCGCCTGCCAGATCGCGTACAGCCTTTATCGCACACCCGTGCGCATCGCGCGCATCAGGGCCTCGGAGTACACCTCACGCCGCGAGCTGTTCACCAACAAGACGATCCCCGTCGACACGATCATCAGCCCGGAACAGCTGGTTACCGAGCACATCGAGCAGCTCATTCATTATCCCGGCGCCCACCAGGTGCTGGATTTCGCCGAGGGACGCGTGCGCCTGGTGGGTCTCATGGCGAGGTCCGGCGGGCCGCTGATCGGCCAGGAACTGCGCGAGTTGCGCCGGCACATTCCGCACACCGACGCGCGCGTGGCGGCGATCTACCGGCGCAGCCCGATTCCCCCGGTCGGCAACGAGGAGCCTGTCTACGAGACGATCCTGCCGGAAGGGGACACGGTCATCCGGTCGAACGACCTCGTGTTCTTCCTCGCGGCGCGCAAGGACATCCGCGTCATGATGAGCGAACTGCTCAAGCTGGAGCACCCGGCGCGCAGCATCATCATCGCCGGCGGCGGCCATATCGGCTTCGAACTGGCGCGGCGCCTGGAGAACACGAACCGCGTCAAGGTCATCGAGCGCGACCACGAGCGCGCCCGTTTCATCGCGGAGCGCCTCAAGCACGCGGTCGTGCTCACCGGCGACGCCGTCGACGAGGACCTCCTTCTGGAGGAGAACATCGACAAGGTCGACGTGTTCTGCGCCCTGACCAGCGCCGAGGAAGCCAACATTCTCTCGTCGTTCCTTGCCAAGCGCATGGGTGCATCGCGCGTCATCGCGCTGATCAACCGGCCGTCCTATGCAAAGCTGGTCGAGGACCAGTACGTCGACATCGCGGTCTCCCCGCAGCAGATCACGCTGAGCGCCCTGCTCGCCAAGGTCAGGGGGATGCGCCTCGACGTGGGGCAGGTGCATGCCCTGCGCAGCGGCGCCGCCGAGGCCATCGAGGCCGTGGCGCACGGCGACACGAAGACCTCGAGAGTGGTCGGCAAGGCCATCGAGCACGTGCCGTTGCCACCGGGCACGACGATCGGCGCCATCGTGCGCGACGACGAGGTACTGATGGCTCACCACGACACGGTGATCCAGGCCGAGGACCACGTCATCCTTTTCCTCACCGATCGCAGCCAGATCCCGGCCGTGGAGAAGCTGTTCCAGGTGAGCGTGACCTACACCTGATGGCGGCCAGCACGCGGTGAACGGGCTTGTCGTCCTGCGGATCCTCGGCCTGCTGCTGGCGCTGTTCAGCCTGACGATGTTGCCTCCGGTCGCCGTGTCCTGGCTGTACAACGACGGCGCCTGGCCGGCATTCGCGCAGGGCTTCCTGGTCGTCCTTGCCACGGGCCTCGCCTTGTACCTGCCGCTGCGGCGCCACCGCGCGGAACTGCGCATTCGTGACGGATTCCTCGTCGTGTCAGGATTCTGGGTCGTGCTGGGCTTCGCCGGCGCGGTGCCGCTGCTGCTGATCGAGATCCCGATCATGAGTTTCACGGACGCGGTGTTCGAGGCCGTTTCCGGGTTCACGACGACCGGCGCGACGGTGCTCGTCGGGCTCGACACGCTGCCGCACTCCGTCAACTGGTACCGCGCGCAGACCCACTGGTTCGGCGGCATGGGCATCATCGTGCTCGCCGTGGCGATTTTGCCGGTGCTGGGCGTCGGCGGCATGCAGCTCTACCGGGCGGAAACCCCGGGCCCGATGAAAGACACCAAGCTGACGCCGCGAATTACCGAGACTGCCAAGGCGCTGTGGATCACCTATGTAGGCCTCACTGTGGTCTGTGCGACGTCCTACCGGCTCGCCGGGATGACCTGGTTCGACGCCATCTGCCATGCGTTCAGTTCGATCGCGACCGCCGGTTTCTCGACCCACGATGCAAGCTTCGCCCATTTCGACAGCGCCGTGATCGAGTGGCTGGCCGCATTGTTCATGTTCCTCGGTGCGACCAGCTTCGCGTTGCACTTCTACGCCATGCGACGGCTCATGCCGGACATCAAGTTTCAGGTTCAGGGCCGCCGGCCGCGCATCGAGTGGCCGCATCGCCGCAAGACCTCCGTGCGCGGGGCGATCAACGGCTACCTTCAGGATCCCGAGTTCCGGGCCTTCATGCTCATCCAGGCGTTGCTGATCGCGGGCATCGCAGGATACCTCGCGATCCGGGGCCATCACGCGCCGGGCGAGTCGCTGACCAAGGCCGTGTTCCAGGCCGTCTCGGTGGGCACCACCACGGGCTTCACCTCGACCGATTTTTCAGCCTGGCCAGGCGCGCTGCCGGTCATCCTGATTCTGGCCAGCTTCATCGGCGGTTGCGCCGGCTCGACCTCCGGCGGCATGAAAGTGCTGCGATGGCTGCTGATCTTCAAGCAGGGCTGGCGCGAGATGGTGCGCCTGCTGCATCCGAACGCCGTGATCCCCGTCAGGCTGGGTGAGCGTGGCGTGCCGACACGCGTCGCCGAGGCCGTGTGGGGCTTCTTCTCGGTTTACATCGTCGTATTCTGCATCATGATGTCCGTCATGATGTTCATCGGGCTCGACCAGGTGACGGCGTTTTCCTCGGTGGCGGCAACCTTGAACAACCTCGGCCCGGGGCTGGGCGAAGTCAGCTCGACCTTCGGCACCGTGCCCGACGCTGCCAAATGGGTGGGCATCGCAGGCATGATCCTCGGTCGTCTGGAGATATTCACGCTGCTGGTCCTGCTGACGCCGGAATTCTGGCGCCGGTGATGCGCGCCGCTCTCGAGAAAATGCTTGCCGGCGGCCGCGACGACGCGTTGCTGCGATTCTCGCTGGGCGGCGCCTGCCTCAGGGAAAGTGATGCGGAGGCGGCCGCCGTCCACCTGCGCCGTGCCGTCGAGCTCGACCCCGGCTACTCGGCGGCATGGAAGCTGCTCGGCCAGGCGCTCAAGGCGACCGACAGGCCGGCCGACGCGGCCGCGGCGTGGGAGCGAGGTATCGAGGCTGCGGAGGCCGGGGGCGACGTGCAGGCCGGCAAGGAGATGCGCGTGTTCCTGAAGCGTTTACAGAGGCAGGCTGGGGAGTCCGACTGAGCCGCCCAGCCCGACCGAAGGCACTGGGGAGTATGGAGCACGAGGGCCTCGACGGTGTGGACGGCGGTCCCTGTTTTCTGCTCCCACAATAGTGCAATAACTAATGTTTGTGGTGTGAATCGGGGCGATATGAGATTTATCACAGCAGTGAGTGGGAATTTATGGCTCGTTCCGCCCGATTACTGCCGGGATGGGCGCCCGGCGTGATTGCCCTGATTCAGCGCGTCAGCGCGGCGGCCGTGACCGTGGACGGCACATGCGTGGGCCGGATCGGCACCGGGCTGCTCGTATTCGCCGCCGTCGAGCGCGGCGACAGCCCGCGACAGGCCGAACGCCTGGCCGAGCGGATCGTCGGCTACCGTGTTTTCGAGGACCCGGAAGGCCGCATGAACCTGTCGCTGGCGGACACCGGCGGCGGGCTGCTGCTGGTATCGCAGTTCACCCTCGCGGCGGACACGCGCAGGGGCGCGCGGCCCAGTTTCGCCCCGGCCGCCGAGCCGGCCGCCGGCCAGGCCCTGTTCGAGGCCCTGGTCGCTGCCGCCCGGAGGCGCCACCAGCCCGTCGAGACGGGCCGGTTCGGCGCCCGCATGCGGGTCTCGCTGGTCAATGACGGACCCGTGACATTCTGGCTCGAGGCGCCTCCGGCAAGCGGCGGCGGTAGCGCCCTTAGCGTATGATTGCGGGTCTGAAAACCTGAATGGGCGGCCCGGGCCGTCTCAATGGAGGATCGCATGGGTCTCGGTGGCATCAGTCTCTGGCAGCTCCTGATCATTCTGTTGATCGTCGTGCTGATTTTCGGCACGAAGCGCCTCAAGAGCATCGGCTCCGACCTGGGGGGCGCCGTCAAGGGCTTTCGCAGTTCGATGCAGGACGGGGAGTCGGACGCGCACAAGGAGCAATTGGCGGATCAGCGCAAGGAAGACGCCGATTTCCCTGAGAACAAGGTCAAGGAAAAGGACCAGGACAAGGTCTGAATCCGGTGTTCGACATCGGCTTCTGGGAACTCTCGATGATCATGCTTCTGGCCCTGCTGATCCTGGGGCCCGAACGGTTGCCCGGCATGGTCAGCACAATCGGCAATTGGGCTGGACGCGCGAAGTTCATGGCGCGCAGCCTGCGGATGCAGGTGGAACGCGAACTGGCCCGGGAGGTGGCGGAATCCGGCAAGGACGCGCCCGCCGCCAAGGCGGAGAGCGCGCCGCACGCCCGGCAGACTCCTGTCCGGCAGGCGGCCGAGGCCGCGCAGGCCGCCGAGGAAGAGGCCCTGGAAGCGGCGCGCGCGCGACAACAGAACGTGCAGGAAACGGCGGAGAGCCAGGCGGATGACCGAAGCCGATCGGACTGAGGGCCAGGGCGAAGGCACGCTTCTATCCCATCTGGTCGAACTCCGCACCCGGCTGCTGAAGATGGCGGCAGCGATACTCGTGGTGTTCATATGCCTCGTGCCGTTTGCCGACCAGATCTTCACTCTGACCGCCGAACCGCTGATGGCCCGGCTTCCCGAGGGGACGAGCATGATCGCCACCCAGGTGGCATCGCCGTTCCTGACGCCGTTCAAGCTCGCCCTCGCGGTCGCCGTCTTTCTCGCGATGCCGTTCCTGCTTTACCAGGCCTGGGCCTTTGTCGCGCCGGGGCTCTACAAGCATGAGCGCCGCCTCGTCGTGCCCCTGATGGCCTCGAGCATTGCGTTGTTTTACAGCGGCGTCGCGTTTGCGTATTACATTGTGTTCCCCCTGATGTTCGCGTTTTTTACATCGGTCGCTCCCACGGGAGTCACGGTGATGACGGATATCGCGGCGTACCTCGATTTCGTCCTCGCCCTGTTTTTCGCGTTCGGGTTTGCCTTCGAGGTGCCCGTGGCCACGGTCCTCGCGGTCTGGGCGGGCTTCACTACGCCCGGCAAGCTGGCGGCCAAGCGGCCCTATGTATTGCTCAGCGCGTTCGTGCTCGGCATGGTGCTCACGCCCCCGGACGTGATCTCCCAGACGCTGCTGGCGGTGCCGGTCTACCTCCTGTTCGAGGTCGGCATCATCATGGCGCGGTACATGGTGCCGGGCCACAGGGAGGTCGAGGCGCAGCGCACGCAGGACCCGAAGGAGGGACAGTAGGTCCCCGGGCGGGCGCGCCACGCGGGCGACGGCCGGCCACCCGATCCCCGCGGGGACATCATTTGCCGAGCAGGTAGAGCTGCCACAGGTCGCGGGAACTCAGCCTGAGGAACGGCTTCATGGCGTGCTGCCCAGTTTTGCCGATGCTTTTCTCGAGGAAGCGCATTTCCTCGACCATGGCGCGGACCTCGGGATCGACCTCCGGCTGGATACCGCTTTCACGCAGCAGGAGTGTGGCGCTGGCGCGCATGGACAGCTCCACGTGCATGCGCAGGTAGCAGAGCATGTCGGCGACGGTCTCGGGCGGAAAGTGCTGCCTGATGAATGCCAGGTGGCGACCCAGCCGCGAGTCCTCGAGCGCGCCGGAATTGAGCAGCTCAAGCAGCTGGGTGTCTGCGTCGAAGTCGACGGCCAGCCAACGTTGCAGGGCGTGCTCGCTGCGCTGGAACACGATGTAGATGACGGGCGGCAGAAACAGCAGGATACCGAGCGTCGAGTAGGCCGGCGCGAACAGGAACTGGTTGTACAAGGAGTGGATCAGGATCGCAGCCAGCAGTCCCGGCAAGAACTCGGCCAGGCCCCTCGACTGGCGCTGCTCCGCCAGCGTGTGGGCGATGATGGCGAAGACGGCGGTCGTGCCGCCATGCATGATCGCGGTGCCGAATCCGCGCACGACCCAGACCGCGATGTGCGCGTCGCGGAACACGCCGAGATAATAGATATTTTCGATCACGGCGAACCCGGTGCCGATCGCGAAGCCGAAGATCGCCGCGTCCACGGGAAAGCCGATGGCGTGCCGCCGCACCAGCCACACGATAATCCCACCCTTGAGCACTTCCTCCACGACCGGAGCGATGTAACGGGAGTAGGTGCCGAAATCCACGGGCAGTGCGCCGAGCAGCGCCAGGTTGACGCCGTAGCAGCCGCCCGCCACCAGGGCCCCCGCGCCCATCGTCGCCAGCACCGCCCGCAGCCCGACCAGCTTGTAGCTGTCGAGCGCCAGGAGCGCCCCGAGAAAAGTCAGCACGGGCAAGAGGCCGACCAGGCCCCTGCCGATCAGCTCGATCGACATGCAATCCCGCGCCCGCGGGGAGCCATGCTGACGAGGCTGCGTTTCACAGGATCTTCAGTGAAACCATGACTTCGTTGCTTTCGTGCCCGCTCTCGCTGAATCCGGCAGCGTAGCCGACCGAGAGCGTCATGCCCTTGCTGGACAGCAGCGTGAACTGGAAATCGACCTGGAAGCCCAGAGAGTACCAAGCCTGGCTTTCGGTATCCGGGTCGGTCACGAGTGCAGCTGCGAATAGTGCGGGCCGGGCCCATGACAGGTAAAAATCAGGCGTGCCGACGCGGCTGAAGCGGACCGGCGGCAGGTTCCACTCCAGCATGGACCGCGCGAAACTCCGGCCGCTCAGTTCGTCGATCTCGAAGCCGGGCAGGCTGAACGGTTCACGGTAGCGCTTGATCTCCTGGTGATCGACGTAGTTGTTACGGTATCCGCCGAAGTAGAACCTGGAGAATATCTCGTCGCGATCGCCGATCGCGAAGCCCGCCGCGCTCCGCAGCCAGATGGAGGAATGCCCGCGCGGCAGCGCCCAGCCGTAATCAAATCCGCCGTGGGCGTGCGGGGTTAGGCTGGCGTCGGCGTGGTTCGCGCCGGTCATCGCATACCAGCTGTACCCCTGCTCGTCGTCCACGGCGCCGAGCGACCTGTGCACGAAGCTGTAATCGAGCCGTGCACTGAGCCGGGCGAGCGCGTCGAAGGTCGCGTCCACGTCCTGTGCGTAAGGCAACTCCTCGAGATTGCCCCAGTAGCCGGTGCGGATGGTCATGTCCATCTTGCGCGGCTCGTCGTAGATCAGCGGGCGCCGGTATGTCACTTCGCCGGAGTAGCCCTTGCGGCTCAGGCGGGTCGGCCCGAAAATGTCATAGAAGTCCGCACGATTGTAGGTCAGCTCCGTGGTCCAGCTGCCGGGCAGCAGCGCGTCGAGTCGCTGGTACTGGTGTTTGATCCGCGCGTGCGCCTGTTCGCCGCCGTCCTGGTTCGGCGTCACCGAGGCCGTGATTCCGAGCCGGTTGAAGCCGATCGGGTCGCTTATAATCGCGCTCAGGCCACCGCCGATCGAGCTCTTGTAGCCCTCGAGGACAGGATAGATGGACTCGAGGCTCATGGCGGACCGCGGGTGATACTGCCCCTCGACCGTTACCAGCTCTTCGAGCGGAATATCGGCCGGCGAGCCTACCTGCCATTCCTGAAGGGCCGGGTGTCGCTCGATAACGCGCTCACCAAAGAAAGTGATTGTGCCAAGATCATCCACAGGCTGCGGATCCATCAGCGCCGGGACGAAGCCCTGGCCCGTGTAGTGGAACATGACGAGCGAGCCATCCGCGCGGGGCAGTGGCCGGAAGAAGCCAGTTTCCGCGTTGCTGACCGCCACGATTTCGCCGGTCTCGATCTGGTAGCGGTAGATGTTCGATACGCCGGTATAGTACGAGCTGCCGAACAGGTACTTGCCGTCCGGTGAAAACACGAAGCCCTCGGGCACGGCCAGGCCGAAATCGAAACGGCCGCGCGGACTCACATCGCCGGCCAGCAGCGATTCGATTTCCATGATCCGCAAAGACTGGTCGCCGTTGATCTCACCGAACGACGCCGACAACTGCCGGCCGTCGGGCGAGATGTCCATATCGTAGATCATCACGCCATACGGAAAACTATGCACCTGATTCCATTCCTCGTAGGGATAGGGAAGCCGCACTAGTGTTGCGATCCCGTTCAGGTGCCGGATACCCCACAGGGAGCGATCTGCGGGGTTGAATACGAGCTCGCCGATCCTTGCGTCCTCCATCACCATCCGCGATCTGCCGCTATCCACTTCGAGCGCAATGATGTCCCGGTAGGCGGTGTTGTCAGTCGTGTAAAAAAGTGTCCGGGACTCCGGGTCCCAGGCCAGGGAGGTAACGCGGAAAAGCATCGGTCCCTTGATGTCTTTAAGCCGCTCGACCGATCCGTCGTCCATCGAGATGGCGCCGATATGGGCGACGATTCCGGGGTAGCGAATAGCGGCGTACAGCTTTCCAGTCGCCTCGTCCAGGAACGCCCTGGATACGGAGCCCAGCGCGCGGGGCGACAGGTCACGATATTCCGTCGTAGGGAATTGCCGGACCGAATCGAGGTTCGCTTGCTGAAACTCGTGCTCCCAGGCTATCCATTCGGCCCACGCGGCATCCAGGGACACGCCGAAAACCTCGCGGAACTGTTTCGAATAATGTCGGCGACTGCCGTCGGTGCGGGCCACCCAGTCGACAAGCTTGTCAGGTGAATGGGAGTAAGCCATGTAGCTCATGAAACGCGTCCCGTACAGATACGCGTTCACGCCAACTTGGAAGTCGACCTTGAGGCCTTCCGCCACGAGGCCCAGCGGGTCGTAGAAGCGAGCGTCATCCCGCACCATGGACCGGAATACCATTTCATCGTACGCGCCCTGGGCGCGGCCGAAGCCGCCGGCCATCCAGGTTTGCGTAAACACTGCGATCCCTTCGTGGTACCAGAGCGGGCTGGCCAGCCTCGGGGTCGTCAGGTACTCATAGAGGATTGTCTCGGGATGTTCCGCCGTGGCCGACACCTTGCCGCGGAACAGCCTGCGCATTCTCCCGTCCGCCGCGCTTGCCATCTCCGTGCTCACGAGGTGGACGAGCTCGTGATTCATCCACGAGTACATGCGTTCCGCCGCCTCAGATGTTTCGAACGTGGATGTCTTTGGCGCAATGTCAACGAAAACTGAGTTACGCGGCAGCGGATAGGCCCCGGCGTTGCCATAGTCACTGAAATCCAACAGCAGGACAGTGACTTTCTCCCAGGGATCGTAGCCAAAGATTGCCCGTTGCCCGCGCATCGAGTTCTCGAATGTTCGCGCGGCATGCGGGACGAGGTAAGTCGACGCGGGATCGAGATACAGCAGCCGCTGGTGCTCTGTCTCGAGCAAGCTGAGGCTCTGTGCATGCGCCGAAGGCAATGCACCTGACGCGACTGCGCCCAGCAACAACAGAAATACCGATGCCCGCATATCGTTATGAGTTGTTATCGCAACGGCAAGTAAAAAGAGGATACAACGGAAATGTTCCGTTGTATCCCCTGGTGCTGGCCAAAAACAGCGTTTCTGGTCGCACGGCCGCCAGATGGCGTTCGCCGCAATTGGGGTCGTGCAACCGCCTCCCCCGAGTGCTTTTTCTTTACCGCTGCCGATCGCGCATGGAATTGGACAACCTATCCATCAATGCAGCATTTGCAAACACTGCGTGGAAGCGCGAATCCGACAACACTGCGTGGAAGCGCGAGTCCGCCAATACCGCGTGGAAGCGCGAGTCCGCCAATACCGCCTGGAAGCGCGAGTCCGCCAGCACCGCCTGGAAGCGCGAGTCCGCCAGCACCGCCTGGAAGCGCGAGTCCGCCAATACCGCGTGGAAACGCGAGTCCGCCAACACCGCGTGGAAGCGCGAGTCCGCCAATACCGCGTGGAAGCGCGAATCCGACAGCACCGCCTGGAAGCGCGAGTCCGCCAATACCGCCTGGAAGCGCGAGTCCGCCAGCACCGCCTGGAAACGCGAGTCCGCCAATACCGCGTGGAAGCGCGAATCCGACAGCACCGCCTGGAAGCGCGAGTCTGCCAACACGGCCTGGAAGCGTGAATCCGACAGCACCGCCTGGAAGCGCGAGTCAGACAGCATTTCCTGGAAGCGGGAGTCCGACAGCACCGCCTGGAAGCGCGCATCCGCCAGCATGTCCTGGAAGCGCGCATCCGCCATTACGGCCTGGAAGCGCGAATCCGCCAGTACGGCCTGGAAGCGCGAATCCGCCAGTACGGCCTGGAAGCGCGAATCCGCCAGTACGGCCTGGAAGCGCGAGTCCGCCAGCACCGCCTGGAAGCGCGAGTCCGACAGTACGGCCTGAAAGCGCGAGTCCGCCAGCACCGCCTGGAAACGCGAGTCCGCCAGCACCGCCTGGAAGCGCGAGTCCGCCAGCAGCGCCTGGAAGCGCGAGTCCGACAACACCGCCTGGAAGCGCGAGTCCGACAACACCGCCTGGAAACGCGAGTCCGACAACACTGCCTGGAAACGCGAATCCGCCAGCATCGCCTGGAAACGCGAATCCGCCAGTACGGCCTGGAAGCGCGAGTCCGACAACGCATTCTGGAACGCCTCGTCCTTCATCAGGCGATCGAAGGTGTCGGTCTGGATCAGCTCCTGGATCGTCTCGTCGCCCAGCTTGACGTCGTTGGCAGCGATCTGCTCGGCCCGATACCGCTTCGCAGGGGCGATCGTGCCGGCGGTTTCATCCGTGGACGGCGGCGCACCGACGGTAAAGTAACCGACGATCGCCACTGCGACCACCAAGCTTGCAACCAGTCCCCAAGTCTTGCGGCTGGTGGACGTGTTTCCCCTTGACTCAGACATCTCTCTCTCCCTCTGTGGTCCGCTGCTAGGACACGGATTGTCATTGCGCGAACTTAATTGAAATACCGATACCGTTCAAAAAAGTTGGTTACTGCTGCCCGGGCGGGGTGTCGGCCGGCCACATCAGCCTGCCCTCCCGCACCAGCGTGTCGCCGTCGTAGATAAACAAGTCGATGGCCGGGTATCGCTCACTTTCCGGGTCCAGGACCAGCGCGTAGCGCTGGCTGCCGCGATGCAGCAAGCGGGTCCGGCCCGCGATTTCGGACACCTCGGCCGGCTCCCCCTCGAGCTGAACGAACCCTGCGATCCCGAGCGGCGCGCCGGCCGCGCTTGCCAGAATCGTCACCGGGCCTGCGGCGTCGAGGTCGATCTCTATTGCATGCGTCCCGTTGCCTTGGCGCAGGCTGATCGCGCCCGATATCGACGGCTGATCGAATCGCAACACCGGCGCCCGCGCTTCCGCCACCCGACCGATCGTCCCGGCGAGCACGGAGGGATCCAGTTGTGTCAGTTCCGGGCTGCGGCCGAGCAGCAGCGCAACGCCCGCCGCAGTGGCGGCAAGCGCAACGGCCGCGCCCAGCCAGGCGCGCCGCGGCCGCAGCGGGACGACCCCGGTCGCAGGGCGCGTGGTGCGGGCAAGAATGGATTCATGCAGCCCGGCCGGCGGGTCGAACGACGGTTCGGCGGCCAGCCTGGCTTGCAACCTGCGCAGCTGCTCGTGCTCGCGCCGCGCCACTTCGGACGCCTCCAGGAGCCGCTGGAGCTCACGCTCGTCATCGGGACCGTTCGTGCCGTCGATGCTGCCGTGAATCAGCTCGATTGTCCTGTCGTCCATCACGGTTCACCCATGCCCGCGGCCTCGAGTTGCTCCCGGAGAAGCTGGCGCGCGGTGAACAGCCTCGACTTCACCGTCTTCTCCGGAATACCGAGGATCGCGGCCATGTCGCGGTAGCTGCAATCGACAAAGTGGCGCAACACGATCACGGCGCGATAGTCGGGGCTCAGGCGCATCATGGCAGCCTGGACTCCGGCGCCCAGCTCTGCGCTGTGGCAGGCCTGTTGCGGATTACTGTCAACATCGACGGCTTCCTCTTCATGGTCGAGTGGCGCCAGGCGACTGCGGCGGTTGAAAAAATCGATGGACTCATTGATGGCTATCCGGTAGATCCAGCTGTAAAACCTGTGATTGAAATCGAACTGGTGCAGCTTCTCGAAGACCGTGAGGAAAACAGACTGCGTGACGTCCCTGGCATCTTCCGGATGCTTGAGCATCCGCATTGCCACGTTGTAGATCGGCCGCTCGTAGCGCGTCAGCAAGATTTCAAAGGCGACCCGGTCGCCGTTAGTGCAGGCGCGAACCAGCGCTTCGTCCGGGTCCTTATCCACAAGTACCAGCCGTAATGCAGAAAGTTGGCGGGGCTGTCGCCACTAGCCGGACTCCGGGATCGATTCGATGACGAAGATCTTGTCGAAACCGGAGTAACGGAACACGTCCCGAATGTGATTGCTGACATTGACGAGCCGCAGGCCGCCGCCCTGGCCCATGACGCGCTTCTGGGTGCGCAGCAGGACGCCGAGCCCGGCACTGGAGATGTACTCCAGCCGGGTGCAGTCCAGCTCCCGAGGGCATGCCACTCCATCCAGGAACTCCTGGGCTTTCCGGGCCTGCGCCGCATCCAGGCGGCCGGACAGGACTATTGTTCCGTCGCCGGCAGATTCAATCTCGAACATCGTCTTTATCCAGATTCCTCGTAAAAGTGATCGTCGAAGTCCCGTCGCGGTAAGCATAGTCCAGCGAGTCCACGAACTTCTGCACCAGGAACAGCCCCAGTCCGCCACTCCGGCGCCGTTCCAGGGGCGCCTCCGGATCGACCGCGCGAGGCGCTGTCACATCGAACGGCACAGATTCCCGGTCGCTGAGCCGCACTTGCACCCCGCCGTCCTGGTGCCGCATTTCCACCTCGATATTTCCCGCGCCCGAGGCGTTGTACTTGACCATGTTGCTGAACAGCTCCTCGATGACCAGGTTCACGGCGTACCTGTGCCGCTCTTCGATATCCCGGCCGGCAAAGAATCGCTCGGTAAAGCCGAAGATCTGCTCCAGCGACTCCAGGGAGCGACTGAACGCTTCACGCATAGCGGGTTCCCCGATTTTCCGAGTATAGACGTGCCCCGCTCGCCATCGTGCGGCGAGTCATGCTCTACTCAGCCCGGCAGCCGGCGCAGCATGACAATCGTGATGTCGTCCGCCTGCCTCGCGCCGGCACCAAAGGCCCTGAGCTCCTCGAGCAGCAGCCGGGCCAGCTCTTGCATCGATTCGTGTTGCAGCCGCCTGACCAGCGTCGCGACCCGTTCTTCACCGAACAGGCGGTCATGGTTGTCCTGGTACTCGTAGACGCCGTCCGAAATAAGGCCGAGGATGTCGCCGGGCGCCATGCTGAGCGCATGTGCCGGGTCCGGCTCGGACAACGCCAGCGCCCCCATCGGAATAGTCGTGGCGCCATGCCAGCTCACGTCTCCGCTGGCGGCGTGCAGGTGCAGCAATGGCGCCTGGCCCGCCGCGTGGAAGCGCACCGTGTGCGTGCCGGCGTCCAGCATTCCCAGGAAGGCGGTGACGAACCGGTCATCGGGCAGGTCGTCGAGCAGCTGGTTGTTTACCTGCGCATGAATCGCGTCGAGGTCGGCGCCGAGCCGCAGCGCGACGCGCACCATGGCCCGGACCTGGGTGGCGGAGAGCGCCGGCCCGATGCCGTGGCCCGTTGCGTCGCCGAGTAACAGGAACATGCGATCGCTGCCGACGGGCACGAAATCGTAAAGATCCCCCCCGGTCTGGTCCGTCGGGCAGAAGAGGCCCGCACCGTCGTAGCCTGCCAGCGGCGGCATGCTGCCGGGCAAGCCGCTCATCTGGATCTCGCGGGCGACGCGGACCTCCTCATGCAGCTGCTCGGCCGCAAGGAGGGCCTCCGTCGCGCGCGCCCGCTGCAACGCAAAGGCGCATTGCGCCGCGAGCACGGCGGCCACCTGCTCGTCACGGTCGTCGAATATCCCGCCGTTCTTGTTCAGCAGCTGCAGCACACCGACGAGCTCGTCATCGTGGCCGATCAGCGGCATGCTCAGCATACAGCGCGTACGAAACCCGCTCGTCCGGTCAACCTCGGGATTGAAGCGCGGATCCGCGTAGCAGTCCGGGACGTTGACCGCCCTGCGCTCCCGGGCACAGTAACCGACGATGCCGCGGCCCATGGGGATGCGGACCGGCTCGATGTCCTCGACCACCGCCATGACCAGTTCATCGCTGGTCTTATCGTGGAGGAACACCGAGCCGAGCTCCGCGTCCAGGATGTCACGGGCCGCGCCGACCACTTCGGTCAACATCGTCACGAGGTCGAACGGGCGCGAGAGCTTGAGCGTCAGGCCGAGAATCTGCGCGACGCTCTCCGGCGGCAAGTTATGGCCGGACCTCGTGGTCACGCTCAGCACGAGCCCCCGACTCCGGCGCTGTCACGATATTCCAGACGCCCACTGCTGCTGCGCATCAACCCCCCCAAGGCCACGCACCGACGGCACGATACCATGCTCCCGGGGCCGCGGGGCGCCCCGGGACCGCGTGGTCCGGCTAGCGCCGGAAGATGCTGTCGGCCGGCCTGATCCGCACCGAGTCCGCCGTAAACCCGAGCGGCAGGACCTCGATGATCGAGTCCTCGGCCAGCAGTGACTCGGGCTTCGGCGAGTTATAAGTCATCGGCGAGGGCTCGTTGCCGACCAGTCGTCGCCGCAGGTCCGCGCCATCGGGCGTGATGAACACGAACTTGATGTGCTCGGTGGAAAAGTGCTCGCGGACGACGCGGTTGACGTCCTCCAGCGTAAGCCTCCGAAGCTCAGCACGGACATAGGCCGGAAAGTCCGGAATTCCATACCACGCGCTGTCGATTGCGTAGCCGAGCAGCGCCGGCTGCGAGCTCACCAGTTGCGCGACCCACTTGTCGAGGAATTCCCGGGTGGCCGCGAACTGTTCCTCGGTCAGCCCGTCCTCGACCAGCTTGCCGAGTTCGTAGAACGCAACCCGCGTCGCGAAATGCGCCTCATTGTTGCCGGTGAGCGGCCGCAGCCAGACCTGGAAAATCTGCTCGTCGCGGAACAGGTTCGGGTCGGGCTGGGTGAGATACATGCCCCGCGGGAAGTACTCGATGTAGGCGTAGTCGCCGTAGTTCATGCCGCGCTGCTCGCGGATCCGGTCGTACAGGTGCGCGTTCTGGCTGCGGTGCTGACCGAGCCACTGCGTCGCGAGCCACAGCGCCACCCAGTCGGGATCGCCTCGCTTCAGCGCAATCGGGAACCCGAAGGAGACCGCGTGGGCCATGGTCGACTTCTCGAGGATGAGCGCCTCGTGCCCGGCGATCCCCGGCGGCGTCGCGGGCTCGCGCCGGGATGCTTCCCCGGCCGGCAGGCGGGCAAGGTCGCGACGCAGGCGAGCCGCGAAATCCGCGGGATAGCCGCCGGCGAGCCCGACCGTCAGGTTGGCGGGCGAGTAATTCCGGGCGTGGAAAGCCCTGACGTCGTCGAGCGTGAGGGCCTGCACGTCCTCGACGCGGCCAAGCGTCAGCGTTCCGTACGGATGATCGGGGCCGTAGATGAACTGGTAAAGCGCTTCCTTGCCGAGTTCTTCGTCGTTGTTCGCGACCAGGTCGGTAAGTATCGCATTGACCAGCTGCGTCTTGAGGCGCGTGAAGTCGGCCTCGCGCCAGCCCGGCGCAAGCAGCTGTTCGGCGACGAGTGCATACCACTGCGCGAGATTGTCGCGGTGCGCCGTGCCCGCGAGGCGCACCATTTCCTTGTCAACCTGCGCGTCGAAGCCGGCGGCCATCGGGTACATCGCGTCGTTGATCTGGTCGATACCGCGCTCGGCCGAGCCGCCGTCGCTCAGCATCATCGCGGTCAGCTGCGCCAGCCCCTTCTTGCCCGGGGGATCCAGCGCGGCCCCGGCACGGAACACGAATGCCACGTCGACGAGCGGCGAGGCGTCGCTGTGGCGCTCTACGAGCCGAAAGGTTGCCTCGCCCCCCGACGTTGCCTCGGCCGCCAGGCCATCCACCGACGGCCCACCCGACTCCAGCCCGGCAAGTGCCTCGCCCTCGGCAATGACGCCGATCGTGCGGACCGCATCCGTGAAATGCCGGTTGGCGGCCGCCGTCAGATCCTCGGGCACCAGGCGCGCATAGCCTTCATACAGCTGGTTGACGGTCGCGACGCTACGCTCGTACTGGACGAAACCGGCAAGCGCCGCGCCGATCGCCGGCGAATTGTCGAGCCCGGCCATGAAACCGTAGCGCATCCTGTCCTTGATGCGGTCCAGCTTGTCCACGGACAACGTCTCGGTCCTGGCGCGGGCGAAGGTGGCGAGTATCTCGTCGCGGACCGAGGCTGCCGCGGTCGTGTCGGATACCCGCGCAAACACCCAGAACAACCCGGGGTCGCGGTTCACCGGCATGTACGTGAACAGTTGGTCCACGACCTGCCGGTCCAGCACGAGCTTGCGGTAGAGGTCGGAGTTGTCGGAAAAATAATGCTGCGCGATGACACGCACGGCCGCGGTGTCGGCGCCCTCCGGATCGAAGCCCGGGCCGCGGAAGGCCAAGGCTATCCAGGGCTGGGTCGGCATTTCGAGCGGCACGTAGACGGACGTCGGTCCCGTCCCGGGCGGTTCGACCGGGATGTCGGCCTGGTAACCGCCGCGATCCCACGAACCAAAATGTTTTTCGACGAGCGCGAAGGTCGGCTCGAACTCGAGATCGCCGACCAGGATCACCGCGGCTTTCTCTGGCCGGTACCAGCGGTCGAAGAACTGCTGCGAGTACTTGTACTGCTCGGGCATTTCGACGATGTCCTCCAGGAAGCCCATCGTCGTGTGCCGGTAGGTGTGTTCCCGGTAATGCGCGGCCCGGACCTGCTCGAACAGCTTGCTGATCGGATTGGCGCTGTTCTTGATGTACTCGCCCTTCACGGCCAGCGCCTCGGTACGAAACACGTCCTCGCCATACGCCAGGTGCATGAACCGATCGGCCTCCAGCGCCAGCACCGTGTCGAGATCCGCCTTCGTGAAATCGATGTGGTAATTGGTGTAGTCGTCGGTCGTATATGCGTTCATGTCGGCGCCGGCGCGCTTCAGGGCCGCGTTGTACTCTTCCGGCGAGACATTCTTGCTGCCGCGGAACATCATGTGCTCGAAGAAGTGTGCAAAGCCGGTCTTGCCGGCCTCGACTTCGTTCCGTGAGCCCGTCTGGACCGGGATCTGCAGGCTGACGATATCCGGGAAGTCAGTCTTTACGACGATAACCTTCAGCCCGTTGGGCAGCTCACGCTCCTGCCACGGGAGGTCGAACACCGGCTCCGCGGCACCGTCCTGCGCTCCGGCGGGCGGGGTTTCGGCCGGCTCGCTGCGCGGCGTGGCGCAGGACGCCACCAGGACTGTCACCGCGGCCATCAGAATAGCCCGCACGAATCCACCGATCTGCATATTGTTGCCCTCTCCTGGTTCGATCGCGAGTCCGGCATAAAGGAGCACGCCGGCCAGCACCGCGCCGGCGGCCAGGCCGGAAGCTGCGGCATTATAGCGGCCGGGCCCGGCCGCTGGCGCGCTCCCTCGTGCGAAGTACAATGCCGGCTGTGCCCTGCGCTGCCTTCCTCAAACTGATCGGGATGTCATGCGATGACCAACAAACACCCGCGGCGCCATGTCGCGTCGCTCCTCGTCACGCTGGTGCTCGGCCTTGCCGTCAGCGACCAGGCTTTCGCCGTCGACTCGCCGGCTGCCGAAGAAGAGACGGCACAGGAATTCATTGCGCGCATCAACGCCGAGATTGCCGAACTGCGCGTCGAAGTCGCGAAAGCATTCTGGGTGCAGGCCACCTACATCACGCCCGATACGAATTTCCTGGCGGCGAAGGCGAGCGAGAAAATCCTCGCCTTCAACAGTCGCGCGATCGCCGAGTCGACCCGCTACATTGGCCAGGACCTCGACCCGGACACCGCGCGACAGCTCGAGTTGTTGCGCCGTGGGACGTCGTTGCCTGCACCGGACGACTCTGCCAAGCGCGCCGAGCTGGCGACGATTGCCACCGACATGGAAGGCATGTACGGCTCCGCCAAGTACTGCCCCGAGGGCGAAGAGTGCCTCGGCGAAACGGACATCATCCGGTTCATGGCCGAAAATCGTGATTACGACCGCCTGCTCGCGGTATGGCTCGGCTGGCACGATACTGCCCGGCCGATGCGGCCGATGTACGAGCGCTTCGTCGAACTCGCGAACGAGGGGGCCGGAGAGATCGGTTTCACGAACCTGGGAGAACTGTGGAAGTCAGGCTACGACATGTCGCCGGCGGAGTTCGAGACGGAATCGGAGCGCCTGTGGACGCAGGTAAAGCCGCTCTATGAGCAGCTGCATTGCTATGTCCGCGACAAGCTCGCGGACCACTATGGGGATGACAAGGTAGCGCGGGACGGGCCGATCCCCGCGCATCTCCTCGGCAACATCTGGGCGCAGCAGTGGGGCACCCTTTACGACCTCGTCGAGCCTGTCCCCGGCGTCGCGCAATTCGACGTCGGCAATGCGCTGGAGGAGAAGAAATGGGACGAGGTCAAGATGGCCCGCGTGGCCGAGAACTTCTTCGTTTCGCTCGGCATGCCGGCATTGCCCGATTCGTTCTGGGAACGGTCCCTGTTGAAACAGCCGCGCGACCGGGACGTCGTGTGCCATGCGAGTGCGTGGCCGATGGATGGCGCGGATGACGTCCGCATCAAGCAGTGCGTCGAGCCGACTGCCAGGCACCTGACGACGCTCCATCACGAGCTCGGCCACATCTATTACTACATGCTCTACAAGCACCTGCCGCCGTTGTACCAGGACGGCGCGCATGACGGCTTCCACGAGGGCATTGGTGACACGCTCGAGCTGTCGATGACGCCGGCCTACCTGCGTGAGATCGGCCTGATCGGCGAGGTGGAGCAGAGCCCGGAGGCCACGCTCAACCTGCAGATGAGGCTGGCCATGGACAAGATCGCGTTTCTGCCGTTCGGGAAACTCATCGACCAGTGGCGCTGGGACGTGTTCGCCGGCAAGACGTCGCCTGGGGACTACAATGCCGCATGGTGGAAACTCCGCACCGGCTACCAGGGGATCGCGCCGGCCGTGGCGCGTGACGAGTCGTCATTCGACCCCGGTGCGAAGTTCCATATCCCGGACAATACGCCCTACACTCGTTATTTTCTCGCCCACATTCTGCAATTCCAGTTCCACCGCGCGCTCTGCGAGGCCGCCGGACACACCGGGCCGCTGCACGAATGCTCGATCTACGGCAGCGAGAAGGCCGGGGCGCGGCTGATCTCGATGCTCGAACTCGGGGCAAGCAAGCCGTGGCCGGACGCGCTCGAGCAGATTACCGGCTCGCGGGAGATGGATGCCTCGGCGATCATCGATTACTTCCAGCCGTTGATGAGCTGGCTCGAGACCCGCAACGAGGGTCGCACTTGCGGCTGGTGATGAAGTCGGGACCCTAGATGGACAGCGCACCGCCGACCAGGCTCGCGCTGATGGCGGCATTCGCCGTTGTCTACGTCGTGTGGGGCTCGACCTATCTCGCGATCCGCATCGCCGTCCAGGACCTTCCCCCGGCCATGCTGGCGGGGGTCCGCTTCATCACCGCCGGGCTGGCCCTCGGTGCGCTGGCGCTGGCCCGCGGCCAGTCACCGCCGCGCGCGGCGGCGGAGTGGGGTACCACGGCAATCCTTGCGGTGGCGTTCATCGTCCTCGGCAACGGCGTCGTGACCTGGGCGGAGCAATGGGTCCCATCCAACCAGGCGGCCCTGATCATTGCCAGCTCGGCCCTCTTCACAGCCTGGTTCGGGACCTTCGGTCGGCGCGGCGTGCCGCTGAGCGCGGCGACCAAGCTCGGCCTGTTCGCCGGGCTCGTCGGTACCGGGCTGATGGTGTGGCCGGAAGGCGCGCCCGGAGAGGTGCCGGGTGGCGACCTGCTGTGGCCGAAGGCGGCCATCGTGATGTCAACCCTCGCCTGGTCCTGGGGCGTCATGTACAGCCGCAACGCGATCGTCACGGTCAAGCCGCTGATGTTCGTCGCCTGCCAGATGCTCATCGGGGGCGGCATCCTGACGCTTACCGGGCTCGCCGCGGGCGAGGCGGCCCGCTGGACCTGGACGCTCGCCGGCATCGGCGGACTGCTTTACCTGACGGTGTTCGGATCCTGCCTGGCCTACGCCACGTACATGTGGCTGATCAACCAGACCACGCCGGCGCGTCTCGGCACAGTGGCCTATGTCAACCCGGCGATCGCCACATTGCTCGGCTGGTGGGTGCTCGATGAATCGCTGACCGGCGTGCAGCTCGCCGGAATGGCGGTGATCCTGGTCAGCGTGGCCTGGGTGAGCATCAGCGCCCGGGCCATCGGGCGGCGCTGAATAAGGGGACACTGCTTTAAAGCAGTGTCCCCATCCCCCATCCTCATCAATCCCGACGGATGACCATGACTTCGTAGCGGCCGTTCTTGCCGATGAAGGCGGAGGCGAGCCAGCCGAAGAAGCTGACGAAGATGGCGCCGAAGATCGCACTCCAGAAGCCGCCGAGCGTGAATCCCTCGAACAGCACCGACACCAGTCCCAGCATCAACGCGTTCACGACCAGCAGGAACAGCCCGAGCGTCAGGATCGTCAGTGGCAGGGTCAGCAGGATTACGACCGGGCGGACGAAGGCGTTGACGATACCGAGCACCAGCGCCGCGCCCACCACCGTGAGTACGCCCTCGAGACGCATCCCGGGCACGACCAGCGCCGCGAGCCACAGCGAGAGAGCGGTGATCAGCATGCGCACGAGAAATCCGTTCATTCGAGCCTCCTCAAGTCTTCAGGATCTGTTCCAGGTCGAGGTCCGTAAGCCGCTTGATGCGGTGGAACAGGTACCACAGCGCCGCGACCATGATGATCATGGAAGGAACTACGATCACAGGGTACGACAGGGCGGTCATCCGGCCCAGCTCCTCGTTGAAGGCCGTCGTGCCCGGCTGGCTCCTGACGATCAGCTTGGCCAGGACGAAATTCAGGCAGGCAGACAGGAAGAATGAGGCGGCCAGCATCCACGAGGCGTTGACCAGCGTGCGTTCGAAGGCCGTGCGATTGCCGTTTCGTTCCAGGGCCGCGTCCACTTCCCGGACCCGGATTATCTTGTCATTGTAAAGAAAAGTCCGCACGATCGGGAACCGCGTCCGCAGCGACAGCACGACCGCGATCCCGATCACGGCCGGCACCGCGGCTTCCTTGACGGCGATCCACTTCGGGTGCAGCTGCATCAGCCCGATTCCGCCCGTGAGCAGCACGCTGACGAAGCCGATGATCGAGACGATGTTGAACTCGCGCCGACGGGCAAAATCGACGAGCCCGTAAGTCAGCGGAAAGAGCAGCGCGATGACGAGCCCGCCGGCCGGGCCCAGCGCGTTGTCTCCCGACAGCTTCATCAGGATAACGGCCGGAATCACGATGTTAACGCCGATCGAAAGCAATACGCTTTCGTGGCGCGCGGGCTTGTCAGACAAGTCTGTGTCGCAGCTGTATCGGGCCGCTATTCTAGCGTGAATTGCTGTCGGCGGGATCGTCCTCCATGGCGGGATCCTGGTGGATGATCACGTCTGCCCCCGGAAACGCCGCACGCAGTTCCGCCGCCACGCGCTCGGAGATCGCGTGTGCAAGCCGCAGCGGCTGCTCCGCGGGCAATTCCAGGTGGAGCTGGATGAAGCGCACCGGCCCGGCCTGGCGAGTGCGCAGATCGTGCGCCCCCACGACTTCGGGCAGGCGCGTCGCGATCGCCAGGATCTGCGCCTGCTCGCCCTCCGGCAACTCCCGGTCCATCAGCATTTGGACGGCATCGATCCCGATGCGCAGCGCGCTCCAGAAGATGTACACCGCGACGGCCAGGCCGATCACGGCGTCGGCCCACAACCAGCCGCCCAGCGCCAGGCCCAAAGCAACAAGGATGCCCGCATTGGTCAGCAGGTCGGAGACGTAGTGCAGCGAATCGGCACGGATGGCAACGGATCCCGTGCGGGCGATGACGAAGCGTTGCAGGCCGATGAGCAGCACGGTGGCGACCATCGAGAACAGCATCACCGCAATGCCGATCCCGAGGTGCTCCAGGGGCCGCGGGTTGACGAACCGATCTGCCGCCTGGAACATGAGGAACAGCGCCGAGCCCGCGATGAACGCCGCCTGGCCGAGGCCGGCGAGCGACTCGGCCTTGCCGTGACCGAAGCGATGTTCCTCGTCCGGCGGCGCGAGTGCCCAGCGGACGGCCAGCAGGTTCACGCCCGAGGCCATCACGTCCATGATGGAGTCCACCAGCGATGCGAGCAGGCTGACGGAGCCCGTCAGGAGCCACACGGCCAGCTTGGCCGCCACCAGCAGGGAGGCCGTCGCAACCGACGCCGTAGTCGCAATTTTCAGCAGGCGCGCGCGGCGCCTCGCATCCTCCTGCCGGGACGCGTCAGTGATCGTGGTCGTCGTGATGACCGATGGCTCCGGTCGTGAAAAGCGACTTTTTCAATTCCCCGGAAAACGATGGATCTCGCCGCCTGATCCACTCCAGCACCATCGCGGCATGTTCTTTTTCCTCGTCGCGGTTGTGCGCGAGGATTTCCTTCAGCTCCGGGTCCTTGCACGCCTCGGCGCGCTGGTTGTACCAGTCCACGGCCTCGAGTTCCTCCATCAGCGAAATGATCGCGCGATGCATGTCCCGTACCTCGTCGGACATCTCCTCGACCGGCTCGTGGTAACCCTCGCTCGTCATAACGTTTCCCTCACTACTTGCCGTTCATATTCTCTTGCCGACGCGCCCTCAGTAGACGATCGACACAAAATTCAGTTCCCCGATCGGCGGCCGCTCATAGTGGTGGCTGTCGTCGCGCGGCGGCAGGGACGGCGGATCGGGCATGACGTCCTCGTACGGGATCGCCGACAAAAGGTGCGCGATGCAATTCAGCCGCGCCCGCCGTTTGTCGTCGGCGGGAATCATCCACCATGGCGCCTCCGGGATGTCGGAGAACTCGAGCATGTCGTCCTTGGCATGAGAGTACTCGCGAAACAGGCGGCGGGATTCAAGGTCCATGGGCGACAGCTTCCAGCGTTTCTCGGGGTTGTGAATGCGGGCCTGGAAGCGCCGCTCCTGCTCCTCGTCGCTGATGGAAAACCAGTACTTGATCAGCAGCGTGCCGGAGCGCACCAGCATGCGCTCGAACTCCGGCACCGCGCGCGCAAACTCCAGATATTCTTCATTGTCGCAAAAGCCCATCACCCTTTCGACCAGCGCGCGGTTATACCAGCTGCGATCGAACAGGACGATCTCCCCTTCGGTCGGCAGGTGGGCGACATAGCGCTGGAAGTACCACTGCCGTCGCTCGCGCTCGGTCGGAATGGGCAGTGCTGCGATCCGGCAGACGCGCGGATTGAGCTTGTCCGTGATGCGCTTGATGGCGCCGCCCTTGCCGGCGGCATCGCGGCCCTCGAAGATCACCACGACCTTCAGCTTCTGGTGGCGTACCCATTCCTGCAGCTTGACCAGTTCGATCTGCAGCCGCGCGAGCTCGCTCTCGTAGGCCTTGCGCTTGAGTCGGCCCTTCGCGCTATACCAGTTCGCGGGGCGGCCCGGCGGCGGCGCATAAAGCGCGCTTTCACCGTGAACCGGGCAGAGCGCCGGGCCGCTGTCCCGGCGGTCGGTGTCAATGGCTCGCTTCTTCATTCGGCTCAGGACCAGACACCCCGCGCCATCATGGCCGCCAGCAGAGGAATGAACACGAGCAGCAACAGCTGGATGCGGATCGCCATCAGCACGCGTCGTGCCGCGGCATCGCTCATTGAAGGCGTGCCGCCGCCCTTCAGGGTGCGCCGCCAGCCGAAGAACTTGATCGCCGGGTAGATCCACACTGCGGCCATGATGAGGAACAAGGTGAATTTCGTGTGATAAGCGGCATTCTGCATGTAGAACAGCACGCCCTTGCCGCCATGAAAGAGCCTGCCGAGCCCGGTCAACAGCACCACCAGCAGAGATGCGCCGTAGATCACGTCGACGACAACGAGCTTGCGCGCGATCTCGAGGCTCGGCCGCGGCGAAAACATGAGGTGCTCCGCGATCAGCGCGGCCGCAAGAAACATCATCGCCAGGTAGTGCAGCCAGGCCAGCATCAGCGCCCCTGTCATCGTTGTTCTCCTTGATCCCGTTCTTGCCGACGCGACTGACTAGACCACTTCGGCCCGGGGAAAGTCGCTTGTGGCAGGCGCATTTCTGCGTGCCTGCTTGTCCCTGTACATCGCCTGGTCCGCGGCGGCGATGAGTTCGTGCGGAGTCTCCGTCCCGCCGTCGAAAGTCGCGGCGCCAATGCTTACCGACAACCTGACGATCCGGCCACCGACGTCAAAGGTACTCCGCTCGGTGGCCGAGCGGATGCGGTGCATGACACGCGCGGCCTGCTCGGCATCCGTCTCGGACAACAACGCGACGAACTCGTCTCCGCCTAGCCTGGCGGCGGCGTCCGTCGTGCGCGTGAGGCGTGCGATGACATTCGCAAAAAGAATGATCGCGCGATCACCGATGTGATGCCCGAAAGCGTCGTTGATCTGCTTGAGTCCGTTCAGGTCCATGGCCAGGACGGAATACATCCTCTCGTGGCGCACGGCGCGCTCGTGTTCCTGCCGCTGCAGCCGCGAGAATGCCCTCAGATTCGCCAGGCCGGTCAGCTCATCCGTTTCCGACAGGACGCGAATATGCTGTTTCGCAGTCGTGATCTCGTGGGCGAGCAGCGCCGTGATATAGGCGACCAGCAGAAATGGCGCCAGGGCGATGCCGAGCTCGACGACTTCGCGCCCTGCCGGGATGGAAGCCGGATCGCGCAGCACCGCCGCAAGCAGGAAGCCCGCCACGCTCAACACTGTCACGACCAGCGTGGCCCAGCGGCCCAGGGTGAGCGCGCTGATGATCACCGGCAGCAGGTACAGGATCAGCAGGAGGCTGGCTCGCGTCTCGACGGAGTATAGAAACGCGGACGTGAACGCGATCATCGCGACGAGTTCGAGGCTGATCTTCAGGCGGGTTTCGCGGCGGAATCCGGGTACGAAACGCAGCACCAGGGAAAAAAGAGTGAACAACGCGAAAGCGACCACCACGAGGATCGGCCGCAACAGCTCGCTGCCGGGCGTAAGCAGATACAGGCCCGATAGCACCAACAGCAGCAACGCGCCGTCGGCGGAGTTTCTCGCCAGGCCGCGCAGCTCCGCCTGATCGACGTCGGCGTCGAGATCCCTGGAGAAGTCCTTGAGTTGCGGCAGCACGGCGCGCTCAACTCGCGCCCGGCAGGCGAGGTCGCTGCAACGGGGCCTCGACGGCTCGCCGCGCCGGCATGCCCCGCAGGCGCTCGATCAGGGCAAGTGCGAAATCCATGGCCGTGCCCGGGCCTCGGGAAGTGATCATCTTGTCGTCTTCCACGACAGCATCATCCAGCACCAGGGTGCCGGGCGCGCTGATCTCGGTCAGGAATCCGGGGAAGCTGGTGGCGCGCTTGCCGGCCAACAGGCCTGCTTTCGCCAGCACTGCCGGCGCCGCGCAGATGGCAGCCGTAAGCCCGCCACCCTCGACCTGGCGGCGAAGCAGGGCCAACAGCCGGGCATCGGCTGCAAGGTGTGTTGCGCCGGGCATGCCGCCGGGCAGGACCACCATGTCGAAGGATTGGCCGAGGACCTCGTCAAGTTCGTTGTCGGGCGTGATCGTGATGCCGTGCGAGCCAGTCACTGCGCCCGGTGCGAGCCCCGCCGCAATCACCTCGATGCCGGCCCGCCGCAACAGGTCGATCACCGTTACGGCCTCGATCTCTTCGAACCCCTCCGCCAGTGGAACGAGCACGCGCGACATGGCGACGTCAGTCGCCGTGTTGCTCGGCCGTGACGATTTCAGTGCGCAGCACGACGCGCCGGCCAAGCAGAGCCGCCAGGGCCGAAGCGAGCTGGGCATCTTCTTCGCCCGGCCCGGCGGCCTCCACCACGACGTCGGGCGTGACGCCGCGGGCGTGGATGGACATGCCCGACGGCGTGAAATACCGCGAGGTGGTCAGCTTGATCGCGTTCCCCTCCGACAGGGGCATGATCGTCTGCACCGACCCCTTGCCGTAGGTCGGCGTCCCGATGATCGTTGCGCGCCTGTGATCCTTGAGCGCCCCGGCCACGATCTCGGCTGCAGATGCGGATCCCCTGTCCACGAGGACGGTCAGCGGCGCGCCGTTCAGCAGGTCGCCGGGCGTCGCGTTGATTCTGAAGCGAGCGTCCGTCATGCGTCCCTCTGCCGACACGATCAGCCCGCTGTCGAGGAACGCGTCGGCGACGGCGACGGCTGCATCCAGAACACCGCCGGGATTGCTGCGCAGGTCCAGCACCAGGCCGGAAAGCGGCCGTCCCGCCTGGAGCTCCAGGTCGCGCAGGGCCTTGCGCAGGTCATGAGGCGTGGCATCGGTGAAATGGCTGACCCGGACGTAGGCATCACCAGCTTCCAGGAGCTCGCCGCGGACGCTTTGCACTTCGATCTGGCCCCGATGGAGTTCGACGATCAGGGGTTCTTCGGTGCCGGCGCGCCGGAGGCCGAGAACTACGCGGGTGCCCACGGGACCCCGCATGCGACCCGCCGTGCCGTCCAGGTCATCTGCGCCTACGGGCATGCCGTCCACGGACAGGATGATGTCGCCCGCCAGGATGCCGGCCCTGGCCGCGGGACTGCCGTCGACCGGTGAGACGACGATGATCCGGCCGTCGTCTAACCCCACCTCGATGCCGACGCCGAAGTACCTGCCGCTGGTACTCACGCGAATGTCCTGGAACTCCGCCGGGTCCAGGAAGGCTGAATGTGGATCGAGGTCGGCGATGATGCCGCGGATCGCGGCCGTGATGAGCTCCTCGTCATCCACGAGGTCGACGTAATCGCGCTTCACGCGCTCGATGACCTCGGCGAGCAGGCGGGCCTCTTCCCATGGCAGGGAATCCGTCTCGGGACGCTTCTCCGCCAGCACGCTCGGCGCCAGCGTGATGGATACGCCCAGCACGAGGCCGAGCCAGACGGCCAGAAATCCGCGGAATAACATTCGCTTCATCGCGCCGCTCGCACTGTTGCCAGCGGTGGAAAATAACAGAAAACAATGTTCGCGGCGGCAGATCGTCGCGCAGATCTGCGTCGCGCTGCGCGCGGCCCGGGATCCGGCGCGGCCAAGGCCCTCGGCCGGTTCTGTATTTTGTATGCGTGATTTCTGTATGTAATTGTTTTAATTGCCTGTAAGCTGCCCGTAGAACCACGGCGTGGGATTCTGGGGCTGCGTCCCGCTACGAATCTCGAAGTAGAGGCCCGACTTGTCCCGGCCGCCGCTGTCGCCCACGCGGCCGATGACCTGGCCCGCCGAAATCCAATCCCCGACCGCACTGAAAAGGACCTCGTTGTGGGCATAGAGGCTCATGTAATCGTCGCCGTGCTCAAGGACCAGCAGCAGGCCGAGGCCGGGCAGCCAGTCCGCATAGGCCACCCGCCCGTGCCACACCGCCCTGACGTCCGTGCCGCGTTCCGCGGCGATCAGCACGCCATTTGAGCGCGGGCCCCCGCCGCGGCGTGCGCCGAAATCGCGTGCCAGTACGCCGCGCACCGGCCAGGCCAGGCGCCCTCGCTGCGCGGCGAACGGCGTGGCCTCCGCGATGGGCATGTCCGCTACGGCGACGCGCAGCGCCTCAATCAACTCCTCGAGCGCCGCGGCTTCCTGGCGCAACCGTTCCGCTTCCTGGTCACGCCTCACCAGGTCGGCGTCGAGTTCGGCGACCGCCCTGGCCCGGGCCGCTCGCGCCTGGTCCAGCTCGGCGACGGCCTCGGCCTGGCGCGCCTCCGCCGCCTGCAGCCGCTCGCGCTCGGCTTCCAGCTGCCGGCCGACAGCGGCCACCTCGGCGAGCCGCTCGCGCAGGTGCTCGACCCGGCCGGCGCGCTCGCGTGCGACATAGCCGTACCATGCGAGCATCCGGCCAAGCTCGGTGGGATCGCGCTGGCTGAGCATCAGCTTGAGGCGCGGCTCGCCGCCGGCCATCCAGGCGGCGCGCAGTTCCGCGGCCAGGGCCGCCGTGTCGGCTTCGAGCCCGACGGCCAGCTCGGCCCGGCGCGCCACAAGCTCGTCCCTGCGCGCCACGACCGCAAGCCGTTCCCGCCGGGTTTCCTCGAGGGCGCGCGCCTCGCGGGCCACTGCGGTCTCTACTTCCCGCAATGCCTGGGATTCACGGTCACGCGCGCGGGCGGCACGCCGGTGCGCCTGTTCGATCGAGGAAATCCGCGCCTTCAGAGCCTCGAGCTGCCGTTGGGCTGCAGCGTTCTCCGCCTCCACCGCGCCCGCGTGGCCGCCGGCCAGCGTGGCGACAACGACGACCAGGCTGATGAAATTCGCTGCTTTCACGGTGCGCCGAGTGTAGGGGATGGCACAAAACCGGCAAGACCGCGCTGCCAAACAGGTATAATTATCGGCTTGCGTCCGCGGACTGAGGCCCAATGCAATCCATAATCGAGTATGCCGGCCACCACCCGTTCCTGTTTGGTGGAATGCTGGCGCTGTTCGCCATTGTCTTCGTCTACGAGATGCGGATCGCGCGGCGCAAGGGCGTCGACATCTCCCCCGCGGAGGCCGTCGCGATGATCAACAACGGCGCCCAGCCGGTCGATATACGTGCATCCGCACAGTTCGAAAAGGGGCATCTCCTGGACGCCCGCAACATCCCGCTGGCGGATTTCGAGCAGCACATGCAGATCCTCGAGAAGCTCAAGGAGCGCGGCATACTCATCTACTGTGAGAACGGCGCGACTTCGATCAAGGCTGTCGAAAAGCTCAAACAGCGCGGGTTCACGGGCGTCAAGAGCCTGCGCGGCGGGCTGGTCGCCTGGCGCGGCGAGAATCTGCCGGTGTTTGCGGGCCGCAAGAGCCGCAAGAAAGAGACCTGACAGCAGTCGCACGACGAACGAAACACTTCACTCTTGACGAAGGAGCAACAATGGCCGACCAGAAACCCGATGGCATCGACGCCAATCGCGTCACCGTAGCGCTGCAGCGCGTTTATCTTAAGGACAGCTCCTTCGAGGCGCCAAACAGTCCCGCGGTGTTCACGGGCGAGTGGCGCCCGACGGTACAGCTCAACCTCAACACCGCGACCAACGATCTCGGCGAGGGCACATACGAGGCGGTCCTCAGCGTGACCACGGAAGCCAAGCAGGGCGACAAGACCGCGTTCCTGATCGAGATCCAGCAGGCCGGCATTTTCCTCTTCCAGGGACTGGAGCCCGCCGATCTGCAGCGTGCGCTGATGGTTTTCTGCCCGCAGCAACTGTACCCGTACGCCCGTGAGGTCGTGGCGGACCTGTCCGGCAAGGGCGGGTTCCCCGCGCTGCAACTCCAGCCCGTCAACTTCGACGCGATCGCCGCCGAGGCGATGCGGCAGCAGGCGGACCGGTCCGCCCAGGCCGCTGCCGCCGGGCAGGCGCCCGAGACTACGCAGTAGCACACGCATGAGCGGTGCAGCGGCCGACGAGGAGATCGCCGTCATAGGCGCCGGGTCCTGGGGCACTGCGCTCGCCATTCAGTTTGCCCGCAGCGGCAGGCCCACGCTGCTCTGGGGCCGCGCCGAGGACGACCCGGAGGGCATTCAGCGGGCGCGCGAGAACGCTCGTTTTCTGCCGGGGGCAAGATTTCCGGACAATCTCCGCGCCGAGCCGGACCTGGCGGGCGTCCTGGCCGCAGCGCCCGTGGTGGTCGTCGCGGTGCCGAGCCATGCGTTTCGCTCCGTGCTGACCATGATGAAGCCGCTGGTGCGCGCCGACACGCGCCTTGCCTGGGCCACCAAGGGTTTCGAGCTGGAGACCGGCATGCTGCCTCACCAGGTCGCTCGCGAAGTGCTCGGTGCGGGCAAGGCGATGGCGGTACTGTCCGGCCCGACCTTCGCCCGCGAGGTCGGGATGGGCCTGCCGACCGCCATGACCGTGGCGGCGAGCGACGAGGACTACGCCCGGGAGCTCGCCGAACATCTTTCGGGGGATGCGTTCCGCGCCTACACCTCCACCGACATCGTCGGCGTCGAGGTCGGCGGCGCCGTCAAAAACGTGCTCGCGATCGGCGCCGGCATCTGCGACGGCCTGGGCTTCGGCGCCAATACGCGCGTCGCGCTGATCACGCGTGGCTTGGTCGAGATGACCCGTCTCGGCATCGCCCTCGGCGCCCAGCCGGCCACGTTTATGGGCCTCGCCGGGATGGGCGATCTCGTGCTGACCTGCACCGACGACCAGTCGCGCAACCGACGCATGGGCCTCGCGCTTGCGGCCGGCAAGACCCTCAAGCAGGCCGAACAGGAAATCGGGCAGGTGGTCGAGGGGGTGCTCGCCGCCGAAGCAGTGCATCGCGTCGCGCAGAAGGCCGAAGTCGAAATGCCGATCTGCCAGCAGATCTACAGGATTCTCTACCAGGGCGCGGAACCGCAGGAAGCGGTGGTCGCGCTGATGAAACGCGAGCTCAAGTCGGAGTTTGCCCCGGGGGGCTGACACCGCGTTCGACGCCCGCGTACCCCTGTTGCCGCCAGGCTTCATAGACCGCCACTGCCACCGCATTCGAGAGATTCAGGCTCCTGTTGCCGGGCCGCATCGGGATCGACAGGCATCGTTCCGCGGGAACACGCGTGGTCACCTCCGCCGGCAGGCCGCGGGTCTCCGGTCCGAACAGCAGCGCATCCGCCGGAGCATAGGCCACGGTGGAAAAGCTGCGCGGCCCGCGTGCCGAGAACGCCCAGAGCCGCGGCCGGCCGAGCGCTGCGAGGCAGGCGTCGAGGTCGGGAAACTCGCGGACGGTCGCAAACTCGTGATAATCGAGCCCGGCCCGCCGCAGGCGCGGCTCGTCCAGCGTAAACCCGAGCGGTCCCACCAGTGACAACGTGGCACCGGTATTCGCGCACAGGCGTATGATATTCCCCGTGTTTGGCGGGATCTCGGGTTGCCAGAGGATCACGTGGAACATTTCAGCTGACGGGAGCAGGCATGACGACCACCGACACGGATTCCCTCGCGCTGGACTTCTGCAGCATGCACTTCGCCTCGCCCATCGTGCTGCTGTCCGGCTGCGTGGGGTTCGGCGAAGAATATACGCGCGTTGCCGGCTTCTCCAACCGGGACGCAGGCGCAATCGTGCTGAAGGGCACGACCGGCGTGCCGCGACTCGGCAATCCGCCGCACCGGGTTTACGAAACACCGTCCGGCATGCTGAACGCAATCGGGCTGCAGAACCCGGGCGCCACGTCGGTGGTACGCGACATCCTGCCGACGCTCGATTTCTCGGAGACCCGCTTCCTTGCGAACGTCAGCGGCTCGACGATCGAGGAATACGTCGAGGTGACGCGGCTGTTCGATGACTCGCCGATCGACGGCATCGAGATCAACATCTCCTGCCCGAACATCAAGGAAGGCGGCGTAGCGTTCGGCAACTATCCGGACATGTCCGCCAAGGTCGTCGAGGCCTGCCGCCGCGTGACCTCGAAGCCGCTGATAACGAAACTCTCGCCCAACCAGACCGACATCCAGGAAAATGCGCGCCGCTGTATCGAGGCCGGCACGGACGGCTTCGCGGTCATCAACACCGTGATGGGCATGGCAGTGGATGCGGAACGCCGCGAACCGGTAATCGGCAATGTGCAGGGCGGCCTGTCGGGGCCGGCGATCAAGCCGATTGCCTTGCTGAAGGTTCACCAGGTTTACCAGGTCGCCAAGCGCCATGGCGTGCCGATCATCGGCCAGGGCGGCATTGTCAGCGCGCGCGATGCGCTCGAGTTCATCGTCGCCGGCGCCGCGGCGGTGGGGATCGGCACGGCGCTTTTCTATGACCCGCTGGTGTGCCGCAGGATCAATGACGGCATCCGCGAGTATCTCGCGCGCCACGGCCTCCGCTCGGTGCGGGAGCTGGTCGGCACCTTGCGGCTCCCCGGGGACGTATCCCCGCCCCGTGCCGCCAGCATCGCCTAGCCCGGCTGGAGCCCGCGATGAATATGATTGCCGAATTGCACCCGGTCGTGCTGACGCTGGCCATCTTCTTCGCCCGCATCATGGATGTCTCGCTCGGTACGGTGCGCACCATCGTGGTCTTGCGGGGGCGTCGACTGCTGGCCGCGGTGATCGGGTTCTGCGAGATCGTCATCTGGGTGCTTGCCGCCGGGCAGGTGCTGCAGAACCTCGACGCCTGGTACCTGATCGTCGCCTACGCGGGCGGCTTCGGAGCTGGCAACTACATCGGGATCTGGATGGAGTCGAAGCTCGCCATCGGCCGCGAGATGGTGAGCGCGATCTCTTTCCGCCCCGATGGCGGCCTCGCGCGCCTCCTGCGCGAGCGCGGCTTCCAGGCCATCGACGTGGATGCCGACATGGGGCGGGGTTCGTCCGTCGACCTGGTTATCACCGTGACCCGCCGCAAGCGAATCCCCGAGTTGCTGCAGACGATTCTCGAGGCCGACCCCGAGGCCCAGTACTCGATCAGCGACATCAAGATGGCGCACGAGGACTTCGACGCCACGGCCCTCGCGCCGCGCCCTAGCTACAGCGGGGGCTGGCGCTCGATCATGAAGCGAAAATAAGAATTCTCGCGCGGAACCGCGCGCGAAGCTTTTCAGGAATCAAGGCCGAGATCGCGGATCTTGCGCGCGAGCGTGTTACGGCCCCAGCCGAGCAAGCGGGCGGCATCCTGCCTGCGCCCGCCTGAGCGTGCGAGCGCGACGCGGATGAGCGCGCGCTCAAATTCCGGCAGCGCCTCGTCCAGCAGCGGCCCGCCGCCGGCGTCGAGGTGCCGCTCGGCCCAGGCGGCCACACCGTCGGGCCACCTCTGCGCGCGGGGCGCGGGCTCGGCATCGCCGAACTCGGCCGGCAGGTCTGACGACCGGACCTCCCGCCCGGGCGCGACCACCGTCAGCCGGCGACAGGTGTTGACGAGCTGGCGCACATTGCCCGGCCAGTCGAGGGCGCAGAGTCGCGCGAGCACTTCCGGCGACAGCGTCTTCGCCGGCACGGTCAGCTCGTCCGCGGCCTTGCGCAGGTAATGATCAAGCAGCAGCGGGATGTCCTCGCTGCGCTCACGCAGCGGCGGGATGCGAATGCGCATGACGTTGAGGCGGTGAAACAGGTCCTCGCGAAAGCGGCCTTCCTCGACGCCCCTGGCCAGGTCCTGGTTCGTGGCCGCGATGACCCGCACGTCGACGCGCACCGGCACCTGGCCACCCACGCGGTAGAACTCCCCCTCCGCGAGGACGCGCAGCAACCGGGTCTGCAGCGCGGCCGACATGTCGCCGATCTCGTCGAGGAACAAGGTGCCGCCGTCCGCCTGTTCGAAGCGTCCCGCGCGGCGCGAATCCGCGCCGGTGAAGGCCCCCTTCTCGTGGCCGAAGAGTTCGGATTCCAGCAGCTCGGAGGGGATCGCCGCGGTGTTCAGTGCGACGAAGGGTCTCCCGGCCCGCGGGCTGTGCTGGTGCAGGGCACGCGCCACCAGTTCCTTGCCGGTCCCGGATTCGCCCGTCACCAGGACCGTCATGCTCGATGTCGACAGCCGGCCGATGGCGCGGAATACGTCCTGCATCGCCGCGGCCTGGCCGATCAGGCTGGGCAGCGGCGGGCCGTGCCGCTCCTCCGGCGTGCCCGGGCGATCCGCCACGGCACGCACGACCAGCTCCACCGCCTGGTCCACATCAAACGGTTTCGGCAGGTACTCGAACGCCCCGCCCTGGTAGGCGGCCACCGCGCTGTCGAGGTCTGAATGGGCAGTAATGACGATGACCGGCAAATCCGGCCAGTCGCTTTTCAGTCGGGCCAGCAGCGCAAGGCCGTCCGGGCCGGGCATGCGGATATCGGTGACGAGCACGTGCGGGCGCCCGCGGGCGAGCGCTTCGAGCGCCGGGAGCGCGCTGTCGAAGCCGCGGCACGAGAGCCCGGCCTGCTCCATGGCGCGCTCCAGCACCCAGCGGATGCCCGCATCGTCATCGACGATCCATACCTCGAGCGGATCCCGCGTCACGGCGATTCCTCGGTGATCGGCAACAACATCCTGAAAATCGTCCGCCCCGGCCGGCTGGAATACTCGATCAGGCCGTCGTGCCTGCTCAACAACTCCTGCGCCACGGCAAGCCCGAGGCCGCTGCCACCTGTTCGCCCGGTCACGAGAGGATAGAACAGGGTCTCGCGGAGTTCCTCGGGCACGCCGGGCCCATCGTCCTCGATCTCGACGCAGGCGACCAGCCTGCAGTGCCGATGGCCGATCGTATCGTTCGTCACCACGCGCGTGCGGAACACGATCCGGCCCCTTCCCTCCAGCGCGTTCAGCGCGTTGCGAGCGAGATTCAGCATCGCCTGGATGACAAGGTCGCGGTCGAGGAGGGTCGCCGGCACGCTGGGATCGTAATCTCGCTCGACGTGGATATCCGCCCCGCCTTCCGCGACGACCAGCTGCCGGACGTGCTCGAGCAATTCGTGGATGTTCAGCAATGTCCTGGTCGCAGCGCGCGCGGGACCGAGCAGGGTGGCAGTCAGCCCGACGAGGCGGTCGGCCTCGCGGATGATCAGGCTCGTGTAGTCTTTCTGGGCAGGTGACTCGAGTTGACGCTCGAGCAACTGGGCGGCTCCCCTGATGCCGCCCAGCGGGTTGCGCAACTCGTGCGCAAGTTGCCGCACCATGCTGCGGCTCGCTTCCAGCTGGGCGAGGAGGGCCTTCTCGCGATCGATCCGCAGGCGCCGGCTGGCGTCGGTGATCTCGAGCAGGAACTCGCGCCCGCCTGAAGCGCCTTCGGAACCGGACAAGGCGCAGTCGAGCGCGATTCCCGCCTCGCGTTCGGCCGGCGCCGCGACGAGCACCTCGCGGTGCGAGAAATCCTGTCCGGTGGCGCGCACCCTGTCGAGGAGCGGCCGCAACACCGCAAGGCCCGGCACGACTTCCAGCAGCGCGCGCCCGGTGAGTTGCTGGCGGCTGACGCCGAGCAACTGCTCCGCGGCTGGATTGACGTACCTGACTTCCAGGGCGCCGCCGAGCACGACGACGCCCGTCGTGAGGTTCTCGAGGTACTCGCCGCGCGGGAGCGTCGCCGTGGTCTCAGCCTCCGCCCGCGCCGGGCCGCTGCGGCCGGTTGGGATTGAGGAGCGACGCCTGGTGGACATAGAAGACGATCGTTGCGCTAGACATGAGTTCGCTGCCCCGGTCATCGACGATCGACGCGCGCAGCGTGTGCTCGCCGCGGAACACGTCGCCGACCGTGAACTGGCCGCTGCCCTGCGACACGCCCTCGACGCGCTTGCCGTCCAGGTAAACGTGAAGCTCGTGCCCGACCTGGAGCTCCGGCTCGGCCGCGACCTGCACGTTCAGCTCCCCGCCGATATTCCATAGCGTCTCGCCGTCGCCGGGGGATGTGATGTTCAGGCGGGAGTATGGTGTCGCCGGTGCAGCCGACTGGTCCTGCTCCTCGGCCCGGCGCGGCGGCGCCAGCGCTGGTGCCGAGTAGGACTGCGCCGGCGCGACGTCTACGCGCTCGGCCCCCGGATGAGGCCGGTCCGAGTAATGCACGACGCCGCGCTCGTCGACCCAGCGCCACATCTCGCTCTCGGCGACGGCCGTCGCGCAGAACACCAGCAAGGCCATCCACATCCAGCGCATCGGAGCCACTCCAGCGGCGGAACACGACCCTAGCATAGCGGCCGGAGCACCCGGCTGACAAAAAGCGGGCGGCGGGTATCACCCCGCCACCCGAAACGCGTCCTCCAGACTCGTCAGACGCTGTAATACATATCGAATTCAACGGGATGGGTCGTCATGCGCAGCCGCAATACGTCGGCCATCTTGAGTTTGATGTAGGCGTCGATCAGGTCGTCCGTGAAGACGCCGCCCGCAGTCAGGAATGCGCGATCCGCGTCGAGGGCGTTCAGCGCATCCTCGAGCGAATAACAGACTTCCGGGATGCCCTTCGATTCCTCTGCGGGCAGGTCGTAGAGATCCTTGTCCATTGGGTCGCCCGGATGAATCCTGTTCTGAATGCCGTCGATCCCGGCCATCATCATCGCAGTGAACGCGAAATAGGGGTTCGCGGTCGAGTCCGGGAAACGCACCTCGATGCGCCGCCCCTTCGGATTCGGGATGTACGGGATGCGTATGGATGCCGAGCGGTTACGGGCCGAATACGCCAGCTTGACCGGGGCCTCGAAGCCCGGGACGAGTCGCTTGTAGCTGTTCGTCGCGGGGTTCGTAAAGGCGTTCAGCGCGCGGGCATGCTTGATGATCCCGCCGATGTAGTACAAGGCGGTTTCGGAAAGGCCGCCGTACTCTTCCCCTGTGAAGATGTTCTTGCCGTCCTTCGCCAGCGACTGGTGGACGTGCATGCCATTGCCGTTGTCGCCGACCAGCGGCTTGGGCATGAACGTCGCGGTCTTGCCGTAGCCCTGGGCGACGTTCCACACGACATACTTGAGCTTCTGCACCTCGTCGGCCTTCTTGACCAGCGAGCCGAATGCCACGCCGATCTCGCACTGCCCGGCCGTCGCGACCTCGTGGTGGTGCACCTCCGGGTCGAGCCCCATGTCCTCGAGCACCATGCACATGGCGGAGCGGATATCGTGCAGCGAGTCCACCGGAGGCACCGGGAAGTAGCCGCCCTTTACGGTCGGCCGATGCCCGAAGTTGCCGTCAGCGTAGATCTTCTCCGAGTTCCAGCCGGCCTCGGACGAGTCGACCTGGTAGGAAACACCCTTCATCTCCGATGCCCACCGGACGTCATCGAAAATGAAGAACTCGTTCTCCGGGCCGAAATAGGCGACGTCTGCAATCCCCGTGGACTTCAGGAATGCCTCGGCGCGGTGCGCGAGTGAGCGGGGGTCACGCTCGTAGCCCTGCATGGTCGAGGGCTCGACGACATCGCAGGTGATATTGATCGTGGTGTCCTCGGAAAACGGATCGATCACCGCCGTCGCGGGGTCCGGCATCAGGATCATGTCGGACTCATTGATGCTCTTCCATCCCGCGATGGACGAGCCGTCGAACATCTTGCCCTCCTCGAAGAGGTCATCGTCGACCTTGCTGGACGGAAGGGTCACATGCTGCTCCTTGCCCTTGGTGTCCGTGAAACGCAGGTCCACGAAGGCGACCTCCTTCTCACGCATGAGCTCGAGCACGTCTTTGGCTTTCATCGGGTCATTCCTCCGAGTCTGGATGCGATGGGGCCCGTCTCCCCGGACTGGCTGCCGGGGTTCGGCGGGCAAACGAGAAACTGTTCGTATTGCTGCGTTGCAGGATTCATGCCAGCCGCCCGCCCTCGAGGCGGCGCCGGACCGCGCCCGTGCGGGGCCTGCGCATCCCGTCCGGGGCCGTATTTTCGCACCACGCCGGTGCGTCGGGGCGGCACCTTGCACCAGAATAGACCACCGTGGCCCGCCACGGGCCTGGGTTATACTTGCGCGCCCTCCAAGCACGGTAACAGCTATGCGTTGCGCGGAAATCGGCCCGGCGCCGGCCACGTTCCAGGCGCTGCTGCTCGAGTTGCAGAGCTACTGGGCCGCCGCGGGCTGCGTGCTCCTGCAGCCGCTCGATCTCGAGGTCGGCGCGGGGACGTTTCACCCCGGGACCTTTCTCAGGGCAATCGGCCCGGAGCCCTGGAGCGCCGCCTACGTGCAGCCCTGCCGCCGGCCCACCGACGGGCGCTATGGCGACAACCCGTTCCGCCTGCAGCATTACTACCAGTTCCAGGTCGTCATCAAGCCGTCGCCCCTGGAGTTCCAGGATCTCTATCTCGACTCCCTGCGGGCGGTGGGGATCGACCCCCGCGTTCACGACATTCGCTTCGTGGAGGACAACTGGGAGTCGCCGACCCTAGGCGCGTGGGGACTCGGCTGGGAGGTATGGCTGAACGGGATGGAGATCACCCAGTTCACTTACTTCCAGCAGGTCGGCGGGCTCGACTGTCGGCCGGTGACGGGTGAGATCACCTATGGGCTCGAGCGCATCGCAATGTACCTGCAGGGCGTAGACAGCGTATTCGACCTCTGCTGGTCGGACGGACCGCTGGGGCGCGTCTCCTACGGCGACGTCTATCACCAGAACGAGGTGGAGATGTCCACCTATAACTTCGAGCAGGCGGATATCGCGGTGCTGTTCCGGCATTTCGATGAGCACGAGCGTGCCTGCGCGGCGCTGCTCGCCCGGGGACTGCCTTTGCCCGCGTACGAGCAGGTCCTGAAGGCCTCGCACGTCTTCAACCTGCTGGATGCCCGCCGGGCCATTTCGGTGACCGAGCGACAGCGCTTTATCCTCCGTGTGCGCGCGATGGCGCGCAGCGTGGCGGAGACCTATTACGCCAGTCGCGAGGCGCTCGGCTTCCCGATGCTGCAGCAGGCGAAGGATGCCGCCCATGGCTGAGCGCGCCGACTTCCTGGTCGAGATCGGGACCGAGGAACTACCGCCGAAGGCACTGGCGGTACTGGCGACCGCCTTCCGCGACGGCCTGGTCGCACGCCTGGCGGAAGCGCGGCTGGAGCACGGCGAGGTCGCGGGATTCGCCACGCCCCGCCGCCTCGCGGTGAAAGTGCGGCGCCTCGAAACCCGCCAGGCGGACCAGGAAGTCGTGCTGCGCGGGCCACCCGCGAGCATTGCCCGCGCCGACGGCGCTTGGACCAGGGCGGCAGAGAAGTTTGCCGCGTCGGCCGGCATCCCGGTCGATGAGCTGGTCGAGCGGAGCGAGGAGAAGGGCACTTACGTCTATGCCTGCAAGACCGAGATCGGCGCCGCGGCGGCCACGCTGCTGCCCGCCCTGGTCAGCGATGCACTGGCGGCGTTGCCGGTGCCACGACGCATGCGCTGGGGCGACGCCGAGACCGAGTTCGTGCGCCCGGTGCACTGGCTGGTGATGTTGCTGGGGACGGAGGTCGTGCCATGCGTGCTGCTAGGCGTCACGGCCGGCCGCGCGACTCGCGGACACCGTTTCATGGCGCCGCAGCCGCTGGACCTGGCGGCACCGGGTGACTACCCCGAGCGGCTCGAGCAGGAGGCCTTCGTCATCGCCGACTTCGCGGCCCGTCGCGAGCGGATTCGCGCCCAGGCCGAGACCGCGGCCCGCGAACATGGCGGCAGGCTCGTGCTGGATCCCGCCCTGCTGGATGAAGTGACGGCGCTCGTCGAGTGGCCGGTGCCGGTCAGCGGGGAATTCGAGGCGCGGTTCCTCGACCTCCCCGAGGAGGTGCTGATCGCGACGCTGCAGGATCACCAGCGTTACTTCCCGGTACGTGATTCCGGCGGCCGGCTTGCCGCGCGCTTCATCACGATCAGTAATATCGACAGCCCGGATCCGGACGTAGTCCGACAGGGAAACGAGCGCGTGGTGCGTCCGCGACTCGCCGACGCGGCCTTCTTCTGGGACCAGGACCGGCGCTCGCCGCTCGCCGCGCGGACCGCGTTGCTCGACAGCGTGGTGTTCCAGAACAAGCTCGGGAGCATCGGCGCCAAGAGCCGCCGCGTGGCGACGCTCGCCGCGGGGATCGCCGGACTGCTCGGCACCGACCGGGAAGCCGTGGAGCAGGCGGCGCGGCTGGCGAAGTGCGATCTCGTCACGTCCATCGTGGGCGAGTTTCCGGAGTTGCAGGGCATTATCGGCCGTTACTACGCGGCGGCCGACGGCGCCCCCGCCGACGTCGCGGCGGCTATCGAGGAGCAGTACCTGCCGCGCTTCGCGGGCGATCGCCTGCCGACGACGCCCACCGGACAGGTGCTCGCCCTGGCGGACAAGCTGGACACCATCGCGGGCATATTCGTCATCGGGCAACGGCCGACCGGCAACCGCGATCCTTTCGCCATTCGCCGCGCCGCGCTGGGCGTGCTCAGAATCCTGGTGGAATGCGAACTGGATCTCGACGTCCCCGCGCTGGTGGCCGAGGCCGTTGCCGCCCAGCCGCTGGAAGGGGCTGCCGGCGTGGCCGCGGACATCATGGATTTCCTGCTGGAGCGTCTCCGCGGCTATTACCTCGACGGCGGCGCGACCGTCGGCGCGCGCCACGACACTTTCGAGGCCGTGCTCGCGCGCCGGCCGTCGTCGCTGGTCGATTTTCACCAGCGGCTCGTCGCGGTGCAGGAGTTCGAACGCCTGGATGCCGCCGGCGCCCTGGCCGCCGCCAACAAGCGCATCGCAAACATCCTGCGCCAGGCGGAAGGCGAGGTGTCAGAAGGCGTAAACCCCGACCTGCTGCAGGAGGAGGCCGAACGCGTGTTATACCGGCGGATCCAGGCGCTGGAAGCCGATGTCCGCCCGCTGGTGGCGGCGCGGCGTTATCGCGAAGCCCTCGAGCGACTTGCGACCCTGCGCGACGTGGTGGACCGGTTCTTCGACGACGTGCTCGTCATGGCGCCCGATGCGCGGCTGCGCAACAATCGCCTCTCGTTGCTCGCCAGCCTGCGAGGGCTGTTCATGGGCATTGCCGATGTCTCGAGGCTCGGTGTCGCGGCTTCCTGATCCGGGGTGCGGCGGGTGATCTGGCTGCGCTCGCTGCTGTACACGCTGTTCCTGTTCCTGTCGGTGCCGCTGCACGCGACCGCGGTCGTGCTGGCGGCTCCATTCGGCCACCGGGCGTGTTACCGGGTGGCCGTCAACTGGGCCCGTATCAACCTGTGGATGCTCGACAAGCTGTGCGGACTGCGGTTCGAGATCGAGGGTGCCGCGCACATCCCCGCCCAGTCATGCGTCCTCTACTGGAAGCACGAGTCGGTACTCGAGGCCCTCGTGGGTGCCGTCGCCTTCCCACCGCAAACCTGGGTGGTGAAACGCGAGCTGATGTGGATCCCGTTTTTCGGCTGGGGACTGGCGCAGCTCAGGCCGATCGCCATCAACCGCAGGGCGGGGCGAACGGCGGTCAAGCAGGTGATGTCCCAGGGCCGGGAGCGGCTTGCGAGTGGGCTGTACGTGGTGATCTACCCGGAGGGGACGCGCGTCCTGCCGGGCGAGGAACGGCGCTTCGGCATCAGCGGCGCCGCGCTCGCGAAATCCGCCGGACGGCCGATCCTGCCGATCGCCCACAACGCGGGGGATTTCTGGCCGCGGCGGAGCCTCCTCAAGCGACCGGGAATCGTGCGCGTGGTCATCGGCCCGCCCATCGACACGACCGACCTCAGCCACGAGGAAATCACCCGCCGTGGGCGCGAATGGATCGCCACCACACTGGATCGCATCAGCCCGGCCAGGACGCGCCTTGCCGACACCCACGCCGGGGCGATCGGCGACGACCAGGCGCGAAGTTAATCGCTGCCAAAGAATCAAGCGCCCACGCGGCAGGGGCTGCAGCCATTAATGTATTCAATATATTCCATGCAAACTTTCGGCTGCGGGCGCATCTGCCGCGAACGGCGCCTAATCAGGCGCGAAAAGCGTCAAACGTCGAGGTTCGCGACGGATAATGCGTTTTTCTCGATAAATTCGCGCCGCGGCTCGACCTGGTCTCCCATCAGCGTCGTGAAGATATCGTCGGCCGCAACGGCGTCTTCGACTCGCACCTGCATCAGCCGCCGGGTCTCGGGATTGACCGTCGTGTCCCACAGCTGGGCGGGGTTCATTTCACCCAGGCCCTTATAGCGCTGGATCGCCTGGCCTTTGCGCGCCTCGCTCATCAGCCACTCGACGGCCTCGCGAAAGGACGCGACGGCCTGGCGCTTTTCGCCGCGCACCACGCAGGCGCCTTCGCCGACCAGGTCCGCGAGTTCGGCGCCCAGTCCGGCAATGCGCCGGTATTCTGCCGATTCGAAGAATTCGCGCTGCAGCGAGCGCGCGGTGTCCACGCCGTGATGCCGCCGCGCGATGCGGATCTCCCAGCCTGCCGTGCCGGCATCGCGAACCAGAGAGAGCGTATAGCGTGGCGCATCCGCGGGGCCGGCGAGCCTGCGCGCGAGCGTCGCCATCCATGTGTCCACGCGCCCGAGGTCATCGAGTTCCGCGTGGGTCAGCGGCGCGCTGTAGAGCAGCTGCTCCAGCACGCGCTCATCATAGCGGCGTCCGAGGCGATTGATGATCGCCATCACCTCGGTATATTTCTTGATCAGCGACTCGAGGCCCGGGCCCTGAAGCGGCGGCGCATCCTGCGTAACGAACAGCGCAGCCCCCTCGAGAGCGAGGTTGGACAGATAGGCATTGAGCTCGGCATCGTCTTTTACATAATGCTCCTGTTTGCCCTTCTTGATCTTGTATAGCGGCGGCTGCGCGATATAGATATGGCCGCGCTCGATCAGCGCCGGCATCTGCCGATAGAAGAACGTCAGCAGCAACGTCCGGATGTGCGACCCGTCGACGTCTGCGTCCGTCATGATGATGATGCGGTGATAGCGCAGCTTGTCGGGGTTGAACTCTTCCCGGCCGATGCCGCATCCCAGCGCCGTGATCAGCGTGCCGACCTCGGCAGATGACAGCATCTTGTCGAAGCGCGCCTTCTCGACGTTGAGAATCTTGCCCTTCAGCGGCAGGATCGCCTGCGTGCGCCGGTCGCGACCCTGCTTCGCGGAACCGCCCGCCGAGTCGCCCTCGACGAGAAACATCTCAGACAGGGCGGGGTCCTTCTCCTGGCAGTCCGCCAGCTTGCCCGGCAGCCCTGCCACGTCGAGGGCCCCTTTCCGACGCGTCATCTCGCGGGCCTTGCGGGCGGCCTCGCGGGCGCGCGCGGCGTCGATGATCTTGCCGACGATGGCCTTGGCATCGGCGGGCTGTTCCAGCAGGAATTCCTCGAGCTTCTCCGCCATCAGCGATTCGACCACGGCCTTGACCTCGGACGAGACGAGCTTGTCTTTGGTCTGGGAGGAAAACTTCGGGTCCGGCACCTTGACCGACAGTACGGCCGTCAGGCCCTCGCGAGCATCATCCCCCGTCGTGCCCACCTTCTCCTTGCGGGCGACGTTTTCACGCTCGATATAACCGTTCAGCGTGCGCGTCAGGGCGCTGCGGAAGCCCGCCAGGTGCGTTCCGCCGTCACGCTGGGGGATCGTATTCGTGAAGCAGAACATGCTTTCCTGGTAGGAGTCGTTCCACTGCATCGCGACTTCCACGATGACGCTGTCGCGTTCGCTCTGGAAGTAGAACACTCGCGGGTGGACGGGCGTCTTGTTGCGATTCAGGTGCTCTACGAATGCACGGATGCCGCCTTCGTACTGGAACACGTCTTCCTGCCCGTCGCGTTCATCCTGGAGCTCGATCCGCACTCCCGAGTTCAGGAACGACAGCTCGCGCAGGCGCTTCGCAAGGATGTCGTAGTGGAAATCGATGTTCGTGAAGACTTCCGGGCTGGGCCGGAAGCGAATCACGGTGCCGGTACGGGTCGTTTCGCCGGTGATCCTGAGGTCGTAGACGGGCTTCCCGAGGCGGAATTCCTGCCTGTGAATCCTCCCGTCCCGGTAGATCGTCATGTCCAGGTGTTCCGACAAGGCGTTGACGACCGACACGCCGACGCCGTGCAAACCGCCCGATACCTTGTACGAGTTGTCGTCGAACTTCCCGCCCGCGTGAAGTACGGTCATGATCACCTCGGCCGCGGAACGCCCCTCCTCCGGGTGCAGATCGACCGGCACACCCCGACCGTCGTCGGCGACAGTGACCGACTCGTCGGCATGGATGATGACCTTGACGGTGGAGCAATAGCCGGCCAGCGCCTCGTCGATCGAGTTGTCGACTACCTCGAATACCATGTGGTGCAGGCCGGTGCCGTCATCGGTGTCCCCGATGTACATGCCCGGACGCTTTCGGACAGCATCTAACCCTTTGAGAACCTTGATATTTCTTGAGTCGTACGTGCGCGTGTCGGTCATGGTGGCAGCTGGCCCGGGTAAATGAGAAATTATACCACTTCGACGACCCGGCCCTGTTCCACGTGGAACCGGCGTGCCGCCGGCATCCCCGGCAATCCGTCGGCCTCCAGCGCGGTCAGGAACACCTGGAACGGCAGTTCCGAGATCAGCTTGAGCAGCCCCTCACACCGTTCCCGGTCCAGCTCGGCTGCCGGATCATCCACCAGCAGGATGCCGCGGTTCCGCCACATCGGCCCAAGCAGCCGCGCCTGGCCGAGGATCAGGGCCGCGGCCACGAGCTTCTGCTGGCCGCGAGAGACCCAACCGCGGGCGCGGTGGTCATCCAGGAGCAACGACACATCGGCCCGATGTGGCCCCACCTGTGTCATTCCAGCCCGCAGGTCCCGATCGCGATGCAAAGCGAGCGCCTCCGCAAGGTCCTGGCCCGCGCCCTGCCCCGGGCGATACACGAGCCGCAGATGCGTGCCCAGCAGCCTGCAAGCCGCTTCGTCGACCGGTTCCGCCAGCATCTCGATGGTCGCCTCGCGCAGGCTGTCGAGCACACGCCCACTGTCGGCCAGCGCCCGTTCCCAGATTTCTAAGGACGCCCGGCCCTGGCGGGCCTTGAGTGCGGCGTTTCGCTGCCGCAATGCCCGCTGATAGCTGCGCCAGGCCTCCAGGAAACCTGGTTTCACGTGAAACGTCGCCCAGTCGAGGTACCGGCGGCGCTCTCCCGGCCCGTCCTGGACCAGCCGGTGGACATCCGGGTCCAGCAGCTGGACCGGCAGGATCTCCGCGAGCAGGGCGAGCTGGCCGACGGGCTCGCCACCCGAGCGAGCGCTCCAGCCGCTGCGCGTCACCTCCACGCCCAGGACCCGCCCATCCGACAGCCGGCCGACAGACCTCAGGCTGTCGGCGCCCTCCCGGATCATTGCCTCGCGACGCGCCGTGCGAAAGGAGCGTCCCCGCCCCAGCAAAAAAATCGCCTCGAGCAGGCTGGTCTTGCCCGACGCGTTTCGCCCCGTGATGAGATTGATTCCCGGCGCCGGAGCCAGGGCCGCTTCTTTGAGACAGCGCAACCCCGTGACAGTCAGGCTTTCCAGCCCCATGCAGCCGACTACAGTCGCATCGGCATCACGACGTACTTGCAATCCCGGCGCTCCGGATCCTGGATGAGGCAACTGCTCGCTGCATCCCGGAACTCGAGTCGCACGGTGTCCGCATCCAGCGCCCGCAGGGCCGCGATCAGGTACTCGACGTTGAAGCCGATTTCCATCACGGCACCGTCGTATTGCACCTCGATCTCTTCCTCGGCCTCTTCCTGCTCCGGGTTGTGCGCCTGGATCGTCACGCTCCCCGGCTTGAGCTCCACGCGGACGCCCTTGTACTTCTCATTCGCCAGGATGCGAATACGGTTGAGGCCGTCCGCCAGCTGGACTCGGTCTGCCATCATGGGCGCATCACTCTCCTTGGGAATGACGCGCTCGTAGTCCGGGAAGCGCCCGTCGATCAGCTTCGACGTCAGCCGAATCCCGCCCAGTGCGACTCGCAGGTGATTGGTGCCGATCTCCAGCGTACATTCGCCCTCGTCCCCGATCAGCCGCTGCAACTCCAGCACGCCTTTGCGGGGCACGATGACCTGCTGTGGAGTCGAGTCCGCCCCGTCAATGGGCAGCTCGCACAGCGCCAGGCGGTGCCCGTCCGTGGCGACGCTGCGCACGATCGGTCCGGCCACTTCCAGCAGCATGCCGTTCAGGTAGTACCGCACATCCTGGTTAGCCATCGAGAACTGTGTTTTCTCGATCAGGCGATGCAACTGCGCCTGTGGGAAGTTCACGCGCTGCTGTGCCTTGATGTCCTCGACGGTCGGGAATTCCGCCGCAGGCAGCGTCGAGAGGGTAAAGCGGCTGCGGCCGGAGCGCACGGTTACCTTGTCGCCCGATAACGCAAAACTTACGGCGGCCCCGTCCGGCAGCGCCCGGCAAATGTCAAGGAGCTTGCGGCCGGGGACGGTGATTTCTCCCCCCTTCTCCACCTGCACCGCGACCGACGCCACCAGCTCCACCTCCAGATCCGTGGCCGTCACAGACAACCCCGCCTGTTCATCCGCCTGAATCAGGATATTCGCGAGAATCGGCATCGTCTGCCTTCGTTCGACCACCCCGATGACGGCTTGGAGCGGCTCGAGCAGGGTTTCTCTGGGAGCGCTGAACTTCATCGTTCCACCTGTTAACGACTAATAGAATATAAAGGTATAGAAAACTGTTGTTGTTACTATTAAGTGCGGCCCGATCTGTGGATAAGTGTAATTTTTATTTATATTTCAAAATGATAAAGACAAGGCAACTCGTGTTCTGTTGGTCGTCACGACCCCTCGCAGCCTGTGCACCGCCTGTGGACAGATTCGCGCGACGAAATTATCCACAACTTTTCCACATCAAGCCGTAAGGATTCTCAACAGGTTTGCGTAATCTTCGCGAACCCGCGTGTCCGTCTCCCGTAACTCCTTGATTCTTTTGCAGGCATGCAGCACAGTCGTGTGGTCCTTGCCGCCGAAGGCATCGCCGATTTCCGGATAGCTTCTCTCCGTCAGTTCCTTGGCCAGCGCCATGGCGATCTGCCGAGGGCGTGCTACCGCCCTGTTGCGCCGCTTCGACATCAGGTCGGCCACCCGGATCTTGTAATACTGTGCCACCGTTTTCTGGATGTTTTCGATGCTGACGAGGCGATCCTGCAGCGACAACAGGTCGCCGAGCGCTTTCTTGGCGAATTCCATGGTGATTTCGCGGTTCAGGAACCGCGATGTGGCAATCACGCGGCGCAATGCGCCTTCCAATTCGCGCACGTTGGAGCGGATTCTCTTGGCGATCAGGAATGCCACCTCGGACGGCAGCGTCACGCCCTCGAGAGTGGCCTTCTTCATGAGGATGGCCACGCTGGTTTCCAGCTCCGGGGCCTCGATGGCCACAGTGAGTCCCCAGCCGAACCGGGTTTTCAGGCGGTCCTCGAGTCCGTCGACCTCCTTCGGATAGCGATCGCAGGACAGCACGATCTGCTGCCGCTCCTCGAACAGGGCGTTGAAAGTGTGAAAGAACTCTTCCTGGGAGCGATCCTTGCCCGCGAAGAACTGGATATCGTCGATCAACAGCGCGTTCAGCGAGCGGTAGCTGCGCTTGAACTGGTCGATACGGTTGTTCTGCAAGGCCCGGACCATGTCGCTGACGAAGCGCTCCGAGTGCACGTAGGCCACACGTGCCCCCGGGTTCTTCTCGAGAATGCGGTTGCCGATGGCGTGCATCAGGTGTGTCTTGCCGAGCCCCACGCCGCCATAGAGGAACAACGGGTTGTATGACCCTCCGGGGTTTTCCGCCACCTGGAAGGCGCCCGCCCGGGCCAGCTGGTTGCTTTTGCCCTCGACGAAGCCGTCGAATGAAAAATCGGGATTCAGCCGGGCGCCGGTGACGTATTCGCCGCGCGCCTGCGCCGCCGCGCGCGCTGCACCGTTCGGCACGGGAGGCGCCGCCAGGGGTGCGGCGGCGCCTCCCTGGATACGCGTGCCCACGTCGATAGATACTTCTAACGGGCCGCGGCCCCCGTTGCCGTCGTGCGCCAGTTCCCGGATGCGCTCGAGGCAGTTCTGCCGGAGCCACGCGACGACGTAGGGATTCGGTGCCAGCAGGCGCAGGGCACCGCCCTCGCTGACCGCCTGCAACGGCGCAACGTACGTATTGAACTGGTCCGGAGACAGTTCATTGCGAAGCTTGATGAGACATTGGTGCCAGACGGCCGCCACGTTGCGTCCTGCGCTCGAGGAATCCCGGGAGAAGTGCTGCAGTCTATATTGCCCGGCCGGGGTTATCCACAGGGCGGCAGCCGGCGCTGCGGGGCGCGGATCCGGTTGACACCCGGGGGGGTCGCGCGTACGATTTCCCGTCTTTTTGGCAGGTCCCAGCCGGGGCCGCTTGCAGCATCCTTCGGACGGAATCAGCACGATGAAACGCACCTATCAACCGAGCAATCTGAAACGCAAGCGGACACACGGATTCCGTGCCCGCATGGCCACCAAGAACGGCCGGCTCGTGCTGTCCCGCCGGCGCGCCAAGGGGCGTGTCCGGCTCGCGGTCTGAGGGCCGGCGCGCGAGCACCATCGTCAGGGACACAGCGGCCGGGTCGGAGGGCTTTTCGCCAGCGCAACGCCTGCTGTCTCCGGTCGACTTCACGCGGGTACTCGGCTCGGGCCGTCGCAGCAGCGACGCCTTGTTCAGTGTCGTCGCGATCCCCGGCCCGGGACCAGGGGCCCGCCTCGGCCTCGCCATCTCCAGAAAAGTCTCCAGGTCGGCCGTACAGCGCAACCGGATCAAGCGCGTCGTGAGAGAATGTTTCCGCAAGCAAGGCACACGCCTCCCAGCGCTCGATATCATCGTGATGGCGCGTCCGGGTGCCGCCGAATGCGATAATCACCGGCTGGCCACCAGCATCGAAGCACTGCTCGAACGGACGACACGCATATGCGAAGCATCGCGATCTTCCTGATCCGCGGCTACCAGCTGCTGCTGAGCCCCCTGCTCGGCAACAACTGCCGTTTTCACCCCACCTGCTCGGAATTTGCCGTCGAAGCGATTCGGACCCAGGGTTTCGCGCGCGGCCTGTGGCTCGCGCTCCGCCGGATAGGTCGTTGTCATCCCTGGGGCGGCGCGGGCCACGATCCGGTGCCGCCGCGCCGGCCGGTTGCCTGAGGACTCCCGGGACCCCCATGGATAACCAACGAATCTTCCTGTGGATCGCCCTGGCGCTGGTCGTGTGGTTGAACTACACCGCATTCGTGCAATACCAGAGCCAGTTGCCGGCAGCGACTCCGTCGCACGAGGCGGTGGACGAAACGGCTGCCCCGGGCCTGCCCGAGCCCATGCCGGCCCCGAACTTGCCGACCACTGAAGACATCCCGGCGCCGCCCGGCGTGGAAGGCCCGCTGGCCGCGCCGGTTGAAACGGCGCAACCGGCCGAGCGCCCCATCCGCGTGACGACCGACGTGCTGGAAGTCGAGATCAGTCCGCGCGGCGGCGACCTGGTTTCCGCCGTCCTGCCCGAGTACCCGGTGCACAAGAACCAGCCGGACGTGCCGATCCAGTTGCTCGACGCCTCGCCGGCCGCCCTGTACGTGCTGCGCACGGGGCTGACTGCTACCGTGCCCGATGTTTCCACCCGGCCTGACACCTTGTTCGTCGCGCCGGCCATGGAATTCAGCCTCGCACCCGGCGAAGACATGCTTGAAGTGCCGCTGACGGTGCAGCTCGACGGCGGCGTGACGGTCAAGAAGATTTACCGGTTCCGGCGCGGCAGTTATGCGCTTGAGCTCGAGCAGGAAGTCCGCAACGGCCGGGACGAACCCTGGACAGGCGCAAGCTACCTGCAGATCCGTCGACTGCACGACCCGCCCGGGCGCAGCTTGACGAATGTCGAGAGCTACTCCTTCCGTGGCCCGGTGACCTTCAACGGCGAGAAGTACGAGAAACACGACGCAGGAGACCTGGTCGGCTCGCGCCTCGAGTTCACGTCAGACGGCGGCTGGATCGCGTCGATCCAGCATCACTTCCTCGCCGCCGCGATCCCGGCGGGGCGCGCGCAATTCACCGCGGCCGCGGCACCGGACGGCGTCTATACCCTGACCGCGGTGGGGATGCCGGAGTCTGTCGCGCCCGGCGCATCCATGACCTTCCGCGATCAGCTGTTCGTCGGGCCCAAGCTGCAGGAACAGCTCGAGGCCACTGCGCCCAGGCTGAGACTCACGGTCGATTACGGTTGGCTGACGGTCATCTCGCAGCCGCTGTTCTGGGTGCTGTCGAAGATCCACGGCCTGGTCGGCAACTGGGGATGGGCGATCATCCTGATGACGGTCCTCATCAAGGCGGTCTTCTACAAGCTGTCCGAGACCAGCGGCAAGTCGATGGCCAAGATGCGCAAGCTGCAGCCGCGCATGAAGGCGCTGCAGGAGCGCTACGCCGACGACCGCCAGAAGCTCTCGCAGGCGATGATGGACCTGTACAAGAAGGAGAAGGTCAATCCGGCCGCGGGCTGCCTGCCGATTCTCGTGCAGATGCCGGTATTCCTCGCGCTGTACTGGGTGCTGCTCGAGAGTGTCGAGATGCGCCAGGCGCCGTTCATGCTGTGGATCACCGATCTGTCCGTGCGCGACCCGCTGTTCATTCTGCCGCTGCTGATGGGTGTGACGATGTTCATCCAGCAGAAGCTGAACCCGGCACCACCGGACCCGATGCAGGCGAAGATCATGCAATTCTTGCCGGTGATCTTCACCGTGTTCTTCGCATTCTTTCCGGCGGGGCTGGTGCTCTACTGGTTCGTCAACAACCTGTTGGCGATCACGCAACAATGGCACATCAACAAGGTCGTGGAGCGGGGCGCCGCCTAGTCGAGCCGGGTCTCGATGCGGACTTCGGCATTCAGGGTGCGGTGTACCGGGCACTTGTCGGCGATCTCGAGCACGCGCGCGCGCTGGTCCGCGTCCAGCGTGCCGTCGACACGCAACGTGCGGCGGAAACGATCGATCCTGCCGCCCTGCGTCTCGCAAGCGGCGCAATCCTCGGCATGAATGCGGTCGTGGCGGACCGTCACGGCAATTTCCGTGGCTGGCCACTTCTTGCGGGCAAGATACATCTGCAGCGTCATCCCGGTGCAGGCGGCCAGCGCTGCACCAAGCAGGTCGTATGGCGAGGGACCCTCGCCATTGCCGCCGACCGACGACGGCTCGTCGGCGATGATCGGGTGGCCCGCGACGCACAGTTCGGTGCGGAAGCCATCCATGCGCGTGAGGCCGTGGATGTCTTCGTCGAGCTGATCACGCTCTTCGTCACGGGGCGGGCGGTCCGCGGGTGCGTGCGGCAGGTATTTCGAGGCCCACGCGGCGATTACCTCGGCCGCATAACGCGCATCGTCGGCACTCGACAGCAGGTGATCGGCACGATCGAGGCTGATAAAGCTTTTCGGATGCATTGCGTGCCGGAACAGTTCGGCGGCGTTCTCGATAGCCACGATCTTGTCGAGCGGCGAATGCAGCACGAGCAATGCGCGTCCCAGTTCGCGCACGGACTCCGGCAGCGCCTGGGCGCGGATGTCCTCGATGAACTGGCGGCGGATGACGAATGGGCGACCGCCCAGGTCGACCGTTCCCTCGCCTTCGCGCATGATGGCATCGCGGCCGTCCCCCAGGAGTTGCTCCACGTGATCCGCCCTTGCCGGCGCGCCGATCGTCGCGATCGCGACGCAATCGTCGATCCGCGTGGCAGCCTCGAGCGCCGCGGTGCCGCCCAGCGAATGCCCGATCAGCATCCTGACGGGCCCCTCGTTGGTGCGCAGCCAGTCCGCGGCTGCGACCAAATCGTCGATATTGCTCGAGAAGTTCGTGTCGGCAAAGTCTCCGGCGCTCTCGCCGAGGCCGGTGAAATCGAAGCGCAGCACGCCGAACCCTCGTTCCGCCAGCGCGCGGGATATGCGCGCGGCCGCCGCGAGGCTCTTGCCGCAAGTGAAGCAATGCGCGAACAACGCCCAGGCTTGCGGGGCCGCGGCCGCCGGCCGTGCGATCCGGCCAACCAGCATGTTCCCGTCGGTCCCTGCGAAGCGAATTTTTTCCTCGGTCATGATGTCCTCCACGGCTTGTTCCTGGCGCTGTTCCTCAACAGGCCCGGTATTGTTCCATGAGCTTACAGGGCGACACCGATACGATCGCGGCCCCCGCCACGCCCCCCGGGCGCGCGGGCGTCGGCATTGTCAGGATGTCGGGGCCGCGGGCCTTCGAGTTGGCCAGCCTGGTCGCCGGCCGCTTGCCGCCGCCCCGCCAGGCCGCGCTACGCGCCCTGTGTGACGAATCCGGCGAGATCCTCGATCGCGGCCTCGTGTTGTCGTTCCCGGCGCCGCACTCTTTCACGGGCGAAGATACGGTGGAATTCCACCTGCACGGCAGTCCCGTGCTGACCGGCCTGCTGCTGCGGCACCTCGTGTCTCTGGGTGCGCGCGAGGCGGGGCCCGGCGAATTCACCAGGCGGGCATTCATCAACGGACGCATGGACCTTGCGCAGGCGGAGGCCGTTGCGGACCTGATCGAGAGCAGCTCGGCCGAAGCGGCGAGGGCGGCGATGCGGTCCCTGGCGGGCGAGTTCTCGGCTGTGGTCGAAGAGCTGGCGGAGGCGCTGGTGCGCCTCCGGGTACGGCTTGAGGCCGGCCTGGATTTTCCCGATGAAGGCATTGATCACGTCGATGATCCGGGGGCGGCCGAAGAAGCGGCCGCAATGTTGTCGCGGCTGGAGATGCTGCGCGGGGCCGCGGCCCGGGGCCGGGTGTTGCGCGACGGGCTCACGCTCGTCATCGCCGGCGCGCCCAATGCCGGCAAGTCAAGCCTGCTCAACCGGCTGGCCGGCTATGAGGCGGCCATCGTCACCGATGAGGCGGGAACCACCCGTGACATGGTCCGGGAGGACATCATCATCGACGGAATGCCCGTGCGCGTGACGGACACCGCCGGCCTGCGTGTCGCGGCGAACCGCATCGAGGAGGAGGGTATCCGCCGTGCGCGGCAGGCCATGGCGCAGGCCGACCTGGTCCTGCTGGTACGGGATGGTGCCGCGGCGCCCATGCCAAGCCAGGCCGCGGAGCTGCCGCGCGGCATCCCGGTAGTGCACGTGCTGAACAAGATCGATCTGGTGGATGTCCCGGCCGGCCTGGCTCTCGGCGGCGACGGCCGGACCGAACTGCGATTATCGGCCCTGACGGGCGCGGGCGTGGACCTGTTGCGAACCCACCTGAAGGAGCGGGCCGGCTACACGGGGGAGGCCGGGGGCGCGTATGCCGCGCGCCGACGCCACCTGGATGCGCTCGAGCGGGCGGCCGACCACCTGGGTATGGCGCATGGGCAATTGGCGGCGGGAGCGCTGGTCGAGCTGGCCGCCGAAGAGCTGCGCCTGGCTCACCAGGCGCTGGCGGAGATCACCGGCGAATTCACTACCGAGGACTTGCTCGGGAAGATCTTCAGCGAGTTTTGTATCGGCAAGTAGCGGTACGCCGCGGTCAGGGTTCCCCCGTCTTTATGCTGACCACCTTGGCGCTCTGGCCCGAGCGCCGCTTCGGCTTTTCATCGAAAATCCTGTCGCGGCCCGCGCGCTTGGCGCGGTACAACGCGTCATCCGCGCGCTTCAGGGTCTGCTCGATCGTTTCCCCGTAGCGAAAGACGGCAATTCCTGCGGAAAACGTGACCCGAATGCCGCCCTCGAACCGCTCTGCGGCGACGGATGCCTGCAACCGCTCGGCGCAGCGCCGCGCACCATCCAGCCCCGTTTCCGGCAGCAGGCCGAGAAACTCCTCGCCGCCGAAGCGACCGAAGGCATTGCCGCGCCGCCCCTGGGAAATGACGTCGGCGGACCGCAGCGCACGCCGCGCGATTTCCGAGAACTTGGTCAGCACGCGATCGCCGGCCACGTGCCCGTGGCGATCGTTGATGAGCTTGAAGTGATCGAGGTCGAAGATCACGATGGCGAAAGGCGCGTGACGGCGCTCGGAGCGCGCCCGCTCCTCCTCGAGCGCATTCATGATGTAGCGCCGGTTGTAGGCCCACGTCAGGTGATCGCGGTCGGCGGTGCGCTTCGATTCCTTGATGTGCTTTTGCAGGGCCTCGTTCTGTTGCCGGAGGCGGGAGCGCAGCTGGGCGACGTGGGTACCGAAAAACGTGCACCACAACATGCACGAGGCAAGCACCAGAAAGCGCACGATCTCGTGGAAGAGGTGGATCTCCACGTGACGAATCACGAGGTCGCTGGCCACCACGACGACGTAGCCGGCCAGCGCGAATGCGGTCAGTTTCAGGAAGTCGCCGCGGTCCAGCCGGAATATGCCGAACAGCATCACGATGATGTAGATGACCATCATGAGGCTGCGATCGGTATGCGACGCTCCGATGACGACCAGCACCCAGAACAGCCCCAGGGCGACCTGCGGGAGCGTCATCGACGGGTCCCGGTACAGCAGGCTGTGGCCGGAGCGCAGCTTGTGCCAGAACCACGCGTTGGACAGCACGATGCCGCCGAACGTGACTGCAAACAGCCAGGGCGGCATCACGAGCAGCCCGCCCGCCCATGCGATCACGGTGATGGTGGCCCACAGGGCGTACGAGGCGAGCGCCATGTAAAAGCGCCGCATGCGGACGTCCTGCCTGGCATCCATCTCCACTGCAGGGTCGGCGCGTCTGCGTTCCTGGGACGCTTTAGCCAAGAAGTCTTCTCCTGCGGCCGGTCGCGGCGATTCGCCGGCCGGGAGAACGAAGCATGAGGGACTCGCGCCCCCGTCGCTGTGACTCGATTCTCAGAACCGGGCCCCTTATTCGCGCCGCGCTGCGGGAGAGGCGCGCGCAATCCGTATGCCGCTTTGCAGCAGAAGTGCTTCTCAGCATCGCGGGGATGAGCTAGCCTAGCGAGTTCATGGAGCGACGGCACGGGCTGCGGCAAGTCGGAATCACCGAGGGACAACAGTGGCCAAGGCGGCGGACGTATTCATCAGTTACTCGCGCGAGGACAAGGACCGGGTTCTCGAGCTGACCTCCAGGCTGAGTGCGGCGGGCGTGCCCTTGTGGATGGACGTGGGCGGGATCGACGGTGCGACGATGTGGGGCGAGGAAATCGTCCATGCGCTGGAGAACGCCAAGGTCCTGCTGCTCATGGTCACGGAGTCGGCCGTACGCTCGCACAATGTCGCCAAGGAGGTCGTGCTCGCCAGCGAGCGCAAGGGGCATATTCTGCCCGTGCACCTCGAACCGACGAAGATCCCGCCGAGCCTGCGGTATCCGCTGGCCGGCATCCAGCACATCGAATTCTTCCAGGGCGATCCCGACGAGAACCTGAAAACCATTCTCCGCTCGCTCGAGCGCATCGGCGTGACCATTGGCGCAGGGCGGGAGACGCCGGCCACCGGCACGGCGGGCGGCGCGCATACCGTGGAGGCGGCGATGCAGGCCACGCCCGGAGCCGACCATGCGATCGAACCCGGCGCGCTGGCCGTCCTGCCGTTCGACAACATCAGCCCCGACCAGGAAGCGGACTATTTCAGCGACGGCCTGACGGAGGAACTAATCGCGCGGTTGTCGCTGGTCAGCGAGATCGAGCTGATCTCGCGCTGGGCCTCTATGCAGTACAAGGGCGCCAAGCCAGATATCCGCAAGATCGGCAACGAACTTGGCGCGCGCTACATCGTCGGCGGGAGCGTGCGCAGGTTCCGGGATTCGGTGCGGGTCACCGTCCAGCTCGTCGATGCGGAGACCAACCGGCAGCTGTGGGGCAACACCTACAAGGGCAAGCTCGACGACATCTTCGATATCCAGGAGCAGGTTGCGAAGCAGATCGTCGAGGCGTTGAAGCTGCAGCTCAGCTTCTCGGAAAAGCTTTCGCTCACCAAGCGCCAGACTGTCAACGCCCAGGCCTATGACCTGTACCTGCGCGGCCAGGATTACCTCTATCGCCTGACGAAGCGCGGCACAGAGTACGCCATCCAGTTGTTCGAGAAGGCCATCGAGCTCGATCCGCGCTACGCGGCTGCCTATGCAGGCTGCTCGTGCGCATACGGCCAGATGTACCAGTGGTTTTCGCGCGAAGAGCAGTACCGCGACAAGGCCCAGGAACTCAGCTTCAAGGCGTTGATGTATGACAGTACGCTTTCGGAGGCGTACACGGCCATGGGACTGTCCTACTTTATCTGGGGCAAGTTTGACGAGGCGGCGGCGTCCGTCTCCAAGGCCATCGAACTCGATCCTGATGATTTCATCGCGTTCTGGACCCTGGCGCGCATCAAGTTTTCGACCGGCAGGCTCGAGGAAGCGCTCGAGCTGTTTCGCCGGGTGATCGAGATCCAGCCGAAATTCTACGTGGCCCACCTCGACCTGAAGCAGACTTTCCAGGGGCTGGGACGCATGGATGAGGCCGAGGCCGCATCCCGGCACGTTCTCGGCCTGATGCCGAATTACCTGCTGCAGAACCCGGATGACTCGCGCGCCAGGATGTTCTATGCGGTCGCGCTCTGCGATGCCGGCCGGAAGGAAGATGCGATCCGCGAAGGAACCGCCGCGATCGACGCGAGCCCCGGCGACTCCGTGATGCTTTACAACGGCGCATGCCTGTACGCGCGACTGGGCGAGCCCCGGCGCGCGGTCGACACGCTTCGCCAGGCGATTGCGGGCGGGGTCAGGAACTACGGCTGGATGGACAACGATCCGGACCTGGACTCGATTCGCGACGATCCCGAGTTCATCGAACTGACGCGGAGCCGGTAGGCCCCGCCAAGACGAGTTGATGGAGCACCCCCAATATTTCGACGTCATCGTCGTCGGTGGCGGGCACGCCGGCACCGAGGCCGCGCTCGCAGCCGCACGCATGGGTGCGCGCACCCTGCTCCTGACGCAGAACATCGAGACGCTGGGCCAGATGAGCTGCAACCCGGCGATCGGCGGCATCGGCAAGGGCCACCTGGCGCGCGAGATCGATGCGCTGGGCGGCGCCATGGCAGTGGCGGCCGACGCCGCCGGCATACATTTCCGCACCTTGAATGCCCGCAAGGGGCCGGCCGTGCGCGCGACGCGCGCCCAGGCCGATCGCGTGCTGTATCGGCGGGCCATCCGGCGCATCGTCGAGTCGCAGCCCGGCCTGCAGCTGTTCCAGCAGGATGTCGCGGACCTGCTGATAGAAGGCGAGCGCGTTGCGGGTGTGGTTACTGCGACAGGCCTGGTATTCCGCGCGCACACGGTGGTGCTGACCGTCGGGACGTTTCTCGGCGGCCGTATCCATGTCGGCGAGTCCAGCCACGCGGGCGGGCGCGCCGGCGACCCGCCGTCGAACCGGCTGGCGGCGCGCCTGCGCGAGTTGCCGCTGCGCGTCGGACGCCTGAAAACCGGCACGCCTCCGCGACTCGACGCCCGCAGCCTCGACTTCGGGCGCCTCAGGGAGCAGCCGGGCGACGAGCCGCGCCCCGTGTTCAGCTTCATCGGCCGGCGCGACGACCATCCCCGGCAGGTGTCCTGCTGGATCACCGCTACGACCGAGCGGACGCACGAGATCATCCGCGCCGCGCTGCACCGCTCGCCCATGTACAGCGGGGTCATCGAGGGCGTCGGGCCGCGCTACTGCCCGTCGGTCGAGGACAAGGTCACGCGCTTCGCGGACAAGGCCTCCCACCAGGTGTTCGTTGAGCCGGAGGGCCTCGACGCGGGCGAGGTCTATCCCAACGGCATTTCGACCAGCCTGCCGTTCGACGTCCAGCTCGAACTGGTGCGCAGCATCCCCGGATTCGAGGCTGCGCACATCACGCGGCCCGGATACGCGATTGAGTACGACTACTTCGACCCGCGCGACCTGCGTCCCAGCCTGGAGACACGGCATTTCAAGGGGCTGTACTTCGCCGGCCAGATCAATGGCACCACCGGCTACGAGGAAGCCGCCGCGCAGGGGCTGCTCGCCGGCATCAACGCGGCGCTTGCCGTGCGCGGCGAGGCGCCGTGGATCCCGGGCCGGCACGAGGCGTATATCGGCGTGCTCGTTGACGACCTGGTCACGCGCGGCACCAGCGAGCCGTACCGGATGTTCACCAGCCGTGCGGAGTACCGCCTGTTGCTGCGCGAGGACAACGCCGATGAGCGCCTGACCCCGCAGGGACGCGCTCTTGGCCTGGTCGACACGCGACGCTGGGCCAGCTTCGAGGACAAGCAGGCGGCGCTCGAGCGCGAGACGCTGCGGCTCGCCGGGTGCCTTGTGCGCCCGGAGGCCCTGGCGCCGGGAGAGGCCGCTGGCTTCCCGGGCGGAGCCCCGTCACGCGAGACGACGGCACTCGAATTGTTGCGGCGCCCCGGGGTCGGACACGCGGACGTCGTCGCGCTCGGCTGTGTGGGCGATGCCGGCATCGCGCCGGAGGTCGCGGCCCAGATCGAGGTACGCGCGCGCTACGACGGCTACATCAAGCGCCAGCAGCGGGATATCGAGCGTCAGCGCCGCCAGGAAGGCGCGCACCTGCCGGACGAGCTCGACTATCGGCATGTCCGCGGCCTGTCTCACGAGGTGCGCCAGAAGCTGGCGGAAGCGCGCCCGGCCACGCTGGGCCAGGCGGCCCGGCTCCCGGGCGTGACGCCGGCGGCCGTATCGCTCCTGATGGTGCACCTGAAACGCCATGGCGGGGCGGACGGGCGGGTGGCCTGAACCGATGGCCGGTTGCACGGCGACTCTTTGGCGACGGTACATTCCGCTGATTGCGCTGGCGCTGGCGCTGGCGCTCGGCGTCGCGGGGTGCAGCAAGTCCGAAGGCCCGGGCGGAGAGCCGCTGAAGCCAGGCGTGCAGATCCTCAAGCGTGGCAACGGCGCCGAACCGATGACGCTCGACCCGCATCGCGCGGTGTCGTCGCCATCGCTGAACATCCTCCGGGATCTCTTCGAGGGCCTGGTCGGCACAGCGGCTGACGGCAACCCCGTGCCGGGTGTCGCCGAGCGCTGGGACACCAGCTCGGACGGCCTGACCTGGCGATTCGAGTTGCGTGACAACGCGCGCTGGTCGAACGGCGAACCCGTCACCGCGGCGGATTTCGTCGCCGGCCTGCGGCGCGCGCTGGACCCGGCGACGGAGTCCGCGGCGGCGGGGCTGCTGGCGCCGATCCTCAATGCCCGCGCCGTCATGACCCGGCGCATGACGCCCGACCAACTGGGTGTCGAGGCCCCGGACGAGCGCACGCTGGTCGTCCGCCTCACGGCCCCCACGCCGTGGTTGCTCGAGCTGTTGACGCACCCGGTCAGCTCGCCCCTTTACCGCCCGGGGCTGGCCGAGCATGGCCAGGAGTTCGCACAACCCGGCCGTCTTGTCAGCAACGGCCCGTTCCACCTGTCCGAGTGGCAACCGCGGGCCCAGGTGACGCTGTCGCGCAATCACAACTATTGGGACCGGCGCAACGTCGCCATCGACAAGGTCATCTACTACGCCATCGAGGACCAGAGCGTCGAGCTGGAGCGCTACAAGGCGGGCGAGCTGCACTGGACCTCTGACGTGCCGCACCATCTCCTCGGCTGGGTCCAGCGACGCCTCGGGGACGAGCTGACCATTACGCCGCGCATGGCGGTGATCTGGCTGGGCCTGAACGTGACCAAGGCGCCGTTCGATGCGGATCCGGGCCTGCGGCGGGCCCTGGCCATGGCCATCGACCGCGAGCTGATCGTCCGCTCGGTGACCGGCGCTGGTGAATTGCCGGCGTACAGCTGGGTGCCGCCGATGGCGGGCTACCCCGGACAGGCGCCGGCGTGGGCGAGTCTCGAGCGCGACCGGCAGCTCGAGGAGGCGCGACGCCTTTACGCCGCCGCCGGTTACAGCGGGCGCCGTCCGCTGGAGCTGGAGCTGCTCTATCCCGGCGGGCTGAACAACCGCAGGCTCGCCATCGCGGTCGCCGCGATGTGGCGCGAGGCGCTGGGAGTGCAGACGCGCCTGCGCGAGGAACCGTTTGCCGAGTTTCTCGAGTCGCGCGCCGATCTCGGTACGACCATGGCGTTCCGCTCCGGCTGGGCAGCCGACTTTCGGGACGTGTTCAGCTTCGCCGGGCTGTTCGACTCGGAGACGGGCGCCAGCGACACGGGCTGGCAGAACGCCGCATACGACGAGTTGCTGCAGGCCTCGATGCAGGCGCGCAATCCGCGCCGCCGCCACGCGTTGCTGGCTGAAGCAGAACAACTGCTGCTCGATGAGCAGCCCATCATCCCGCTATATTTCGATGTGCGGCGCCGCCTGGCCAAGCCCGAGGTCCGCGGCTGGATGCCGAACGTGATGGACCTGCACCCGAGTCGCCACTTCTTTCTCGCGGCACGCGATGCCGGAGCGCGGGAGTGAGGTTGTGGCGGCCGCTCGTGCCGCTGCTGCCAGTGCTCGGTATGGCGCTCGCCATGCCGGCCTGCGGGCCGCAGCCCGAAACGACGAGCAACGACGCCGCCGGCGAAGTGGTGTTCAGGCGCGGCATCGGCCCGGAGGCGGACACGCTCGATCCGCAGCGCGCGGAGGATGAATCGAGCCGCGAGATCATTCGCGATCTCTACGAGGGTCTCGTCGGCGAGACACCGGACGGTACGCTCGAGCCGGGTGCGGCCGAGTCGTGGGAGGTGTCCGGGGACGGACTGACGTGGACCTTCGCGCTCAGGCCGGACGGCCGCTGGTCGAACGGCGATCCGGTGGTGGCGGCAGACTTCGTGGCCGGCCTCGGGCGCGCGGTGGATCCGGCGACCGCCAGCTCGAGCGCGGCGCTGCTCGCACCCCTGCTGGGTGCCGCGGACATCATCGCGGGGAAGCGGCTGCCCGACACGCTCGGCGTCGCGGCGCCAAGCGAGCTGCAGCTCGAGTTGCGCCTGCACAGTCCTACGCCGTACCTGCTGGGCCTGCTGACCCATCCGATCACTTTCCCGGTGCACGGGCCCAGCCTCGCCGAGCACGGGGCACAATTCGCGCGGCCGGGGCGGTTGGTCTCGAATGGCGCCTACCGGCTCGACGCATGGGAAGTGCAAAGCCATGTCCAGCTGGTACGCAACCCGCACTATCGCGCGCCGCCGCAGATCGGCGTGGTGCGCTTCTATTCCTTCGACGCGCCGGAAGCGGAGCTCAACCGTTACCGTGCCGGAGACCTGGATTTCACCATGCAGATTCCGATGCCGCGTTACCAATGGCTGCGGGCAAACATGGGCGACGAGCTGCATGTTGCGCCCTTGCTGGCGACGCAGTTCTGGCTGTTCAACACCGTCCGCGCGCCGCTCGACGATCCGCGCGTCCGCCAGGCGCTGGCGATGGCGGTGGATCGGGAACGGCTGACCGGGACGGTCACCGGCCTCGGCGATCACCCCGCGTACGGCCTGGTGCCGCCGGGCGTCGCGAATTACACGACGCAGTCGTTCGCATGGCGGGAGCTGCCGATGGCTGAGCGCATCGCGGCCGCGCGAGAGCTGCTTGCCGAGGCGGGTTTCGGGCCGGCCCGGCCGCTGCGCGTCGAAGTGCATTACAACACCGACGAGAACCTGCGCCGCATTGCGGTGGCGATCGCCTCGATGTGGCGCGAGCATCTCGGCGTCGAGACGTCGCTGCTCAACGAGGAGTTCCGCGTCCTGCTGACACGCCGCAAGGACCCGCAGCGCTGGCAGATCCTGCGGCTCTCGTGGACCGGCGACTACAACGATGCCTCCAATTTTCTGGAAATCCTGGCGCGCGGCGGCGCGGTGAACGACACCGGCTACGACGACCCGGAATACGAGCGGCTGCTCGCCGCCGCGGCGCGCGAAAGCGATCCCGCCAGGCGCCGGGAATTGCTCGAGGAGGCCGAGCGCCGCATGCTCGCGCACCATCCGGTGCTGCCCCTCTACCACACGGTCGGCAAGCACCTGGTCAAGCCCTGGGTCAAAGGCTTCCAGTCGAACGTCCTGAATCGCACCTATACGCGGCACCTCGCCATCGACGTCGAGCGGCGGGGCTTCTGAAATGCGCCGCCTGTGGCCCGCCTGGCTGGTCGCCACGCTCGCCGTGATCCTGCTGCTGTCCTGGTGGCTGGTGCCGCGGCCGGATGCGGAGTTCCCGGGCGGCCGCCCGGCGATCGAGTTCGTGCGTGGCAACAATGCCGACCCCGAGTCGTTAGACCCGCTTCACGCGCGCAGTGAGCCGGCGCTCAACGTGGTGCGCGACCTGCATGAGGGCCTGACGACGCTGGATGCCGCCGGCCGGGTGATCCCGGGGGCGGCCGGCGACTGGCGCGTGTCGGAAGACGGGCTCGAGTGGCAATTCGAGCTCGATCCGGCGGCGAGCTGGTCGGACGGCACCGCGGTGCGTGCCGGCGACTTCGAGCATGCATTCCGGCAGATGGCCGACCCGGCCACGGGCTCGCCGCACGCCATGCTGTTCAGTGCCATCCGGGGCATGGCGGAGGCGGTCTCCGGCGATGCCGCGCCTGCGTCCATCGGCGTGGTCGCTGAGTCCGGGGACCGCCTCCGGATCTCCCTCGTGCGGCCGCTGCCGTGGCTGCCCGAACTGCTGGCGCACCCGGCCGCGTCGCCGCGGCGCGCCGATGTACCGGCGGACGGCCGGGTCTCGAGCGGCGCATTTCGCCTGGCCGCGCAGGTGCCCGGCTCGCACCTGCTGCTGGTGCGCAATTCCCGCTACCGCGAGGCCGCCGCGGTGACCATCGAGCAGGTGCGCTACCTGCCGATCGCCGACCATGCCAGCGAACTGTCGCGCTATCGCGCCGGCGAGATTCACGTCACCTCCACGGCGCCGGTGTCGCGCGTGCCCTGGCTGCTCGAGAACATGCCGGGCGAGTTTCGCGTCAGCCCCTATCTGGCGGTCTATTTCTACGGGTTCAACACCCGCCGGCCGCCACTCGATGATGTCCGCGTGCGGCGCGCGCTGTCTCTCGCGGTCGATCGCGAGTTGCTCACGAGCCGTATCACCGGCGCCGGCGAGCAGCCAGCCTGTTCGCTCGTGCCGCCCGGGCTGTCCGGGTACGAGGGCCCGCGCGATGTCGAGTGCGAGGCGCGCCGCAGGGAGCGTGTCGAACTGGCGCAGGCGCTGTTGGCCGAGGCAGGGTACGGTCCGAAACGGCCGCTACGGCTCGAGATCCGCTACAACACCGGCGAACTGCATGACCGGCTGGCCGTGGCGGTCAGCGCGATGTGGAAGGATGCTCTCGGGATCGAGACGACCCTCGTGCGCGAGGAGTTTAGCGTCCTTCTGGGCAACGTGCGCGCCGGTGACGTGACACAGGTTTACCGCGGCAGCTGGATCGCGGATTTCGCACAACCCGAAAGCTTCCTGGGCATCCTCGCCGCCGACAACCCTGTAAACGGCACGGGTTGGGCCGACCCCGAATACGAGCGCCTGCTGGGCGACGCGGCCCGCCAGCCCGACGGCGCGGCCCGGTCGCGATTGTTCGCGCAGGCGGAGGCGCATGCGCTGGCGGCTGTGCCGCTGATGCCGTTGTATTTCTACGTCAGCAAGAAGCTCGTCAAGCCGCATGTCCGCGGCATCGAAGAAAATCCGCTCAACATCCACCCGAGCCGGTTCGTCACGCTTTGCCCCGTGGCCCAGCCTGCCTGTTGACCGGGCGGTCTACCGCTCCAGCAGCGCGAAGCGCGCGGTGACGCTGGCCGTGATGCGGATCAGCCCGGGCTGATATGTCTCGGCACCGCTCATGGCGTCGGACTCCGCAATCGCCATCCTCATCATTGGCCGGGGAGGCGCCGCGGCGCCGCCGGCCTCGATCTGCAGGGGCGCGCCGACTCCCACGCCGAGCGCCGTCGCCATGACCTCGGCCCTGGCGCGGGCAGCGCGCGCGGCGGCGGCCAGTGCCTCGGCTTCGATCTCGCCCCGCCGCGACGTGTCGAACACGGCCGGCGACGCCTCGGTGACGCCCAGGCCGAGGGCCCGCTCGGTCAATTCGCCGAGCCTGGCGAGATCGGTGAGCCTGAGGGTGATCTGCCGGCTCACGACGTAGCCCAGCAGCCGGCGTTCCCGCGTCTCCGGGTGCCAGTCGAACTCCGGGTTGACGTTCAGCGCCGCCGTCGCGATGTGCTCGTCTTTCAGGCCGCTGTCGCGGGCCAGGGCGATCAGGCGCGCCACGCCGCGTGCGACCTCGTCACGGGCCTCGGCCACGGTCGCCTGGCGCGCACTGATGCCGAAGCCCAGCCAGGCGGTGTCCGGCGCCACGTCGATCTTGCCCTCGCCGGTGGCGGTGACGGCGGGGGAAGGGTCATCGGCGTGCGTGGGCGCCGTGACGGTCAGCAGGGCGAGGGCGGCGATCAGGGCGAGGGCGCGTGAGTACGACATCGGGGACTCTCCACGAGCGAATTGGGCGGATACGTCGCGGCCATTGTCCTGCGGTTCGCGATTCGGGGCCAGCATCTGCGCCACCGGGTCAGCGCCTGGTGATCTTTCAGCAATCACAAGTGGTGCTGCAGGGATTGAAAACAGGAGGCCGACGCCCTGTTCCTGACCCCGATTCCAGGGCCAGGGCCAACTGCGGTCTCCACGACTTTGCTCATCGTGGCGCGAGGCGACACAATCGGGACAATTGCGAACGGGGATTCAGTAGTGCGTAAGCCCAGCCTGATCGATTTCGAAGCCGGTATCACGGCGGTGGACACCGAGTACGTGCGCCCCGGCCTGGACGCCAGCCACCTCGTGGTGCAGGACGGCCGCGCGGCCTTCGTGGACACCGGCACGACACACTCGGTGCCATTGCTGCTTGCGGCCCTCGAGGCGAAGGACCTCGAGCCTGCGCAGGTCGACTGGGTGTTCGTGACGCACGTGCACCTGGACCACGCCGGCGGTGCGGGTGCCCTGATGGCGGCACTGCCCAACGCCACGGCGGTGCTGCATCCGCGCGGTGCGCGCCACATGGCCGATCCGGGTCGGCTCATCGAGGGGTCGAAGGCGGTTTACGGCGAGGAAGCCTTCAACTCACTGTATGGCGAGATCCGGCCGATTCCCGCGGAGCGCATCCGTACGGTGGACGACGGCGATCGGCTTGAGCTGGCGGGTCGCGAGTTCGAGTTCATCCATACCGAGGGCCACGCCAGGCATCATTACTGCATCGTAGACCCGGCGGCGGCGGCGATCTTCACCGGCGACTGCTTCGGCATCTCCTACCGCGAGCTGGACACGGCGGCGGGGCCGTTTCTCTTCCCGACGACGACGCCGGTACAATTCGATCCCGACGCAGCCCACGAAACCATCCGGCGCCTGTTGTCCTACCGGCCCGAGCGGGTCTTCCTGACGCATTTCAGTTGCGTATCGGCGCCCGAGACGCAGGCGCCCCAGCTGCACCGCGACCTCGACGCGTATGTGGAGATCGCCACCGCGAGGCGCGACGACGACGATCCGGAGGGGTCCATACACGATGCGCTGCGCGACTGGACCTTCGCGCGGCTCGATGAGCACGGCTTCGACCCGGATCCGGAACTGCGCGACGAGATTTTGCGCATGGACTTCGCGCTGAACGCCCAGGGACTCGCCGTCTGGCTGGCCGGCACGGCGAAGGGAGGACATTCATGACGTCATTCAAGGCATTTCGCATTCACCAGGACGGCAAGGGCGTCGCCGCACGCCTCGAGACGATCACGCTCGACGATCTCGCCGAGGGCGAGGTCGTGGTACGTGGCCATTACTCGGGTATCAACTACAAGGATGCGCTGGCGGCGACCGGCAAGGGCCGGATCCTCCGCCGCTTCCCGCTGGTCGGCGGGATCGATGTCGCCGGCGAGGTCGTCAGCTCAAGCGACGAACGCTACCGGCCGGGGGACGCCGTGCTGGTGACCGGCTGCGGCCTCAGCGAGGAACACGACGGCGGATACGCCGAGTACGCGCGCGTTCACGGTGACTGGGTGGTGCCGGTTCCGGCGGGACTGGACACCCGCGCGGTGATGCAGCTGGGTACCGCCGGCTTCACGGCCGCGCTGGCGATCCATCGCCTCGAGCACAACGGCCTCGCGCCGGACAAGGGGCCGGTCATCGTCACCGGCGCGACCGGCGGGGTGGGGAGCCTGGCGCTCGACATGCTCGCAGGGCGCGGTTACCGGGTCACGGCGCTGACCGGCAAGGCCGAGGCCGGCGACTATCTGCGTGACCTCGGCGCCGCCGAGGTGCTGGTGCGCGGCGAGTTCGAAATGGGTACTCGGCCGCTGGAGAAGGCGACGTGGGCCGGGGCCGTAGACAACCTCGGCGGGGAGACCCTCGCGTGGTTGACGCGCACCATGGACTGGTGGGGCTCGATCGCCAGCATCGGGCTGGCGCAGAGCCACGAGCTGCACACCACCGTGATGCCGTTCATCCTGCGCGGCGCGAACCTGCTCGGCGTGAATTCGGTGGCAACGCCGAGGGCGCTGCGGCTAGACGTCTGGGCGCGGCTCGCGACCGACCTGAAGCCCACCCATCTTGACGAAATCGCGCACAAAACCGTCACTTTGAGCGAACTTGGCGACGTTTTCGGTGAATATATCGACGGACGCGTGCGCGGCCGCACGCTCGTCGACCTGCGCCGCTGATGGGGACTGAATGGGGACTGAATGGGGACTGAATGGGGACACTCCGGAAAGTGCACTTTCCGGAGTGTCCCCATTCAGTCCCCGCCGGTTGCGACAGTTTCCCTGATACAGCGGCGTTCGCATCCCGGTTAGACTCAACGGTTGCCCGCTCCATCCCGCAAGCCTCGAACAGGGAGTCGCTCATGACCGAGGTCGAGTCCGCCGGCGCCCGCTTCCGGGCCGCCCTCGAGGCCGAACGCCCGCTGCAGGTGGTCGGCACAATCAACGCCTACAGCGCGCTGCTGGCAGAGCGGGCGGGGTTCAAGGCGCTCTACCTGTCGGGCGCGGGGGTGGCGAACGCCTCCTTCGGACTGCCGGACCTGGGCATGACCAGCCTCAATGACGTCTGCGAGGATATCCGGCGCATCACCGGCGCGAGCCGGCTGCCGCTGCTGGTGGACGCCGACACCGGCTGGGGCGCCGCGTTCAACATCGCGCGCACCGTGCGGGAGATGATCCGCGCGGGGGCCGGCGGCTTGCACCTAGAGGACCAGGTCTCGGCCAAGCGTTGCGGCCACCGACCCGGCAAGGCGCTGGTGCCCGGCGCGGAGATGTGCGACCGGATCCGCGCCGCCGCGGACGGCCGGACGGACGACGCCTTCGTCATCATGGCACGGACCGACGCGCACGCGGTCGAGGGCCAGCCGCAGGCCATCGAGCGGGGGCTCGCCTACGTGGCGGCAGGCGCCGACATGATTTTCGCCGAGGCCCTCACGACCCTCGACGAGTATCGGCAGTTCACCACGGCCGTGCGCGTGCCGGTGCTGGCCAATATCACCGAGTTCGGCAAGACGCCGCTGTTCACGACCACGGAGCTCGCCGAGGCGGGCGTGCGCCTCGCGCTGTACCCGCTGTCGGCCTTCCGCGCCATGAGCGCGGCGGCGCTGGCGGTGTACGAGACCCTGCGCCGCGAGGGCACGCAGCAGGCCGTCGTCGACACGATGCAGACGCGCGCCGAACTCTACGAGGTACTCGGCTACCACGAATACGAGCGCAAGCTCGATGCGCTGTTCTCGACGGACGGCGCCACTGCGAACGCCCAGGGAGAAAACTCATGAGCAAGGACAAGAAAGCCGGCGGGCTGGCCGGCGTCTCGGCCGGACAGACCGCCATCTGCACCGTCGGCAAGGAAGGCGCCGGCCTCACGTATCGCGGTTACGACATCTACGATCTCGCGGAGCACGCGCGTTTCGAGGAGGTGGCCTACCTGCTGCATTATGGCCGCCTGCCCACGCAGGCGGAGCTCGACGATTACGTAACGCGCCTCAAGGGGCTGCGCGCGCTGCCGGACGCCCTGAAAAATACGCTGGAGACGGTGCCCGCCACGTCACACCCGATGGACGTGCTGCGCACCGGCTGCTCGTTGCTCGGCAACCTCGAGCCCGAGGGTGATTTTTCGCACCAGCTGGACGTCGCCGACCGCCTGCTCGCCGCGTTCCCGTCGATGCTGCTCTACTGGTGGCGCTTCCACACCGAGGGTGTCCGCATCGACACCGTGACGGACGACGCCAGCGTCGCGGGGCATTTTCTGCACCTGCTGCACGGCACGCCGCCGTCGGAGTTTCATCGTCGCGTGCTCGACGTCTCGCTGATCCTGTATGCCGAGCACGAATTCAACGCCTCGACTTTCACCGCGCGGGTCATCGCGGCGACGCTGTCGGATTTCCATTCCGCGATCACCGGGGCGATCGGCGCGCTGCGCGGCCCGCTGCATGGCGGCGCCAACGAGGCCGCGATGGAACTGATCGAGCGCTTCGACAGCGCGGCGGCGGCCGACCGCGGCGTGCGCGAGATGCTCGCCGCCAAGGCAAAGATCATGGGCTTCGGCCATCGCGTCTACACGACCTCGGACCCGCGCAACAAGGTGATCAAGGCGTTCTCACAGCAGCTCGCAAGCGAGTGCGGCGACCGCGTCGTCTTCCCGGTCTCCGAGGCGATCGAGAAGGTCATGTGGGACGAGAAGAAGCTGTTCCCCAATGCCGACTTCTATTCGGCGAGCGCGTACCGCTTCATGGGCATTCCGACGGCCCTGTTCACACCCATCTTCGTGTGCTCGCGCACGACGGGGTGGGCCGCGCACGTCATGGAGCAGCGCGCCGACAATCGCCTCATCCGGCCGGCCGCGGACTACACCGGTCCGAGCCTGCAGCGCTGGACGCCCATCGGCGAGCGCCGCTGAACCGAACCGGGCAAAGGAGCCGCCATGTCCGCATCTGACATCCGCTCGGCGAAGCGTCCCGACCCAGACAAGGTCTTGCTGGACATCGCCGACTACGCGTCCACCTACGAGATCGACAGCGCCACGGCGCTCGAGACGGCGCGTTACTGCCTCATGGACACCCTCGCCTGCGGTTTTCAGGCACTCGATTACCCGGCCTGCACCAAGCTGCTCGGGCCGGTCGTGCCGGGCGCGACCCTGCCCGGCGGTGCGCGCGTGCCCGGGACCGCGTGGGAGCTCGACCCCGTGCAGGCGGCGTTCAACATCGGCGCCATAGTGCGCTGGCTGGATTTCAACGACACCTGGCTGGCGGCCGAGTGGGGGCATCCGTCGGACAATCTCGGCGCGATCCTCGCGATCGCGGACTACCTGTCCCGCAAGCGCGTCGCCGAGGGCGGCCAGGCGCTCAAGGTTCGCGACGTGCTTGAAGCCATGATCATGGCGCACGAGATCCAGGGCGTCATCGCGCGGGAGAACAGCTTCAACCGCGTCGGGCTCGACCACGTGCTGCTGGTGCGGGTCGCCTCGACGGCCGTGGCGACGAAGATGCTGGGCGGCGACCGCGAGCAGATCATCAACGCGGTGTCCAACGCCTGGATCGACGGCGGCGCGCTGCGCACTTACCGGCATGCCCCCAACACCGGCTCCCGCAAGAGCTGGGCTGCCGGCGACGCCACCAGCCGCGGCGTGCGCCACGCGCTGATCGCGCTCACCGGCGAGATGGGCTATCCCTCGGCCCTGACCGCGGAGCGCTGGGGATTTCAGGACGTGCTGTTCGGCGGCAAGGACCTGGCCTTCACGCAGGGCTACGGCAGCTACGTCATGGAGAACGTGCTGTTCAAGATTTCCTACCCCGCCGAGTTTCACGCCCAGACCGCGGTCGAGGCAGCCATGACGCTGCACCCGGCCGTCCGCGACCGGCTCGACGACGTCAGCGAGATCGTCATCGAGACCCAGGAACCGGGCGTGCGGATCATCGACAAGACCGGCCCGCTGGACAACCCGGCCGACCGCGATCACTGCATCCAGTACATGACTGCGATCCCGCTGATCTTCGGGCGTCTGGTCGCCGCCGACTACGAGGACGCGGTGGCGCACGATCCGCGCGTGGACGCGCTGCGCGACAAGATGACGGTGCGCGAGAACGAGCGCTTCACGCGCGACTACTACGATCCCGACAAGCGCTACATCGGCAACGCCGTGCAGGTCTTCTTCAAGGACGGCAGCTCGACCGAACGCGTCGAGGTGGAATACCCGATCGGGCACCGCAAGCGCCGGGCCGAGGGCATCCCGGTGCTGGTGCGCAAGTTCGAGCACAGCCTTGGGGCTAAGCTCGTGGAGCGCCAGTTCGCGGTGCTGAAGTCGCTGTGCGCGGACCAGCAGCGGCTGGAGGAGACGCCCGTGGACGAGTTCGTCGCCCTGCTGGTCGGCAACTGAGGATGGGGACACTGCTGATTTGGCCAAATCAGCAGTGTCCCCCTTATACTTTCGGCCCCATGTCGAGGGGCCACGGTGGACAGATCCCGAGTTCAGCAGCAGATCGAGCACGGCCTGTCGTTTTTGCATCTCGCCGGCGAGCCGGGGCTCGCGGAGCAGCTGCTGGCGTATCTCGAGCTGCTGGCCAAGTGGAACCGGACCTACAACCTGACGGCGGTGCGTGAGCCGGAGGAGATGGTGACGCGCCATCTCATGGACAGCCTCGCGATTTTGCCGTTCATCGGCGCGGAACGCGTGCTCGACGTGGGCACGGGCGCGGGCCTGCCGGGCCTGGTGCTGGCGATGGCGAGCCCCGGCCGGTCATTCGTGCTGCTGGACTCCGCCGGCAAGAAGACGCGTTTTGTAGAGCATGCCGCCGGATGCCTCGGGCTGACCAATGTCGAAGTCGTGAAGGCGCGTGCCGAGGAGCATGAAGATGAGGAAGGATTCGGCGTGGTTCTGAGCCGCGCCCTCGCCCCGGTCGCCGACTTCGTGCGCGTCGCCGCTCACCTGGCGCGCGGCGACGGCCGCCTGCTGGCGATGAAAGGCGCTTTACCGGCCGCGGAGCTCGAGCATCTTCCGGCAACCTGGCAACTGCTGGCCGTCCACGAGCTCTCGGTGCCGGGTCTGGTCGGCCGCCGCCACCTGCTGGAACTCAGCCGCAAGGATGCCGGGACGTGACCAGGATACTCGCGATCGCCAACCAGAAAGGCGGCGTCGGCAAGACCACGACGGCCGTCAACCTCGCGGCCTCGCTCGCGGCCACGAAGCGGCGCGTGCTGCTGGTGGACCTCGACCCGCAGGGCAACGCCACGATGGGCTCGGGCGTCGACAAGCGCGAGGTCGAGGTGTCGTCCTGCGACGTCCTGCTCGGCGAGGCGGCGGCCCGCGATGCCGTGGTCCGGACGGACCCCGGCGGCTTCGACCTCATCCCGGGCAACGACGACCTGACGACGGCCGAGGTACGGCTGATCAGCGAGTTCGGGCGCGAGACACGCCTGCGCACGGCGCTCAAGGACATCGCGCAGGACTACGACTTCGTGCTGATCGACTGCCCGCCGTCGATCAACATGCTGACGGTCAACGCCCTCACGGCGGCGACCGGCGTGCTCATCCCCATGCAGTGCGAGTACTACGCCCTCGAGGGCCTGTCGGCCCTCGTCCGCACGGTCGAGCGGATCCGGGATGCGGTCAATCCGCAGCTTGAGGTCGAAGGGCTGCTGCGGACGATGTTCGACCCGCGCAACAATCTTGCCAACGAGGTATCGTCACAGCTGATCATGCATTTCGGCGACAAGGTGTTCCGCACGGTCATCCCGCGGAACATCCGCCTCGCGGAGGCGCCGAGTTTCGGGATGCCCGCGCTGTTCCACGACAAGACCAGCCGCGGGGCCCTCGCCTACCTGGCCCTGGCGGGGGAGATGATCAGGCGCCAGGATGTTCCCGGCAAGGAGATCGAAATCTGATGGTCGGCAAGAAACGCTCCCTCGGTCGAGGTCTCGATGCCCTGCTGTCATCGTCGGCCCGGACGCAAAGCCCGGAGGGGGACCAGGGCCAGTTCCGCGAACTCGACGTGGCGCAGCTCAAGCGCGGGCGCTACCAGCCGCGTCTCGATATCCGCCAGGAGAGCCTCGCGGACCTGGCGGACTCGATACGCGCCCAGGGCGTCGTACAGCCGATCGTCATCCGGCCCGTCCTGGACAGCGGCGACGGCGTGCGGTTCGAGATCATCGCTGGCGAGCGGCGCTGGCGGGCCGCGCAACTCGCGGGCCTGCGGAAGGTCCCCGTGATCATCCGCGACGTGCCGGACGAGGCCGCCGTCGCGATGTCGCTGATCGAGAACATCCAGCGTGAGGACCTCAACCCGCTCGAGGAGGCGCGGGCCCTTGACCGGCTCACCCGCGAATTCGAGATGACGCACCAGCAGGCGGCCGAGTCGGTGGGCCGCTCCCGCGCGGCGGTCAGCAACCTGCTGCGCCTGCTGGAGCTCTGCGAGGAGGTGAAGGCGCTGGTCGAGCGGCGGGCCATCGAGATGGGCCATGCCAGGGCGCTGCTGGGCCTCGCCGAGCCGAAGGCGCAGGCCGCGGCCGGCCGGGAGGTGGCCGCCAGGGGCCTGTCGGTCCGCGAGACCGAGCGGCTGGTCAAGCGCTTGCAGGCGCCGTCTCGCATGCCGCCGGCGGCGGTCCGGCGCGATCCCGACGTCCAGCGCCTGGAAGCCGAGCTGGCCAACAAGCTCGGCGCCAGGGTCGCCGTCCAGCACACCAAGTCCGGCGGCGGCAAGCTGGTCGTCACCTACAACAGCCTCGACGAGCTCGACGGGATCCTGGCCCATATCCGCTGAGAAAAAGGGGACACCCCTGAAAACGCGTTTTCAGGAGTGTCCCCTTTTTCCAAATTGCTGCATGTGCGGAAAGGGGATATAATCCCGCGGCTTTTGGGGCCGGGGCCGCTCGGCATGCGAAATCGGGTCGGTTCGGTACCCGGAAAGATCATTGCGGGTCAATCGGGCGTAACGCTGCTCGCCGCGGCATTGTTCGGGCTCGCGATGGACGGCGAGGCCGCACTCGGGGCCCTCGCGGGAGGCGGAATCAGTATCTTGCTGAGCCTCTGGATGGCGCTGCGGGTGTTCTCGGTTCCGGCCGAGGCGGGCCCGCAAGCCATGTTCTCGGCCTTCGTCAAGGCGGAGGCCATGAAAATGGTGATGGCTGTCGTGCTGTTCTCGGCCGCAGCCATTTTTTTGAGCCACGTGTTTGTTCCGCTCGTGGTCACGTTTGCAGCCACGCTGGTCGTGAATTGGCTGGCGCTCGTCTTCACGCGGCGTGATCGGCAGGGCTTTGGTGGATGACGGCTATGGCAGCTTCTCCGACCGAATACGTTTCCCATCACCTGCAGCACCTGGCTGTCGGCAAGGGCTTCTGGACGGTCCACATCGACACTCTGGTCGTTTCCTGGATCACGGGGCTTATATTCCTCGGTGTCTTCTGGGGCGCGGCCCGCGCGGTGACGGCGGGCGTGCCCGGCAAGATGCAGAATTTCGTGGAGATGATCCTCGAGTTCGTCGACAAGTCGGTCCGCGAAGCGTTTCACGGCCCGCGGGACCTGCTCGCGCCGCTGGCGCTGACGATCTTCGTGTGGGTGCTGCTCTGGAACCTGATGGACCTCATCCCGGTGGACCTGTTTCCGATGATTGCGGCCGCCATGGGCATCGAGTACCTGCGCATCGTCCCCTCGGCCGACATGAGCGCTACCTTCAGCCTGTCGCTGTCTGTGTTCGCCCTGATCATCTATTACGGTATCAAGGGCAAGGGCGCCGCCGGCTTCGGCAAGGAGTTCCTGTTCCATCCCTTCGGCAAGAACCCGCTGCTGGTGCCTTTCAACCTCATTCTCAACACGGTCGAGATGATCGCCAAGCCCGTCTCGCTGGCGCTGCGACTGTTCGGCAACCTGTATGCCGCCGAGCTGATTTTCATCCTGATCGCCATGCTGCCGTTCTGGGCCCAGTGGCTGCCCGGCTCGGCGTGGGCGATCTTTCATATTCTCGTGATCCCGCTGCAGGCGTTCATCTTCATGACGCTGACAATCGTCTACGTGGCGCTGGCTTACGAGTCGCATTGATTTCACCCCTGTAGAAACCGCCTCCTACGGAGATTGACCATGGAAGCTATTGCATCAGTTCAGGCCTTTACCGCGCTGGCCGTCGGACTCATCTTCGCGTTCGCCGCGCTCGGCACCGGCATCGGTTTCGGCCTGCTCGGCGGCAAGTTCCTCGAGGGCGCGGCGCGCCAGCCCGAGATGGCGAACATGCTGCAGATCCGCATGTTCATCGTCGCCGGCCTGCTCGACGCGCTCGCCATCATCGGTGTGGCCTTCGCCGCGCTGCTGCTGTTCGCCAATCCGCTGCTCGCCGCGCTCGCGAGCTGACCGGACGCATGGCGTCCCAGGCAGCCACCGCCAAGCTGATCGGGAGTCGGAAACGTGGGCATTAACCTGACACTGTTCGGCCAGATGCTGACCTTCCTGGTCTTCGTCTGGTTCACCAAGAAGTTCGTCTGGCCGCCGGTCATGGAGGCGCTGGAAGAACGCCGTGCACGCATCGCCGAGGGCCTCGCCGCCGCGGAGCGCGGCCAGAAGGCGCTCGAGAACGCCGATGCACAGGTGGCCGAGCGGCTGCGCGAGGCACGGCAGCAGGCTTCGCAGATCATCGAGCAGGCCGAGCGCCGCGGCGCCGAGCTGGTCGAGGAGGCGAAAGCGGACGCCCAGACCGCCGGCGAGCGCATCCTCGCTCAGGCCCGCGCCGAGATCGAGCAGGACACCAACCGGGCCCGCGAAGCGCTGCGCGGCGAAGTCTCCGCGATCGCACTGGCCGGCGCGCGGCAGCTGCTCGAGAAGGAGATCGACGCGGACACGCACCGCGAGCTGCTCGATCGCCTTGCCGGGCAGCTCTAGGCCGGCGCGCGGAGTACCTGAGGCATGGCAGAAAAGATGACCGTCGCACGGCCCTACGCCAGGGCGGTGTTCGAGATCGCCAGGGAAGACGATGCCCTGGCGGGCTGGTCGGAGTTCCTCGAGCGCGGCAGCCTGGCGGTCGCCGACGAGCGCATCCAGGCGCTGATCGGTAATCCCGCGGTCACGCGCGAGGCGCTTGCCGAGCTGTTCATCGAGCTCTGCGGCGACGCCGCCGGCGAGCACGGCACGAACTTTCTCAAGGTGCTCGCCAACAACGGCCGCATGGCCTGGCTGCCCGAGATCTCCGCCGAATACGAGCGGCTGCGCGCCGAGGCCGAGAACATCGTGGACGTGCAGCTCACCTCCGCGGTCGAGCTGGACAAGAAGCAGCGCGAGAGCTTCTCAGCTTCGCTCAAAAAACGCCTCGGCCGCGACGTGCGCCTGCACTGCGACACCGACGAGAAACTGCTCGGCGGCGCGATCATCCGCGCCGGCGACCTGGTCATCGATGGCTCACTGTTCGGCCGCCTGGAAAGGCTTGCCGGCGCCGTCACGCACTAAAGGATTGTAGGAAATGTCCATCAAGGCATCTGAAATCAGCGACCTGATCAAAGAAAAGATCCTCAAGTTCGAGTCCACGACCGTCGCCAGCAATGTCGGCACCGTGGTCTCGGTGACGGACGGCATCGTGCGCATCCACGGCCTGGCAAATGCCGCGTACGGCGAAATGCTCGAGTTCCCCGGCAACACCTTCGGCCTGGCGCTGAACCTCGAGCAGGACTCGGTCGGTTCGGTGGTGCTCGGCGACTATTTGCACATCTCGGAGGGCGACACGGTCAAGACGACGGGCCGCATCCTCGAGGTGCCGGTCGGCGAGGCGATGCTCGGCCGGGTTGTCGATCCGCTCGGCCAGCCGATCGACGGCAAGGGCCCGATCAAGACGGAGTTCAGCTCGCCGATCGAGAAGGTCGCGCCGGGTGTCATATGGCGCCAGTCGGTCAGCCAGCCGGTCCAGACCGGCCTGAAGGCCATCGACGCGATGGTGCCGGTGGGCCGCGGCCAGCGCGAGCTGATCATCGGCGACCGCCAGACCGGCAAGACCGCGGTGGCGATCGACACCATCATCAACCAGCGCGATACCGGCGTGAAATGCATCTACGTCGCGATCGGCCAGAAGCAGTCGTCGATCGCCGGCGTGGTGCGCAAGCTGGAAGAATTTGGCGCGATGGATCACACGATCGTCGTCGCCGCGCCGGCCGCCGAGTCCGCGGCGCTGCAGTACATCGCCCCCTACGCCGGCTGCGCAATGGGCGAGTACTTCCGCGACAAGGGCGAGGACGCGCTGATCATCTATGACGACCTCACCAAGCAGGCCTGGGCCTACCGCCAGGTGTCGCTGCTGCTGCGCCGCCCGCCCGGCCGCGAGGCTTACCCGGGCGACGTCTTCTACCTGCATTCACGCCTGCTGGAGCGCGCCGCGCGCGTGAACCCCGCATTCGTGGAACGCGAGACCGAAGGCAAGGTGAAGGGCAAGACCGGCTCATTGACGGCGCTCCCGATCATCGAGACGCAGGCGGGCGACGTCTCGGCGTTCGTCCCGACCAACGTGATCTCGATCACCGACGGCCAGATCTACCTCGAGTCGGACCTGTTCAACGCGGGCATCCGGCCCGCCATCAACGCCGGCTTGTCTGTGTCGCGCGTCGGCGGCGCGGCGCAGACCAAGATCATCAAGAAGCTCGGCGGGGGCATCCGCCTGGCGCTGGCGCAGTACCGCGAGCTGGCGGCGTTCGCGCAGTTCGCCTCCGACCTGGACGAGGCGACCCGGAAGCAGCTCGACCGCGGCCAGCGTGTCACCGAGCTGCTGAAGCAGCTGCAGTACTCGCCCATGTCCGTCGCGCAGATGGCGGTATCCCTGTATGCGGTCAACGAGGGCTTCATCGACAAGGTGGAAATCGACAAGATCGGCGCCTACGAGAAGGCACTGCACGCCCACATGGACTCGGCGCATCCTGAGCTGATGAAGAAGATCAACGAGACCGGCGACCTCGACGACGAGATTACCGCAGAGCTGAAGAAAGGCGTCGGCGACTTCACGTCCACCGGCACCTGGTAAGGCGGAGTCCGGAATGGCCAACCCCAAAGAAATCCGCACGCAGATCAAGAGTATCCGCAACACGGCCAAGATCACCAAGGCCATGGAGATGGTCGCGGCCGCGAAGATGCGCAAGGCCCAGGACCGGATGGCGGCCTCGCGGCCGTATGCGGAGAAGATCCGCACGGTGATCGGCCACCTCATGCAGGCACGGCCCGACTATCGCCACCCGTTCATGCAGGAACGTGAGGCAAAGCGCGTCGGCTTCATCATCGTGTCCACCGACCGGGGGCTGTGCGGCGGTCTCAACGCGAACCTGTTCCGGCGCACGCTGCGCGAGTTGCGCGAGTGGCAGCAGAAGGGCGTCGAGATCGAGGTTTGCCTGATCGGGCGGAAGGCGGCGCAGTTCTTCCGCCGGCTCGACGTGAACATCGTCGCCAGCATCCAGGACCTCGGCGATCTGCCGCACGTCCGTGACCTGATCGGCGCAATCCAGGTGATGCTGAACGGCTACAGCGACGGCAACCTCGACCGGCTGTTCCTGGTACACAACGTGTTCGTCAACACGATGAGCCAGAAGCCGGCGGTAGTTACGCTGCTGCCGGCACAGACCGAAGATGCCGACCAGCTGCAGAAGTATTGGGATTACATCTACGAGCCAAGCTCGATGGAGCTGGTCGAGGGCGTCCTCGCGCGCTACATCGAGTCGCAGGTCTACCGCGGCGCGGTCGAGAACGTCGCCTGCGAGATGGCGGCCAGGATGGTGGCGATGAAGAGCGCCACCGACAACGCAGGGAAACTGATCGACGGCCTGCAGCTCGCCTACAACAAGGCGCGGCAGGCGGCGATCACCCAGGAACTCGCCGAGATCGTCGGCGGCGCGGCAGCCGTCTGACGTTACACGAGCAGAATAGAGACAGAGGAAACTGATCCATGAGCACTGGCAATATCGTTCAGGTCATCGGCGCCGTGGTGGACGTGAAGTTCCCGCGCGAAAAACTGCCGAAGATCTACGACGCGCTGAAGATTGACGAGACCGGCGTGACCCTCGAGGTCCAGCAGCAGCTCGGCGACGGGGTGGTGCGCTGCATCGCCATGGGCGCGAGCGAGGGGCTGAAGCGCGGCCTCGGCGTGCAGAGCACCGGCGGGCCGATCACCGTACCGGTAGGCAAGGCGACCCTCGGGCGCATCATGGACGTGCTCGGCGAGCCGATCGACGAGGCGGGTCCGGTCGAGGCCGAGGCGCGCATGCCGATTCATCGCGATCCGCCGACCTACGAGGAGCAGGCGCCCGCGGTCGAAGTGCTCGAGACAGGCATCAAGGTCATCGACCTGATCATGCCGATCGCCAAGGGCGGCAAGATCGGCCTGTTCGGCGGCGCGGGCGTCGGCAAGACCGTCACCCTCATGGAGCTGATCCGCAACATCGCCATCGAGCACGCCGGCTACTCGGTGTTTGCCGGCGTCGGTGAGCGCACCCGCGAGGGCAACGACTTCTACCACGAGATGAAGGACTCCAACGTCCTCGACAAGGTGGCGCTCGTCTACGGCCAGATGAACGAGCCGCCGGGCAATCGCCTGCGCGTGGCGCTGACCGGCCTGACCATCGCCGAGAACTTCCGCGACGAGGGTCGCGACGTGCTGATGTTCATCGACAACATCTATCGCTACACGCTCGCCGGCACCGAGGTGTCCGCGCTGCTCGGGCGCATGCCCTCCGCCGTCGGCTACCAGCCGACGCTGGCGGCCGAGATGGGCATGCTGCAGGAGCGCATCACGTCCACCAAGACCGGCTCGATCACGTCGTTCCAGGCCGTGTACGTGCCGGCCGACGACCTGACCGACCCGTCGCCCGCGACGACCTTCGCCCACCTCGACGCGACCCTCGTGTTGTCGCGCCAGATCGCCGAGCTCGGCATTTACCCGGCCGTGGACCCGCTGGACTCCACCTCGCGCCTGCTCGACCCGAACGTCATCGGCGCCGAGCACTACGATTGCGCGCGCGCGGTGCAGGCGACCCTGCAGCGCTACAAGGAGCTGCAGGACATCATCGCCATCCTCGGCATGGACGAGTTGTCGGAGGACGACAAGCAGGTCGTGACCCGCGCCCGCAAGGTGCAGCGTTTCCTGTCGCAGCCGTTCTTCGTCGCCGAGGCCTTCACCGGCTCACCCGGCAAGTACGTCTCGCTGAAGGAGACCATCAAGGGCTTCCGCGGCATCGTCGATGGCGAGTACGATTCGATTCCGGAGCAGGCCTTCTACATGGTCGGCACGATCGAGGAAGCCGTCGAGAAGGCCAAGACGCTGCAGTAGGCGCCCAACAAGCCGCCCGGCGAACGGCCACGGGCCGCGCGCCGGCCGGGAGGAACAAATGAGCACGATTCACGTCGACATCGTCAGCGCCGAGGGCGAAATCTTCAGCGGCGAGGCCGCGATGGTGTATGCGCCGGCACAGCTGGGCGACATCGGCATCGCGCCGAACCACGCGCCGCTGCTGACCGGGTTGAAGCCCGGCGGCGTGCGCGTCCAGACGCCGGAGGGCGAAGAACTGTTCTTCTATGTCTCCGGCGGCATGATCGAGATCCAGCCAAAGGCCATCACCGTGCTCGCGGACGCCGCGCTGCGCGCGCGCGACCTGGACGAGGCCGCGGTCGAGCAGGCGCGCCAGCGCGCCCAGGACCTGCTCGAGAATCGCGAGAGCGCAAAGGACATTGCCACCGCCCAGGCCGAACTGGCCCAGGCCGCCGCCCAGCTCGCCCTGCTGCAGAAGATCAAGAAGTCCGCCGGGCAGGGGTAGGCCCCGCCGCCTACACTCGGCCACATGCGCCGTGCTTACACGCTGACGGTAAGCGACATCAATCCATTGGGCTCTTGACCCCACGACCTCCGCGCCTGATGACATGCGTATAGATCATGGTCGTGGATACGTCCGCGTGACCGAGAAGCTCCTGCACCGTGCGGATGTCATATCCATCCTCCAGGAGGTGCGTCGCGAAGGAGTGGCGAAAAGTGTGGCATGAAGCCGGCTTCGCGACCCCTGCCGCCAACACTGCGCGCTTGACCGCACGCTGCACAGAATCCGGCTGAATGTGATGACGGACGAGCCGCCCTGTGTAGGGGCTCTTGCACAGCGCGCGCGCGGGGAACAAGAACTGCCAGCCCCACGCCTGCGGGGCAGCCGGGTACTTGCGCTCCAGCGCCGGCGGCAACGACACGCCGGGATACCCGCTCGCACGATCCGACTCATGCAGCAAACGCACGGGTTCCAGTTGCCTGGTCACGGGCTCCAGCAGCGAGGCGGGCAGGATCGTGCAGCGATCTTTCGCGCCCTTGCCGTCACGCACCGTGATCTGCCGATAGTCGAAGTCCAGATCCTTGATTCGCAGACGCGTGCACTCCGTGATCCGGAGCCCCGCGCCGTACAGCAGGCTCGCCGCCAGCCAAGACGGCCCATCCAGGTGCGCCAGCACGCGGCGCACCTCGTCGCGGGATAGCACGACCGGCACGCGCGTCGGACGTTTCGCACGCACGAGGTCGCCCAGCCACGGCAGCTCGACCTCGAGCACCTCCCTGTACAGGAACAGGATCGCCGCAAGCGCCTGGTTCTGAGTCGACGCCGACACATGCCGGTCCACGGCAAGGTGATTCAAGAATGCCTGAATCTCCGGCCCGTCCAGCTCCCGCGGGTGGCGCCCCTGGTAAAAACGAATCAGCCGCCGGATCCATCCGAGGTACGCAGTCTCCGTCCGATAACTGAAATGTCGGACCCGCATCCGATCCCGAACGACGTCCAGGAGCCGCGGCGCCACCTGCGGCATAACATCACCCAAGGGTTCTTGTGGTATATGGGAATACAGACCCAAGGAAAGCAGAGGCTTGCTCCCGTGCCAACGATCTTATCCGGCCTTTTCGCCATGATAATCAGCCGCGTTTAGGCCTTCTACTTAGAGTTAGGGAGCACTGGTGACCTCGTCGCAGTTCATAGCATTCTTATCAGCACTTGCGGCCGCCGCAACTGGCAATGCCGCTGAGTGGTGTGCAGTTCTTTTTGAGACGCCCGGCAGCGGGATCGAACGCAAAGTGCTGGAGTCCTTCTCGGTGGAAAGACTTGCCCCAGACCAGCCTTTTGCCCTGCCACCCGACACCCCGCAAGGGGTGAAGTCAATTCAATGCGGGCGTGAGGCGCTTGTGCTCGGACCAAACGACCACAAACCGCTACATGCGGGGTATCCACTCAGTATCGTTGTAGGTGGACGGGTTGGGGTGCTGGAAGCGGTCAATGGTCAGCTTCTCTTCCGCATGCTCAAGGGCAAGATGACCGACCAGGAGGCAGAACAGGCGGGGGCGGCGCTCAATGCTGCTCAGGAACGTTTCGATGATCAGTCTGCCCCCTACACGTCGTCCATGCCCACCCCGGATGCACCCTAACTATGCGTTCAAGCGGACCGGATAGTTCCTACGGTTTGGTGGACACCCTGAACTAACGATTCAGGAGTGTTTCCAGATGCCAAGACCAGGACCGAGAACGACGTATCGATACAGTGATCATTTCAAGGCCACTGCAGTCCGGCTGAGCGAGTTGCCCGGGGTTGCCGTGCAGGATGTAGCCGCTTCGCTTTACATTCATCCGTTCATGCTGTCTCGTTGGCGCAAGCAGGCGCGGGAGGGACAGATCGTGACCAAGGGCGTGGCAGTGGACAAGGCGGTGGCAGCGGAACTGAAAGAACTGCGTCGCATCAAGAAAGAGTACGAGCGACTGAAGCTCGAGCATGACCTTTTAAAAAAAGCCATCGAGTTCAGTTCCACTCGAAAGGCGAGGTCTTCGCCTTCATCCAGCACTGCCAAGGACGAGACCCGGTGAGGGTGATGTGCCGGCTGTACGGCGTCAGCCCGGCGGGATATTACGCCTGGCGGCGCCGGTCTCCGAGCCGACGAACGGTTGAGGACGAGCGATTGGTGCGCCGGATCCACCGTGCACATGCGGCGAGCCGTCAGACCTATGGCAGCCCGCGGATCCATGTGGCGTTGCGATGTGAAGGCGAGGATGTGGGGAGGCGTCGCGTGGAGCGGCTGATGCGGCAGCACGGCGTACGGGCCTGTTCCTACGACCTGTATCGGCGCCTGCCCGGCCTGGGCCGATTCTTCAGTAACATCGACAGCAAGCTCCACCAGCTTGAAGTGCAGCGCATGGACCAGGCCTGGGTGGGCGACGTGACATACCTGAAAGTGGGAACCGACTGGCGTTACCTGGCTACGGTGATGGACCGCTACTCGCGCCGCGTGCTGGGATGGTCCCTGGGCCCGGAGAAGACTTCGGCGCTGACGCGGCGTGCGCTGCTTGCGGCGATGCGGACACGCCGACCCCAAGCCGATACGCTGTTCCACAGCGACCGGGGTGTCGAATTCCTGGCCGGTGACTTCAGGCACGCCCTGCAACATGCCGGACTGATCCAGTCGGTCAACCGCCCACGACGGATGAACGACAATGCCCACATGGAATCGTGGCACAAGTCGATGAAGTCCGACATGTACCACCGCAGACGATTCGACAGTGACCACCAGCTGCGTAGCGCGATCCGCGACTACGTCGACTTCTACAACGAACGGCGGCTACACTCGGCCCTCGGGTACCAGTCGCCGGTTGAGTTTGAACGCCAATGCGCCTAACCAACGGGTGTCCACTTTTTCGTAGGAACTTCCTTCTGGATAACGAGATCATCGGGATCGAGTTACGTGATCCATCGCTCCCGGCACCATTCGAGTTGGGTGAGGTCAACGGCTCCGGCATCTGGCTCTCGCCCGGGAGCGACGGGAACGAAATTGTCGGTAACACTTTCGAGGACATCGCCGGAAGCGCAGTCGTGATCCAGGGAGACAGTAATCGCGTGGAGCTACGGAGCGCAGACGATGCGGTACGCGACCTGGGCAGCGGCAACCGGGTTAGAGGAGAAATTAAATGAACACCACCCACAGTTTGACCCTGGCGGTTGCCACCGCCGTGTTCATCGCCTTTTCGGCGCCCACTCTTTCCGCAGAGGAGCGTCAGTACATCCAGGTTCCTGGCTGGGAGGACCCTCACTTCTCCCGAATGGTAATTGTCGGAGACACGATCTACCTCTCCGGCGCCGTCGGCATGGGGGCTAATTACGAGATTGTTCCGGGCGGGATAGAGGCGGAAACGAAGCAGGCGATGGAAAACATCAGGGACGCTCTTGCCGAAGTCGATGCGACGATGGATGACATCGTCAAGTGCACCGTCTTTCTGACCGACATGTCTGACTGGGTTTCGATGAACGCCGTCTACAAGACTTTCTTCAGACCAGACCGGCGACCCGCCCGTTCCGCGCTCGCCGCGAGGGATCTCGCCATGCACGCGAAAGTCGAGATCGAGTGCATCGCGGTGCGGGGGGATCGTGAGTGAGCATGCATTCGCAGGGGAACTGGAAGCGCAGCGTGCGCTGGTTCGCTGCGGAATTTCTAGTGGTAGTTACCGGCATCCTGGTGGCACTTGCACTTAACGCATGGTGGCAGGACCGGCAGGATGCCGCGCGCGAACAGGTCTACCTTCAGCAACTGGCAACCGATCTTCGCACGAACGAGCAGCTGGCCGACGTCATGCTCGAATACATGAATGAGCGCATCCGGCTCGGGGGGCTGCTGAGCGAGGCCATCCGTGCCCGGCCGTTGCCTTCGCAGGATGTGATGAATGTATGGCTTCACGAGTTCCTGGGGGTCGCGCCACTGTACCCGCGAATGGGGACCGTGCAGGCGTTGATTGAAACCGGCGATCTCAATCTCATCGACGACGCGGCACTGCGCACCGCCATTATAACTACGCCGGAATCATCCAGACCGCCAGCGACATGAACAACAAGGTCAGCGATTTCATGCTTCGCGCGTATGGAGAAATCCATCAGCGAATCGACGTTGAGGCACTGAGAGAAAGCGAGCAAGCCTCGTCCACCAATTGGTCAGAACTTGCCGAGGATCCTGTGTTCCGCGGCAGCATAAGCGTAATCCAGGCGGCTTATGCCAGTGCTGTAAAAGGCGCGAAAGGCGTCCTGGACGAGAGCCGCATCCTTCGCGAGCAGGTGGAATCGCATCTTGAATGATCCTGGATAAATGATGCGGGTGGTCAAGTCGCGTTATGCCAAATCGGATAGGCCACTGACATATCGACGTTACGGTGGATGCGGCGGAGCAAGAGGATCCAAGGGCCCGGGAGCTGGCATCGAGGTCAGCGAGCAGCAGGTCATCTTGAGGGCGACACGGGGTATCGCAACGCCAAAAACAGCCGTCATATCGGAAAGGACACACACGCTGTTGAGCTAGCCATATACGTGTCGCATTCCAACGGCTACTCGCAGAAGCATTGGACGCGTTCGACGAATTAGTGCGGCGGTCCGGTGATGCGGGCTTTCTTATTAGGTACATCGAACAGAATCCGGAGTGGTGTATGCGCATGGGTGAATACAGAAAAGTTGCAGTATTGGCGGCGGAAAGTATCAGAGAAGGCGTGGTTCCCGATCCAGCCGACGCTTGGGCCATCGCAGCGCGAAAGGTTTTTCCTGCAAGTTCCGCACTTCAGAACAAGGGCTGCCCTAAGGGCGCATTTCTAGGGCTTTGTAACAGGGGCATGATCGACGGCATACCGGCCGGAAAATATTCAGGACCGAGCAAGAACGGGGAGTACGCGGTAGCCGCTGTCGAGATACTAAGGACCAATCGTTTTCTTACCTCGCAGCCTAAATTGCTTTGGAAGAAGGTCGCTGGCAACTCCAAGACCGAGAATGGACAAATGTCCGTAGTCATCGGTTTATGGGAGGCAAACGTTATCCGCGAATAGAAAGGGCCACCAAGGAGACGCCGCTACGTAAATGGCGACCGAGGTGGGCAAGCTGATCCGGCGGCTGAGCTTTATCGTTAGGAGGCTTTGGGGCCATGAGCGACTCGCGTGGAATCTACGAACCGGCGCCTCCAGAGCCGCTCGCAGCGCCCACCGATCCGGGCAAGCGCCTGGAGCTGGTCGATGCGCTTCGCGGCTTCGCTTTGTTCGGGATTCTGGTCGTCAACCTCAGCGATTTTACGCTGCACTGGGGACTTTCGGCCGAGCAGCTCGCGGTGCTTTCCACAGCCGGCACGGATGAAAGCGCGCAGTTCCTCATTCGGATGTTCGGAATCGGCAAGTTCAACACGATCTTCTCGTTTCTCTTCGGCCTTGGGTTCGCGATGTTCATGGCACGCGGCACGCAGGGTGACGCGGCGTTTCTGCCGTTCTATCGCCGCCGACTGAGTGTGCTTCTCCTGATCGGTGCGGTCCACATGGTTTTCATCTGGTATGGTGACATTGTCGCCCTGTACGCGGCGCTCGGCTTCGTGCTGATCCTGTTCCGCCGCTTGAGTGATCACGCCCTGCTGTTGTGGGCCGCCGTACTGATCTTTTCCCATCCGGTGCTCACGGCAGTGATTGTCGTGTCGGGTGGCGCGCTCGATCCCGGCGAGCCGTTGCGCGGACTGGAGGTGTGGCTATTTACCAGCGTTTTTGGTTTTCCGGCTGACTCCTATTATGCCGTGGCAAGCTCGGGCGCGTGGTTCGACGTCCTCAAGTACAACCTCGCGGGGCCGCCGTATCGTGTTGGCGAAATGTTGTCCTCGAGCCGCTTTCAGCGCGTACTGGGAATGTTCCTGGTTGGCATGTGGGCGGGACGGCACATGATCTTTCGAAATCCGGCAGCCCACCGAAGGCTTTTCAAGCGTCTGCTGATCTGGGGCTTGCCCCTTGGGCTCGCGGGTAACGCCCTGTATGCCGCGATGATGCCGGAAACCGAGCCCAGCATTGGCCGCGACCTGGTCTACGCACTCGGCGTGGTACCGCTGGCGATGTCGTACGTTGCTGCATTCTCGCTGTTGTGGTTACGCCCCAGGACGCGCAGAGTGCTCGCTGTTCTCGCGCCCGCGGGCAGAGCGGCCCTCACCGTCTATCTTTCTCAGACGCTGATTTGCATTGCGCTGTTCTACGGGATCGGTCTGGGATTCGGTGGCCAGGTAGGTCCGACGCTGTTTTTTCCAATCGCCGTAGCGATATTCGCCGCACAAGTCCTGATGAGCGCCATGTGGCTGCGACATTTCCGCTTCGGGCCCGTCGAATGGCTGTGGAGGTCGCTCACGTACGGGAGGCGCGAACCGCTGGCAAGACGCAATGCGTGACAAGAGTCACATGCCTGTGCGGTGCCCAAGCGAGCGGTGCTCACGAGCAACAACATCGTCTGGCTGGCCGGTCGGGGAGATAGGTAACAAAAGAATCTGGGGACAAGCGTGACTCTTCGTTACTTGTGTTGTCGTTTCAGCGGAACGAATAGTTCCTACGGTCTAGCGGGCGCCCGCAGCTTACTGCCTGGCCCATTTGATCTGAAACTCGATCTCTTCTTCGTCATCCGAGCGTTCGTGTTCAATGGTGAACTCGGCGCGCACCGGTACATAGATGCGTTCGCCTTCGATCTGAATCTCGAAACGGTCTCCGTTCTCAATCGCATCGGCTAGACGCCGCAGCTTGGCCACGAAGTCGGCCTTTGGGTATCCTTTTTCTACATCTCGTTCTGGCTTCGTACTCATGCTTCCTCCGAAGGTGGGTCAAGATCAGGATCAGATTTAGACTAGGGTCATCAGGACGAGCCATGCCAAGGTCAGGCCAACGGCGAACTCGTTGCGGCCCGGGGTGCGCCAGAGCGCTCCGAACAGGAACAGGTTGTAGGGCAGCGGTGCAAGATGCAGCGCCACGGCAAGACCGGAGGGTGCGCCCTGGGTGACCGCGGCCAGAGCCAACATGGTCGCGACCAAGTTGATCAGCGTACCGATGCCGATGATGTCTCGCCAAAGGAGTTGCGGTAGAGGCACCCGGCCCCGCCAGCGGCGGGAAAAATAGTTACCCTCGACCCTGACAGTCATGTAGTTGCACTCGCTTAGAGCCTGACCGGACGTCGCTCAGCATAATTCCGCTCACCCCGGTAACACCATGGCGGGGCCGCCAAGGATCCCGGGCGTCTCGATGAGGCACCGTTCTCTCGCCTGCGGCTCGAGGGCGAACCTGAAACCGCCGTCTCAGGCTCTCTTCGATGGCGCGCTGCGGCATAAGACGCCCGCCAGCTGCTGTGGTATACGGGAGTCCAGAAGCAGGGAGTTACGCTCATGCCAAGCGGACTATCCGCCATGTTCGCCGCATTACGATCCTGCCGTTAATACTTAGACTTTGAGTTGTGCGAGAAGGGTACCGGATACATTCGTGCGTATCGGGAGGCGACAATGAGCATCGAACGTAGCGAAGAGACGACGCACTCGGCTGACGGAACCGCAGTCGGCTTCTTGAAGCTTGGCAGCGGACCAGCGCTAGTTTGCGTTCATGGCAGCTTGACCACCGGCGACGAATGGATTCCATTGGCAAACGCCCTTGGTGAGAGGTTCACGTGCGTGTTGATGGACCGGCGCGGGCGGGGACGTAGTGGAGATAGCACCAGCTACTCACTTGACAAGGAGTGCGAAGACATTGAGGCCGTGCTCAAGGCGACGCGAGCGCCATACTTGCTCGGCTACTCATACGGCGCCATATGCACGCTCGAGGCGGCGGCGAGATATCCAATAGAAAAGTTGGTTCTGTACGAACCGCCTCTTCCCATTGAGGGTTCGGTTGTCGGGCCAGCGTTCCACGATTTTAAGGCCGCCGTAGACCGGGAAGCGCTGGATGAGGCTCTGACAATCGGCCTGCGAGATCTCGTCAGAATATCCGAAGATGAGCTTAAGGGGCTCTGGGAGACACCGCTTTGGGCAATGATGGCAGCGCTGACGCCCACATGGACACGAGAGATTTCCCAGATCGAGCAACTCGAGCTCGGAGTGGACCGATACGCTGAGATCATGGCACCGACTTTGCTCTTGGTAGGTGCCGTTACGGCTCCGCACCATGTCGTTGCCTCCAGAGCGTTGGAACAGGTTCTACCGAAGTCTCGGTGGGTCGAGCTGCGAGGACAGGGGCATCAAGCGCACTTGGATGCGACAACGGAATTCGCGGCCGCCGTAGAAGCTTTCTTGGCAAACTGATCGAAACTCCGTCGTGGTGACCAGCGCATGGACCGAGAACGACGTATCGATACAGTGATCATTTCAAGGCCACCGCTGTCCGGCTGAGCGAGTTGCCCGCGGGTGCCGTGAGGATGTAGCCGCCTCGTTTTACATTCATCCGTTCATGCTGTCTCGTTGGCGCAAACTCCAGATCGGGGCCTAGTACCCGCCTCCTTGCAACGACCTGTGCGGAGTGCCGATTGGCCCTGGCAGTCTTTCGGATTCCCAGCCCGCCAGGTTCCCAGCATTCCAGGATTCCAGGGTTCCACTCGGCGGGGCAGGCCGGTCGCCCCCACCTATGGAGACACCAAGGGATTTCAATCCCTTCGCCTCCCGCCATAACTCCCCTAAGCCCATGATTTTCATGGTGGGCCCGCCAGGCATCCCCAGCGCCTCGATGAGGCACCGTTCTCTCGCCTGCGGCTCGAGGGCGAACCTGGAACCGCATCTCAGGCTCTCTTTGATGCCGGATCAATTGCCCTGAAAAGGCAATGAGTCCTTCTCTTGGATCGTCGCGCGCGTTGACTCCGACCAGGCGCGGCTGCGGCATAACACCACCCCAAATTTCTGTGGTATATGGGTTTCCACGCCCAAGGAAAGCAGGGGAGTTAGGCCGTGCACACCGGTACTATCCGGCGTTTTCGCCGCTTTTGTTTCCGTCGATTAGCACACCTACTTTGAGTTAGGCGGTTCGCAGCTAAAGGAGATCGTCATGCGACGGATTCTCAGCTTCTTCCTGAGTGGATTATTCCTAGGGCTCGCGGCGCCTGGCATGGCGCAGACCCAAATAGGCGAGGAGCAGATTATGGCGCTGCTCAGAGCGCATACAGAGCATTGGAACCGTCACGATATGGATGCCTGGGCCGAGATACTTCACGACGATGCTGATTGGGTCCACTGGGGCGGTGGCATCTGGCGGGGAAGGGTCGAGATCAAAGCTGGCCATGAGCAAATCCACCGAACTTTCTACAAATCTAGCGAAGTGACACCGCAGAGAGTCGAGGACCTGACGTTCCTAACGCCGGAAATCGCCATTGCACACGTCCGAAGTGAATTAAGCGGAGACGAACGCTCCCCGGGGGAGGTGTTCCAATATCGGAAGACTATTCTTTTCACTAAGCAGGAAGGTGTTTGGCGGATTCGCGCATTGCACAACACTCGGATTAGGGACTGACAGCTGTCTAACAAGGCGCTGCAGCTGACATGGCAAAGTGTCACTTCCCTTGCAAAGGGCAGCGCCGCTTTGCCACGCAGCTGAGCTTGGGCGTTAGAGCCCACATGAAACATTTGACTTCACTTGCAGTACTGCTGTCAGCGCTATTCGCGGGCTGCGCTACCACTCCGTCCGTACCAACATTAGGCCTCGGAGACGTCGCCGGCACTTGGGGTGAAGACGCGACGGACTGCCAGTCAAACCCGCACACAATTGAGCTTCGGCAAAGTGAAAGAGATAGCTACTGTTGGTGGCGCAGCGACTGGCCTGCACACGAGTGCACTGGGCCGCGGATTCGCTGTGTAGTCCACCACCCAGGGCTGCGGATCGTCATTGGTCGAGGCGATCGAAACCGCAGATTTCTTGACGCCGAAACAGAAGCGCGACATTTTCTATAATAATGCGGCGCGTTTCCTCCGCTTGAGCGAGATCAAGTAGCGGCCCATCATGAGGGATGATGCAGGGAGATGCTCGATCGAGAAACGACATTCCACTGGGTAATCGCCGGAACGCTGATTCTGTCGGCCATCTGTGCCCCGCCCCCGAATGCTTCACGTTCAGGGACCGGCGCCGTCGAGCAAAGGCACGAAGGAGACGACTTGCTTCAAGCAACATCCATCAGGAGCATCGACATAGGCGGCGGTGTCGAGCTGTCGTACGTGGAGCACGGCACGGGCGAGCCAGTCGTACTCGTCCATGGGAGTCTTGCAGACCTTAGTTACTGGGAGCAGGCGCAGCAGATCGGCCTTCTCGGAGTGCGGTACCGCGTCATCGCCTACAGCCGGCGTTACAACCATCCGAACCGAAACGTTCCTACCGGAGACCATTCGCCCCTGGTAGAAGCGGCCGATCTGGTGAGGCTGCTGGACGCACTGGAGACGGGGCCGGTTCACCTGGTCGGCCACTCCTACGGCGCGTACACAGCTCTGGCATTGGCAATCGAGCATCCTGCGCGGCTGCGAACCCTCGTCCTGGCTGAGCCACCCATCATCTCCTGGCTACCCGACATTTCCGGGGGAGAGGGAATCCTGGAGGAATTTATGGCGCGCGTCTGGGAGCCGCTGGCCACAGCGTTTCGTGATGGAGGTGACGAGGGCGGGCTCGACTTTACCGCGCGCTGGTACTTCGGGGTTCCATATGGGGAGGTGGAGCCTTCCTGGCAGAAGCTGTTCCGTGACAATGTCGCGGAGTGGAGGGAACTGGCCGTCTCGCCCGCCACCTTCCCGGAGCTGGATTACGATCGCGTCCGAGGTCTCCGTGTTCCGACACTTCTCCTTTCCGGCGGAAAAAATGCCGGCGGGTTCAACGATCTCGTCGACCGCCATCTCCACCACCTGATCCCCGAGTCTGAGCGGATCATCATCCCCGACGCCAGTCATGAGATGTTCCTGGACTTCCCGAAGGTTACTGCCGAAGCGATGTTGCGACACTTCGCCCGACACAGGGGTGCACATTGATTTGCCTACCTGCCGGCCTTGCCACGGCGGGACCTTGGTTCGCAGATTACCTGTGCGGGAAAAACTCACCACGTTCTAACGAGGCAGTCGAACCAGTGTTACGGTGCGTGCATACGCACGGCCCGCGCCAGTTCGCATCGCAGGTTATCCGGTGCATTAGGCTGGCGAGAGTCCCTTCTTGATACTCAGCTCAGGAGATTGAAATGACTCGAATCAGCGGCCTGATCGCTATACTGATTTCACTTTCCGCCTCCGCGGCCTCCGCTCCACCAACGCAGCACATCGCCGAAGGGCACCAA
>DATKAZ010000056.1:0-2492 GCA_035514535.1 Gammaproteobacteria bacterium
CGCGATACGCATGTGGAAGTCCGCCTGCAAGCTGTGATCAAGCCAGTCCGCGACGTTGCCGCGGAAACTCGCGATCATGAGACCTATTCCCGTAACGGTTGCGGTGGCAACCGCGAGTGCCGTCACCGCGACACCGGTGCGGCTCAACGATGCCGCCGCTCCGCGCGCGGTCAGCCGGCCCGGCAGACCACCGATCCACGCGGCGGGCGCCTGCAGCAAGCGGATCACCCACGGAGTCAGCGTCGGGATCAGCAACGCCGCCGCGACGACGATGCCGAAGAGCCCGGCGAAGGCGACGACCAGGCTTTGCGTGTCCACCATCAGGATCGCTGCTGCGGCCGCCGCGACGACGATGCCGCCGATCGCCATCGCCGGCAGACGCTTTCGCGTGCGCTGCTCGAGTGCGGCGCGGCTTTGCAGCGCGCGCGGCGGTATCCGGGCCGTAGCGATGGCAGGCGCAAGCGCCGCGACAACGGTCGCGCCGAGACCCAGCAATGCACCTTTTATATATGTCGACAGGGCGGGACGGACCGCTGTCGCCTGCGCGTAGTACAGGTCTTCGATCGTGCGGAGCACGAGACCCGTAAGACCGGCGCCCAGCAGATGCCCGAGCAGCAGACCGAGTGCCGTGCCGACGGCACCGAGCACCAGGGCTTCAGCCAGCGTGACACCGAAGAGTTGTCGCCGCGTGACCCCGAGCGCGCGGGCCGTCCCGATCGCCTGCCGGCGACGGACCGCCAGGAACGACAAGGTCGCATGGATCAGGAAGACACCGACGACCAGCGCCAGGAAGCTCAGCGCCGTCAGATTCATCCGGAATGCGCGCGTCATCTCGACGATGGCCTGGCCCTGAGATTCCGCGGGCAGCAGGAGCTCATCGGGTGGCGTGATCGATTCGAGTTGCGTGGCTTCAGCCGGAGACAGCACGAGATCGATGCGCGTGATCCGGCCGATCATGCCCGTCAGCTCCTGGGCCGTCGCGATGTCCGCGAACAGGACGGTGGCGGCGACTTCACGCCGCGCACGATCGACTTCGATGATGCCCGCGACTTCGACACGCTGCTCGCGACCACTGGCGACCAGCTCGAAGTGCGAGCCGATCTCCACGTCCAGCTCGTCCCCGAGCGTCCGCGGCAGAATCACGGTCCCAGGCACCGTCTGCAGCCGAACGAGATCGAGTCCGCCGGCGCCGGGAGTCACCTCGTCACGCAGTGGCGCTTCAGCAAGCGGATCGACTCCGAGCAGCGTGAACGCGCGGTCCGGCGCCGCCGGCAGGCGGACAGGCGCTTCGAGCACGGGTGCTGCGCGGTGGATTCCCGATTCACGCCGCAATCGTGCGTATGCCGCATCGGGCAGCGTGCCGTTGACGCCGACGAGCTGGTGCGTCGCGCGGCCGGTGACGAGCGCCGCCGACAGCTCGAACCCGCGCCGCGCGCTGTCGTTCGCGAGGTCCACACCGACGACGACCGCGACGCCGAGCGCGATCCCGGCGAGCGCGAGTGCGAGCTGGCCCGGATGACGCAGCAGGAATCGCCGTCCCGCGCGCGCGAACAGGCGGCTCACTGCCGTGCCTCGACGACCCGGCCCGCGCGAATCGTCAGCACGCGATCGGCCAGGCCGATCACTTCGCGACTGTGGGTTGCCATCACGAGCGTCAGGCCGGCGTCGCGGCACAGACGATTAAGCAGACCGATCACATCATGCGCTGTTTCCAGATCGAGGTTGCCGGTCGGCTCGTCGGCCAGCACGATGCGCGGTTCGTGCACGATGGACCGGGCGATAGCGACGCGCTGCTGCTCGCCGCCCGACAGCTCGTCAGGAAACCGCTCCGCGCGGTCCGAAAGCCCGACCTCGGCCAGCATGGCGCTGACTCGAGCGCTCGCGGCCGCGCCGGTGCGGCCATTCAGCTCGAGCGGCAGCAGCAGGTTTTCCGCGACGGTCAGCGTCGGAATCAGGTTGAAGAACTGGAACACGAAGCCGAGCTCTCGCCTTCGCAACAGGGCGCGCGCCTGCTCATCGAGCGCGCCGAGCTCGACGCCTTCAATGAAGATCTCGCCCGCCGTCGGCACATCGATCGCGCCGATGAGATTCAGCAGCGTCGATTTGCCCGAACCGCTGCGGCCGACCAGCACGACGAACTCGCCCTGCGCGATCCTGATGTCGACACCATCGAGTACCGGCGGGCCCCGACCGGCGGCATCGTAGGTCTTCGAAACCTGCCGCAATTCGATCTGGGTGCCGGCCATGGCGGGAGTCTAGATCATTGATTCGGGCCTCGAAGCCGCGCATCTACTAATCACACGGATTTCGTGTATATTCCGATCATGCCTGCCCGGAACGCCCGGATGAAAAACGTCACGATAACGCTGGACGAAAAAACGGCCGCGTGGGCGCGCATTTACGCGGCCGAGCGCGGCAAGAGCGTCTCGCGCCTGCTTGGCGAAATCCTCCAGCAGCACATGCGTGAAGTCCGCGACTACAACGAGGCAATG
>DATKAZ010000057.1:0-35493 GCA_035514535.1 Gammaproteobacteria bacterium
CCGGCCGGGTTGGGCGGGCACAGCCCTAACGGGTAGACTTGCGCCGCATGGAACGCATCGACGACTGGCTCGCCCCGCTCAGGGCCATCCCGTGGCTGGAAACCGCGGCCATGCTCGGCGCCCTGCTGGTGCTGGCCTTGATGGCCGACTGGATCACCCGGCGCGTGCTGCTGCGGATGATTCACAGGGCCGTCAAGGCCAGCGTCACGCAGTACGACGACGCCTTGCTCGGCCGCGGCGTCATCTCCCGGCTGGTCCATGTCGTCCCCGCGCTGGTCATCTTCCTGGGCATTCCGCACGTGCCCGGCGTGCCGGACGCCGCGGTGATCGTCGTGCGGAACGTCGCCAACGCCTACATGGTGCTGACCGTGGCGCTGTCACTGGGCCACCTGCTCAACGCGCTCGGCGACATCTACGAGCGGGCCGCGCCGGAACGCGCGCGTAGCAAGCCGATCAAGGGCTACCTGCAGCTCGTCAAGATCCTGCTGTTTGTCGTCGCCGCCATCCTGGTCGTGGCCGTGCTGATCGAGCGCTCGCCGCTGTTACTGCTCTCCGGGCTCGGTGCGATGACGGCGGTGCTCATGCTGGTCTTCAAGGACACGATCCTGTCGTTCGTGGCGTCGGTGCAGCTATCCAGCCACGACATGCTGCGCGTGGGCGACTGGCTGGAGATGCCGGCGCTCAATGCCGATGGCGACGTGATCGACATCGCCCTGCACACGGTCAAGGTCCGGAACTGGGACCGCACGATCACCTCGATTCCTACCTGGCGCCTGATCAACGAGAGCTTCAAGAACTGGCGCGGCATGAGCGAGTCCGGCGGCCGGCGGATCAAGCGCGCGCTGTACATCGACCAGTCATCGATACGATTCCTGGCCGACGAGGAGCGCGCAAAGTTCAAGCGCTTCGCGCTCATCGACGACTACCTGGAGGGCAAGCGGGAAGAGCTGGAGGCCTACAACAGGAAATTGCTCACCCAGGGACGCGACCCGGTGAACACGCGCCGGGTCACCAACATCGGCACTTTTCGTGCTTACGTGACGGCCTACCTGGAGGCGCACCCCCGCATCCATCCCGAGATGACCCAGATGGTGCGACAGCTGCAGCCAGGCCCGACCGGCCTGCCGCTCGAGGTCTACTGCTTCACGGCGACGACCGAGTGGCTGGAATACGAGAGCATCCAGGCCGACGTCTTCGATCACCTCTACGCCATCCTGCCGGAGTTCGGCCTGCGCGTGTTCCAGCAAGCCGCGGGAGCGGACGTGCGCCGTGGCCTGGCCGGGATTACGCCGACGTCATCCGCGCCAGCCGCCGGCGCATGAACTCGCGAAAGACGCGCACGCGCGCCGGCGACTCGCGCCCGGCCACGCTGATCGCGTGCAGCCGGGCACGGCCTGCCGTCCAGTCGGGCAGCACGGCTACCAGGTTTTCCGCGGCCAGCGACGAAGCCGCGACGATGTCCGGCAACGCGCCGATGCCGCCGCCCGCGCACAGCAGGCGGTGCGCGCCGGCGTAATTGCTCACGCGCATTACCGGCCTGACCGGCACCGCCGCGCGGCGGCCGCGTCCAGCGGCAAGGTCGAGGGCCGCGCCTTCCCGCGGATGGTCCCGCGTGGCGACCAGGTCGTGCTCATCGAGCTCCTCCGGGCGCTGCGGACCCGGCCGGGCTTCGAGATAGCGGGGCGAGGCATACAGGGCAATGCGAAAATCGATCAGCACGGTGGCACGATAGCCCATGTCCGGCAGCTCCCCGCTGGTCGCGCGCAGCGCCAGATCGATGCGATGCGCGGCCAGGTCGAGCGCCGTATCGCTGAGCAGCAGCTCCACGGTGATCTGCGGCTGTTCGGCGCGAAAACCCGCGATGAGCTCCGGCAGCACGTCCAGCCCCAGGTCGTGCGGCGCCGTGACCCGCAGGTGTCCGCGCGGCACGGCACGCGACTGGCGTGCCCCCTCCGCCGCATCGTCGAGCAGCGCAAGCGCGTCGCGCGCGTTGCCGTAGAACTCGAGCCCCTCCTCCGTGGCACTCACTGCACGGGGCGTACGGGTCAGCAGCAAGGCACCGAGGCGCTGCTCGAGGCGGGAGATGCGGCGGCTGACGCCGCCCTTCGATTCACCGAGATGGCGTGCCGCGGCCGAAATCGTGCCCAGCTCGACGACTGCGCACAGGGCCCTGACGTCCTCCAGCGCCCCGCCTATAGTTTCCGATTCGTCAACCATGTGTTCCATCTTAGCTCTCTAGGCACAATATGGAAACGAAGGTAGGGTATCGGCTTATCGGGGCCGGTGGCGCCCCACTGACATCGGACGACTGACATGAATCCAGACATTCGCAATTCAACACTCACCGAAACCCCGAGCCTCGTCCGGCCGCTGGATGTACTCGCCCCGCTCGCCTGGCCGATCGTGCGCATCATCACCGGCGTGCTGCTCATGCCCCACGGCGCGCAGAAACTGTTCGGCTGGTTCGGCGGCGGCGGCCTGGGCGGCACCGGGCAGTTCTTCGAATCGTCCCTCGGCATGAGTCCGGGCATCCTCTGGGCGGCCCTCGCGGGGACGGTCGAGCTGTTCGGCGGGCTCGCCCTGGTGCTCGGCCTGCTGACCCGTCCGGCAGCGCTGGGCGTCGTCATCCTGATGGCCGTCGCGCTGAGCGTACATATCCCGCAGGGTTTCTTCTGGAGCGACGGCGGCTACGAATACCCCTTGATGTGGGGCGTCCTCGCCCTCGCCATCCTGTTGCGCGGCGGCGGCCCCTATTCGCTCGACGCCAGGTTAGGCCTGCGCATCTGAGCGACGCGCAATGCGCAGCTGCATGCGCGGTCAACCGCGCGGATGCGCACTGCACGACGCGCCGAGCGGAAATCCGCCGACACGCACTTCACTGTGCCGTGCAAGCATGAAAGGCGCGTTGCGCGTCCGCACGGTGCTGTGCGGATGTGCAATCGCCGGCGAGATTCGTTAGGTTAATTCGCTGCTTATTTGTGGCAAGTCCGACAAGAAGGAAACTTGATGCGGAGAAGAAACAAGCTACGCCAGGCAATCGTAACTGCGATCGCGGCCTCTGCCGGCGCCTCACCAGTATTCGGAGAAACCCGGCCCCCCTCGGCCCGATTGGATGAAATCATCGTCACCGCGACGAAACGGCCCGCGACCGCCCAGGACATCCCGGTCGCAGTGCTGGCCATCGATGGCGACGCCATCAAAGATCTCAACATCGGCAATTTTGACGACTACGTGCGCAACCTGCCCGTCGTAACCTCGGGCGGGCGCGGCCCCGGCCAGTCCACGGTGTATATCCGCGGCATGGCCGTGGAGCCGATCACCGTGCTGCTGTCGGGTGCCCAGGGCACCGTGCCCAACGTGGCGCTCTACCTGGACGAGCAACCGGTGACCGCCCCGGGACGCAATCTCGACGTCTATGCGGCCGACCTGGAGCGCATCGAGGTGTTGCCGGGACCACAGGGAACGCTGTTCGGCGCCAGCTCGCAGGCGGGTACCGTGCGCCTGATCACCAACAAGCCGAGCTTCGACGGCGTCTCGACGAGCGTCAGCTCGTCGATCGCGGATACTCACATGGGCGGCTTCAGCACCGGGCTCGAGGCGGTGATCAACGTGCCGGTGAACGACAGCCTCGCGGTGCGCGGAGCTTTCTACAATATTCGCCGCGGCGGCTACATCGACAACGTACAGGGCACGTTCACCACCGATCCGGCCGTCAACCCCGACTCCAACGCGACGCCCGACGCGGTCTCCTACGACACCGCCAACAACATTGCACTGGTCGAAAAGGACTTCAACACCAGCTTCTACCAGGGTTTCCGGCTGAGCGGCCTGTACCTGATCAACAATGACTGGGACGTCACGCTGCAGTACACCCGCCAGGAGCTGGGGGCCGACGGCGTGTTCGATTACGACCCCGAGGTGGGCGATCTCGAGGTCAACCGGTTCTTCCCGGACGAGCTGCGCGACGAGTTCGGCCAGCTTACGTGGACCCTCAAGGGTCGTCTCGGCGCGCTCGACATGATCTACACCGGCGGCTACCTCGACCGGGAGATCCAGCAGTCCGTCGACTACACCGGATACAACAATTCCGGTGCGTTCATCAGCTATTACACCTGCACTTACGACAACCCCGCCTACATCGTGAATTACGGCATCGACCCGCAATACATCACGCCCGGCGGGCGTGAATGCCTCACGCCCGTGAAGGGCACGCAGATCGACCAGGAGCAGGAGCGCTTCACGCACGAGCTGCGCTTCAGCACGCCGGAAGACAGGCGCGTGCGCATGACAGCAGGCATTTTTCATGACGACTTCGAAATTCGCACCCAGGACGACTTTCTGTATCTCGCCGTCCAGGACCTCGGCTTCGCCCCGAACACGCCGATTCCGGGGGCCGCGGCCAACAATCCGGACACCCGCTCGCCAGGCGTAGCTTTCTTCAACGACGTCATCCGCACCGAGCAGCAGATCGCCGTGTTCGGCGAAGTGAGCTTCGACGTGGTGCCCGACCTGTTCGACGTGACCGTGGGGCTGCGCTACTACGACCTGGAGCAGGAATTCCGCGGCCAGTCGAGCTTCGCCAGCGGCATTTTTGCAGGCTCCGTCGACCAGGGTGCCGGACGCAACTATGACAATGCCGGCAGCGAGAACGCGCCGGGCTTCGATCCGGATGCTGCGCCGGCCCCCGGCAACGTCGATCCCGACGTGCCCGGGCACAGCACCAAACCGCTGAAGTTGTCCGGCGTCATCCCCAAGTTCACCATGACCCTCACGCCCACGCTGGATTCGCTGTATTACTTCACCTATTCGGAGGGCTTCAGGCCCGGCGGCTTCAATCGCGGCGGCGGCGTGTACTCGCTCGATCTCGATTTTCCGACGGTCCCGACGACGTATGACACGGATGACGTGAAGAACTACGAGCTGGGCTGGAAGACGCGCTGGCTGGACGGCCGCTTGCGCTTCAACGGCAGCGCGTACTACATCGAGTGGACGGATATGCAGGTATCGCGCTTCGACCCCGAAAACGTGTCCATCCTGACGTTCATCGAGAACGCCGCCGACTCCGAGATCCTGGGTGTCGAGGGCGACCTGGCCTGGGCCGCGACCGACAACCTGACGCTCTACGGCTCGTTTTCGTGGAACGATACCGAGCTGACCGAGGTCTCCGCGCAGATCGTCGAGTTGCCCGAACCGGGGGCCCGCCTCCCGCTCACGCCCGAGTTCCAGGCCGTGGGGCGGGCGCGATATGACTGGATCCTCGACGACTACGACTTATTCGTGCAGGGTGCCGTGCAATATGCCAGCTCCAGTTTCAGCTCGCTGATCGTCCAGGAACGCGAGAAGCAATCGGGCTATACTACTGCCGACGTGTCGGCGGGCATCGCCAGGGACATCTGGTCCGCGAGCCTGTTCGTGGAGAACATCACGGATAAGCGCGCCGAAGTGTTCATCAACTCCCAGGACAATATCCGGCGAATCGCGACCAACCGTCCGCGGACGGTCGGTATGCGGGTGACGGTGAACTTCTGACCACGCCGGCATCCGAGGCGCGTGCGCTCCTGCAGGCCGGCCGCGTAGCCGATGCGGCGCGTCTCTCGCAGGCGGCGCTGGCCGCGGATGCCGCTGACCGTGATGCACTTTACGTGCTGGCCGTTTGCCAGCGCTATCTCAAGCAGCATGACGAGGCGCTGGAGACGCTGGCCAGCCTCAAGGCGGCACAGCCCGGCTACGGGCGAGCCTTCCAGGAAGAAGGGCATGTCCGCCTGGCCCGGGGCCAGGCAAACCTCGCTGCCGAGGCCTACGAGCAAGCCGTAACCTTCAATCCGGCACTCCCCGCAAGCTGGAAGGCGCTGGGCGAAATCCACCTGCAGCGCGGCGAGCGCGAGGCTGCGGAACGGGCGTTGGCGCAACACCGGCGCCTTGCTGAGCAGCCGCCCGAACTGGTCTCCGTGGCGAGCTTCATGCACGAGGGCAGGTTGTACAAGGCGGAACGCCTCTGCCGGGCTTTCCTGCAGAAAAATCCCCACCACCTCGAGGCCATGCGCCTGCTGGCCGGCATCGGCGTCAAGCTTCACGTGCTTGATGACGCCGAGTTCCTGCTGGAAAGCGCGCTCGAGTTCGCGCCGGATTTCCTGCCGGCCCGCGTCGATTACGTGGGGGTGCTCCAGCGCCGCCAGAAGTACGCCCGCGCGCTCGAGGAAGCCCGCAAGCTGCGCGCAGCGAATCCGGGGAATCCCGCCTTCGAGACGCTGTATGCCAACCAGTGCATGGCGGTCGGCGACTATGACGCGGCCCTCGCCATTTACGACGAACTGCTGGAGCGGCACCCCGACAACGCGGAACTGCACGTGGTACGCGGGCACGCGCTGAAAACCATCGGCCACCAGCCTGGCGCGATCGACGCGTACCGTGCCGCGGCCGCGGCCAGGCCGGGATTCGGCGACGCCTGGTGGAGCCTGGCGAACCTCAAGACCTACCGCTTCACCGACGACGAGCTGCAACGGGTCCGGGAGCTCGAGGGCAGGCCCGGCATGCCGGTCGTGGACCGCTATCACTTGTGTTTTGCCCTCGGCAAGGCTCTGGAGGACCGCGCCCGCTATGCGGATTCCTTCACGGCTTATTGTCGCGGCAACGAGCTGAAGAAGAAGGAACTGCGCTACGACCCGGTGCGCATGGAAGCCGAACTGCGGCTACAGGCCGAGGCCTGCGACCCTGCCCTGTTCGCGGCCCATGCGGGTCACGGTAGCACGGCTCGCGATCCCATCTTCATCGTCGGCATGCCGCGCGCGGGCTCGACCCTGCTCGAGCAGATCCTTGCCTCGCATTCGCAGGTGGACGGCACGCTGGAGCTGCCCCACGTCCTGGCCATGGCACATCGGCTTAACGGCCGGCGCCGCAGGGATGAAAACGCCCGCTATCCCGGCATCCTCCGGGAGCTCAGCGGCGAACAGCTGCGGGAACTCGGCGAGGAATACCTGCGCGAGACCCGGTTGTATCGCCGGGACGCGCAGCGATTCACCGACAAAATGCCCAACAACTTCAGGCATATCGGGCTGATTCACCTGATGCTGCCCAATGCTAGGATCATCGACGCGCGCCGCAATCCCCTGGCCTGTTGCTTCAGCGGCTTCAAGCAGCTGTTTGCCGAGGGGCAGGAATTCACCTACGGCCTCGCGGAGATCGGCCGCTACTACCGCGGTTACGTGGAGCTGATGGCGCACTGGGACGCGGTGCTTCCCGGCAAGGTCCTGCGCGTCCAGTACGAGGACATCGTGGCCGATTTCGAGACCCAGGTGCGGCGCATCCTCGCCTTCTGCGACCTTGAATTCGAGCCGGCCTGCCTGGAGTTCCACCGCAACGAGCGCGTGATTCGCACGGCCAGCTCTGAACAGGTTCGCCAGCCGCTCTTTGCCAGCGGCCTTGATCACTGGCGCCACTTCGAGCCGTGGCTCGGCCCGCTCAAGGAGGCGCTTGGCCCGGACCTGGCGGGCCTGTCGTCGGGCGATCGGCCGGCAACACAGGGTCAGGACATGAAGCTGCCCGCCTGAAGGCGCCTCAGCGGCCGCCGCATTCATCCTTTCCTGCAGCCGCAAGCGCCTCCAGGGTATGCGCCCAGCTGGCCGCCATCTCCGGTGGCGGGGCGACGGCGCCGTCGGCCCACTCGCGTGCGCGGCCCGGGCAACCGGCGTCAACGAGTGTCTGCACCAGATTGTTGCGCGCAACCCAGTTTCCAGGTGCCAGTTCGAGCGCGCGCCGGTAGGCAGTCACCGCCTCGTCCAGGCGTTGCTCCCGGTAGCGCACGTTGCCCAGGGCGGTCCACGCAGAGGCGTCCCCCGGCCAGCGTTCGACTGCGGCTTCGTAGCCGCGTGCGGCGATTTCGAGCTTGCCGGTGGACTCGAAGGGCGCGATCGCCTGCAGCCAGCGGAGCACGTCGGCACCCGCCGGCGGCTCCGACGGCGACGCCACGATCATCGACCAGCGCCCCGCGCGGTCCCAGCTCCCGAGGAAGGACCGGGCCCGGGTCACCAGCCGTCGCCGGGGGCCCGAACGCAGCAGGAATTTCTCCTGCGCGGGATCAAAGCCCACCAGCACCGCGTAATGCCAGATGGGCCAGCGCTCCAGCCCGAGGTTCTGGAACACGAGCACCGGGCGCCCGGCACGCAGCTCCGCCAGGATCGGCGCCAGCGATGGCGGCAGCAGGTAAGGTACGCGTCCGTGCCGGCGTGTCGCCGCCAGCAACTCCGCCTGCAGGCTGCCGCGGCGCTCGGGCACGTAGATCTGCGGTGTGAGCTGTGCGGGACGGATATCGATTCCGGCGTCGGCGAGCACGGTCGCGAGGGCCGCCGGGCCGCACTGGTAGTCATCCTGCGGGAAGAACGGCACCTGCACCAGTTCGACCGGGTCGCCCGCGGCCTGGAGAGTCCGATGCTCCGGCCCCACTGCGCAACCGGCCACGGCGAGCAGCAGGATAGGAAGGATCTGAAGCCTCATCTGGCGCGACGCATAAAGACCGCCGCCGCGGATTGCTCCGCGGCGGCGGCCCGACACGTATCGTCAGACCCGGTTGAAGATATTGGTGACGCCGACGATCTCGAGGATGATCAGCACCACGAATATAACGCCGATCAGCACGAGCACACCGCCGGCGGGATCCGTCTCCATGTTGGCCGCCAGCTGCTGCAGTTCGGCATCCGACAGGGCCGCAACGCGCGCGGACACGACCTCGGGAGCCACGCCCCAGGCCTCGAGCTGGGCCGCGACCTGCTCGCTGGCCATGAAGGTCTCGACCTTGGCCAGTGACGCAGCGCGCGTCTCCTGCGTCACCATCTGCTCGGTGCCGACGATCGCTGCGTGCGCGGGCATCGACGCCACCAGCATGGCGGCCATCACGAGGTTCGCAATCGCTGCATTCAACTTGTTCATAATCGCTGCTCCTTCCGGAATTTTCATACAGGACGGGCCTGACATCTACCTTGCAGGAACTGATCCAACCTGCCCCGACAAGTTACCCTTTAAGCCTATAACGGTCGGTGCGTTGCCGCACCTACCGCGTTAGACTGTACCGATTCCCAGGGGCGGCATGGACCGCGATCCTGCACACTCTCGATGAACACGGACAGATAGCCATGTCGACACAGCTGGACAAGGAAACCGCCCTCGCCGGCTCAATGCTGGGATCCGAACTCGACGCGGCGGACTGCGCGCTGCTGGCGGACCAGATGGGCTTGCGACAGATGCAGGCGGGCGACGTGCTCGTGCGGGAGAGTGAACGGCGACGCACGCTGTTCGTACTCGCCGCAGGGCACATCAGCGTGTGCAGGGAGGATGACGCCCGTGACACCATCCTCTACCAGCTGCGCATCGGCGAATGCGCCGGCACCCGGGCATTCCTGGACGGATCCGAGCGCATGGCTACATTGCGCGCCGACACCGACGGGGCGGTGCTGACTCTGGAGCCGGAGGATTTCGAAACCCTCATCGATAGTCATCCGCGCATCGTCTACAAGGTCATGCGCGCACTCTGCCGCGTCACGCACGCCAACCTGATGCGGATGAACCTGGAATCGGCCGAACTGCGCAACTACCTCATGAAGACGGGTGGCCGCTACTGAAGCTGAGGAGGAAGTCGTCATGCACTTGAGTCGAATCGTCGGGATCGGGCTGCTCGTGGCAGGAGTCATTCTCCTGTTCATGGGATGGAATGCCTCGGAAAGCCTTACGGAGGGCGTCCACGAGACGCTTACCGGCCGCTTCACCGAGGAGACGCGCACCTACCTGATCGGCGGGGGTGTGGCGGCCGCGGTCGGCATCGCGCTGCTCGTGTTCGGCGTGCGCCGCTAGCCCGGGCCGCGTGCCGGCGCCGGTACGGGTGACACGTCACTCCGGATGACGATGAGCGCTGAGCCGCACATCTACGTCGATGCCGATGCCTGCCCGGTCAAGGCCGAGGCCGTCAAAGTCGCAGTCCGCCATGGGCTGCCGGTGACTTTCGTGGCGAACTCGTGGATGCAGCTGCCGCGGGGGCAGCGCGTCCACCTGGAAGTCGTCTCCGGCGCGTTCGACGCCGCCGACGACTGGATCGTCGCCCGGATCGAGCCCGGCGACATCGTCGTTACCGCTGATATCCCGCTCGCGTCGACGGCACTGCGGAAAGGCGCGTGCGTCCTGGGCCCCGGCGGCAGGCCGTTCACCGACGACAACATCGGCGACGCCCTCGCGACACGCGATTTGCTGGCGGATTTGCGGGCGTACGGGGTGGGCGGTGGACCGCCGCCATTCGAACAGCGCGATCGCTCCCGGTTTCTGCAGGCGCTGGAACTGGCCGTGCGGGAGGCCCTGCGCCCCTGAGGTGCCGGTTCCCGCGGGACGGAGGTCCGGGCAGCCAGCCCGGGGCCCCGTCCCGCGGACTTGCCGCCGGTCAGGCCAGGATCGGCGCCAGTGCGGTGCCGATCCGCTCGCCTTGCTCGGGCGTGATCATGCTGCCGAGGATTTCGGCGAAGCGCGGCTCCTGCACCCCGGAAACGATGTACTGCCAGCGATAGGCCCGCAGCATGGCCGCCTGCAGCTTCGCGGCTTCTTCCGCGGCCACCGGACGCCCGCAGATCTGCACGAAGTAGCCGGCGTCCGCCTGTGACTGGGCCTGCAGGATGCCGTCAACGGCGCCGACCAGCGCGATCAGGTCATCGACCCCCTGGTCGCGGGCGGCCGCGTCCAGCCCGGCGTGCTCGCGGCGCCACTCCAGCTCGTCGATCACCGCGTGCTGCGACTCCTCGCGCCAGTGGTAAAGGAACACGTCCTTGTACAGTTCCGACAGGTTCGCATCCGGCTCGATGCTCTGGCGGTAATGCGTCTGGGTGAACAGCTCGATGTGGCACGTCAGGGCAAGCACGGCCCAGGTGCACTTGGACAGCACGGCTTCGGCCACCGCGTTCGGGTCCGCCATCACCACGTATCCCGCCGGCATTTCGGCGCCGATCATCGCCTCGATGCGACGAAACAGCTCCTGGTGCTTGAGCTCTTCCTCGCTGAAGCGAATCAGGGCCTCGAGCGCGACCTGGTCACCCAGCCAGTGATCCCTGCTGATCTCCAGCACCTTGGCGTTGATGAAGCGCTCGACCAGCCCGAAGATGTTGGCGTACGTCCGCCCCTGGATCTGGCTGACCAGGCGCTGCTCGCCGGTCGACAGGAAGTCCATCTCGTCGACCTTCGACAGCCCATCGGGCAGGAACTTCTTGCTGAAATCGAACTCGCGCCCGCAGATCACGTCGCGATCGATCTCCCAGCGGATGCGCTTGGACACTTCCACGCAGCGCGCGTAGCGGCTGCTGTCCATGGTGTGCTGACTCGTTTGCATGACTCTGCTCTCCTCCGGTTCGGCCCGTAGCGAACGACCACCGCTCGTATCAGGCGCACCGGGTGTCATTTCGTACACATCTCCGGTGCATGGGCCGGCAGGATCAGCCATGGACGTATCAGGCGTATGTGCCGCGTGTGTCAGTTTGTATCGGGTTTGTATCGGGGCGCCGGGCCCCGGCGTCGGGCTCAGTGAGCGACGAGGATCCGTTCCAGGTGGCGGAACAGGGCCGCAGTGTCCACCGGTTTCGCCAGCAGGGCCTGCACGCCCGCCTGCGCCAGCTCGACCTCGGTGACGCCGTCCGCGTAGCCGCTGTAGAGCAGGATCGCCGCCGACGGCTGGATCTCCCGCAGGCGTCGCGCCAGCTCGAGGCCCGTCATGTGCGGCATGGTGTAATCGAGAATCGCCGCGGCAAACGTGGCCTCGACCCGTTCCACGGCCGCCTCGGCCGCCAGTGGATCCTCGAAGGCGACGACCTCGAGGCCCCACTCTTCCAGCAGTTCGGTCACGTATGCGCGCGCGACGATGTCGTCGTCGACCAGCAGCACGCGCCCCTGCAGCACTGCGCCGGGTGCCTGCCGCAATCGGTCCTCGGAGGCCCCGCCGCCCGCGGCCTCCGCCTGCTGCCGGAGCGCAGGCAGAAGGACGCGGAATTCGGCGCCGCCTCCGGCACGGTTGCCCACGGCGATATGGCCGAGGCACTCGTGCACGATGCCGTGCACCGTGGCCAGGCCCATGCCGCTGCCCTGTCCGGGGGCCTTGGTCGTGAAAAAAGGCTCGAACATCCGCTGCACCACGTCCTGCGGAATGCCCGGGCCTGAATCGGCCACAGTCAACTCGACATGCGGCCCTGTCGCCGCCTGATGGCACGCCGTGCAAATCGCATTCGCATCGTCGAGACCTCGCAGGCGAATCTCCAGCGTACCCTGCCCCGCCATCGCATCGCGGCCGTTGATGCACAGGTTCATCAGCACTTGCTCGAGCTGCACGGGATCGACCTTCACTGCCGGCGCGGATTCGTCGAGGTCGACGATCACCACCAGGGTTGCAGGCATCGCGGCCCGCACCAGCCGTAGTGCGTCCTGGACCAGCGGCGCCGGCGCGAATGGCCGCGGATGGCCGCGCTGGCCGCGGCTGAATGTGAGCATCTGCTGGATCAGCTCGGTGGCACGCGTGCCGGAATGCCGTGCGCGCTCCAGGTAATGGCGCAGGCGCGCGTCGGCGTCACCGGCGACGTCCTCGGCCATGCCGAGATAGCCCATGATGCCGGTAAGGATGTTATTGAAATCATGCGCGACGCCGCCGGTGAGATGACCGATGGCCTCCATTTTCTGCGCCTGGCGCAGCTGCGCCTCGAGCTTCGTGCGGGCCTCCTCGGCCTCGCGCTGCAGCGTGATGTCGCGCAGATAGCCGATGAACACCACACCGTCCACGCCCTCGGCCTCGGTGATCGCCAGTTCGACGGGAAACTCGCTGCCGTCGGCCCGCATGGCGGTCACTTCCACGCGCCTGCCCAGCATGCGCGACTCGCCATCCATCATGTAGCGCTCCATGCCGCGGAGATGAGCGTGGCGCAAGTGCGGCGGCACGATCAGGTCGGCCATCGGGCGGCCGCGGACCGCCTCGCGCCGATAGCCGAAACAGGCCTCCGCCGCGGGGTTGAACTCGCGAATCCTGCCGCCGCCATCCAGGGTGATGATGCAGTCCAGGGCCGCCTCGACCGTCGCACGCAAGCGGTCCTCGCTGCGTGCCAGCGCGTGCTCGCGTTCCTTGCGCTCCGTGATCTCCCGGGTCACGGCCAGGATCCGGTCGACGCCTGCGAGTCGCACGTGCTTGAGGCACACCTCGTCCCAGGCCGCGCTGCCGTCGGCATTGCGCCGATGCCATTCGAAGCGAACGATTTCCCCGCCCCGGGCGCGCCGGAAATGGCGTGTCAGTTCGTCCGGCGTATACGGCGCCTCGCCGGTGCCCAGGTCGCCGGGCCTGAGCGTGAGCATCGTCGCGTGGTCATAGCCGAAGATCTCACAGGCCCGCGGGTTGACGTCGACCAGCCTGCCGCTGTCGAAGTCGTAGATGAAGATGCAGTCCTCCGAGGCCTCGAACATCGTGCGATAGCTCTGCTCGGAATCGCGCAGTGCGCCATCCATCCGCATGCGTTCCAGTTCCGCCGCCGTGCGCACGGCGAATATGGCCAGGATCGATTCCACCATCTCGGCCGGCGGCAGCGGCCCGCAGTGGCATACCGCGAGAACGCCGGCCGGCGTGCCGCGCGAATCGACCAGCGGGTAGCCCGCGTAGCTGACGTAGCCCTGGGCCCTGAGCATCGGGTCTCCGCCGAACAGTTCCGCCGCGTTGCCGGAGTAGTACCCGTAGCCGCGCGCCAGCACCTGCTCGCAGGGCGTGTCGGCCACCGCATAGCAATGGCTGCCCGCGACCCGGCCCTGGTTGCACATCGCCAGTGTCGAGAGTTGCGCTGCCGCACCCGACTCGTCGAGATCCGCAACGAACGCGAGGTCGACGCTGAGCACGGCCGCCACGCTCGCGACCGTCAGATCGAATACCTCCGGGCCGCTGGCCGCCGAGATACCCAGCGCGACGCGCCGCAGGGCTTCGTCGGTGCGTCGCGCCTCCGTCACGTCCTCGGCCGTCAGGCACACCGCCCATGGCACACCGTCGGCATCGACGAGCGGATACTTGCGCGTGTTGTAGCTGCGCTTGCGGCCGTCGAGTTCGAGTTCTTCCTCGAACACGATCTCGCGGCACTCGGCCAGGACCTGCTGGTCGTTGGCCCGCAATTGTCCCGCCATGTCCGCCGGAAAGATCTGCCCGTCCGTGCGCCCGAGGTAGTCGCCGTCGCTGCCGCCCATCAGCGCAAGGAAGGCCCGGTTGATGTACAGGTAGCGACCTTGCAGGTCCTTGACCGCTACGACCGCCGAGGTCGCATCGAGCAATTGCCTCAGCGCTCGCGCCGGCAACATCTGCACCTCCGCCGGGGGGCGTACTGCGGAGCCGGTCGGTGTCTTCATGCCCATGACTCGAGTCTAGCGCGCGAACATGTAGCCTACGCCGCGCACCGTGCGGATGAGCTGCGGGCTGCCCGACCGCTCTTCGAGCTTCCGTCTCAGGCGGGCGACGCGAATATCGATGCTGCGGTCGAACGGATCCCATTCCCTGTTCTGGGTCATGCTCAGGAGCTGGTCGCGCGACAACACCCTGTTCGGGTGCTCGACAAACACCTGCAGCAGGTCGAACTCCATGCGCGTCAGGAGCAATTCCTCTCCGCCGTCTTCACGGAACACCCGGCGGGACGCCATGTCCAGCTCGAATCCCGGAATGCGGACGCGATCCGACGCGCGTTCCGCGAGTGCTGCCGGCACGCGCCGGTAGCGCCGCATGATGCACTTCACCCTGGCCAGCAGCTCGCGCGGGTCGAACGGCTTGGTGACGTAGTCGTCGGCGCCGATTTCCAGGCCGACGATCCGGTCCAGCGGCTCGCCCGCACCGGAAATCATGACGATCGGGATGTCGAACTGTTCGCGAATATGGCGCGCGAGGCTGAGGCCGTCCTCGCCCGGCATGCCGACGTCGAGAAACACGAGTTGCGGCGCGGCGTCGTTGAGCAGTTCGCGCGCGGCCGCCGCGCTCGCCGCCATGCGCACCTCGTATCCCTGCTGATCGAAATAGTCGCGCAGCAGTTCCCGCACGACCGGATCGTCGTCGACGACCAGCAGGGTCTCGACGTCGTTTGTCATCGCGAGTCCCCCAATGGGCCGGATTGTGCCCCCTGCAAACCCGGGCAGACAAGCGCGACCACCCCCGGGCGGCTGCGGCCGGCGAAGATTACGCCTGTTTCCTGTCCGGCCGATGCGATAGCCTCGTCACCTGCGCCCTGATCCACGAGCCGGTGGGACCTCGATGCACGCCTATGATCCCGTGCGCTTCGAGCGCATGCGCTGGACTATCTACAGCGTCCTGATCGCCGCTTACATGCTGGCGTTCTTCCATCGATTCGCACCCGCGATGGTGTCCGCCGAGCTCACCCGGTCGTTCGGCATCACGGCGGCCGCGCTGGGCTCGCTGGCGGCGATGTACTTCTATATATACACCGCGATGCAGATCCCCGCGGGCGTACTGGCGGATACCCTCGGTTCGCGATTCGCAGTGACGCTCGGCAATATCATTGCGGGCGCCGGCTCGGTCCTGTTCGGCCTGGCGGAGAGCTTCGGCACCGCGAGCGCCGGGCGCTTCCTCGTCGGCCTCGGCGTGTCGGTCGTGTTCGTCGGCCTCATGAAAAGCAACAGCGTGTGGTTCAGCGAGCGGCGCTACGGCACGATCAGCGGCCTGACGCTGTTGCTGGGCAATGTCGGCGCGATCGCCGCCACCGGGCCGCTGGCCCTGCTGCTCATGCATGTCGACTGGCGCGCGCTGTTCGTGGCCCTGGGTGCGGTCGCGATAGGCCTCGGGGTGCTGTCCTGGTGGATCGTGCGCGACAAGCCTGAGGAACTGGGCTTTCCGTCGGTCCGCGAGATGGAGGGCCGGCAGGCGCACGCGCCGCGCACCCGGCACTGGGTACACGACCTGCGCAGCGTGCTCGCCAATCGTCGCCTGTGGCCGGGCTTCATCTTCGACTTCGGGATCACGGGCAGCCTGTTCGGCATGCTCGGGCTGTGGGCCATGCCGATGCTGCGAGACGTGCACGGCCTGGCGCGTGGCGAGGCATCGATGTATACGACCCTCGCGACGGCCACGTTCGCTCTCGGCTGTCTCGGGGCGGGCAGCCTCTCGGACCGCATGAGACGCCGGCGACCGGTGCTGCGCGCGGGCGCCCTCGTCTACCTGCTGGTGTGCGTCTCGTTGTTGTTCCTGCCGTGGCGGCCGGGCCCGGGCGCGCTGTGCCTGTTCGCCATGCTTGGCCTGAGCGCCGGGAGTTTCGTGGTCGCCTACGCTCACGCCAAGGAGGTCACCGCCCCCGCCCTGGCAGGCATGGCGATCGCGTGGGTCAACACGGGACTGTTCCTCGGCACCGCGCTGTTCCAGCCCTTGTTCGGCTGGGCCATGGACCTCGGCTGGGCCGGGAACCTGGTCGACGGCGTACCCGTCTATGCCGCGGCGGACTACCGGCGCGGCCTGTGGCTGCTGGCCGGATTCGCCGCCGCCGCGGCCCTGGCCTCGCGGTTCCTGGTGGAAACGAACTGCCGCAACGTGAGCGGGAGCCCTGACGCCTGAACCGGCGCCCCGCCGTGCCGCGGAAGGCCCGGCGAAACCGGATGATCGTTGATTTGCGACGGTTTGGGACGGTATGCTGCCTCTAAATATCGCATCCGGAACAGGAGTAGGAAACATGAGATTACCGTTGATTGTGATCGTCGGCGCAATGCTGGCCGCCTGCGCCTCGACAGGTCCGACACCGGATGCGGAGAAGGTTCCGACCGTGGCGGCCGCCGAGCCGGACTCCAGTCAACGGGGTGCCTCCCCGGGTGCAACCATCGCAGATGACCCGGATTACTGGAACGAGGAGGTCTGCAAGCGTGAGCCTGTGACCGGCACGCGCCTGACACGCGCCCGTTGTCACACGCGATACGAGTGGGCGCGGATGCAAGGTGCGGCCACGGAAACCATGCGTGACATCCTGTCTCAGCCGCTGCCGTGCGTCGACGGGGCCGGATGCGGGCCGGGGGACTAGCCGCCCGGAGTGACGCACCTATTCCGTGGAGGCGCCGATCGAGGTCGTGCTTCGCGGCAAGTGAGCCGGAGGAAACCGTATGAAAGCACTATTCATTGCGATCGCAGCGGCGACGCTGCTCGCCTGCGCCTCGACAGGACCGACACAAGAAGCGGAAAAGCTTTCGACCGTGGCCGCGGCAGAGCCGGACTCCGGTCAACGGGGTGCCTTCCCGGGCGCAACCATCGCAGATGACCCGGATTACTGGAACGAGGAGATCTGCAAGCGTGAGCCTGTGACCGGCACGCGCCTGACACGCGCCCGTTGCCACACGCGATACGACTGGGCGCGGATGCAGAAAGCGGCAACGGAATCCATGCGCGATATCTTCTCCCAGCCTACGCCGTGCCTCGAGGGGGACCAATGTGAGGGACCGTGAGGAACAGGCAGCAGGACAGGCGGCAGTAATGGTTCACGTGGCCGGTCGCGCCACCGATCGATTCGCAACACTTGAGCAGGAGAGAGGCTGATGAGGACCCTGTCAATCATTCTGGCCGTATGGGCACTGGTTGCCTGCGCGTCCACGGGATCGGGCCCGGAAGCCGGCGGAAGCGCCGCAGCTCCGGCCACCGAAGACAAGCGCGTCGAGTTCGGCAACCAGGCGGCGATCGCGTCGGTGCCGCCCGCCGAGGAGGATGACCCGGGCTACTGGGAAGAGATGATCTGCAAGAACGAAGGCGCGACCGGGAGCCGCCAGGTGCGGCGCCGCTGCCATACGCGTTACGACTGGGCCAGGATGGAAAGCGCGGCGACCGAAACCATGCGCGATATCGACTCGCAGCCGCGCGGGTGGAAGGAATAGGAACAGGCTGCCCGGCGGTTACCCGCCCGCCTCTGCGCCCCAGATCTCTGCCAGCCTGCGATCGCGACCGCAGCTGAAGCGATAGTAGCGATAGCGCACCGGGTTCTTCAGGTAATAATCCTGATGATACTCCTCGGCGGCGTGAAACGTATCACCCACGGGTTCGATCCGGGTCGCAACCGGCTTGCCAAGGCGGGCGGCCACTGCCGCCAGCGACGCCTCGGCCGCGGCGCGCTGCGTCTCATCGTGAACGAAGATCGCGGTGCGATACTGTCGGCCCGCGTCGCAGAACTGGCGATCCACGGCAAACGGGTCGATGTTGCGCCAGAAGACGCGCAACAGTTCCTCGTACGAAACTCGCGTCGAATCGTAGACAACCTGGACGACCTCTGCGTGTCCCGTCTTGCCCGTCGCCACGTCCTGGTAGGTGGGGGCACGCTCCGGCCCACCGGCATAGCCGGACGTCGTCGATATCACACCGTCGAGCTTGTCGTAGGGCGGCTCCATGCACCAGAAGCAGCCACCGGCAAAGGTGGCCAGGGCCTGCTCGCCGGACTCCCCCGGCGAGGGTGCCTGCGCCGCCACGCTGCCGGCCAGGATCAGGCCTGCCAGGCACGCGAGCAGGCGCGAACGGGAATCGCTCAACCCGGGTCCCTCAAGGCCGGCAGGTCCTCGCCCCGCGGCACGAATTCCAGTGCCAGCCCGTTATTGCACCAGCGCTGGCCCGTCGGCGGCGGGCCGTCGTCGAATACATGACCCTGGTGCCCGCCGCAGCGGCTGCAGTGATACTCGGTCCGCGGCCAGATCAGTCTGAAGTCCCGCTTGGTATTCATGGCGCCTTCGAGCGGACGGGTGAAGCTCGGCCAGCCGGTACCGCTGTCGAACTTGTCCTTGCTGTCGAACAGGGGCTGGTAGCAGGCGGCACAAACATACGTGCCGTCGCCGTATTCCTTGTCGAGCGGGTTGCTGCGCGGCGGCTCCGTGGCCTCTTCGAACAGCACGCGGTAGCGATCCGCGGGGAGAATTTCGCGCCACCGCTCGTGGCTCGCCCGCAGGCCGCCCTGGGGCGCGGAGAGCGGCGACTGGGCGCGAACCGCGCGGAGCGGGAACGGGACCAACGCCGGCACCAGCGCGGCCGCCACCATCTGGCTGATCACAGTACGTCTTTGCATGCTCGACTCCTCCCGGGAGCTACCTTGGACAGGCAAATTCGCTGCGGGTTCGCCATCGGTCGCGGCCCTGCCGGGGCGCCGGCGTCGCGGCGCCGAAGCGCCCTGGTTTCCAGGCCAGCCGCGCCGCCAACGCAATGGGCCGGCCACCTTGCAGCGGCCGGCCCATTCTTACACATTACTTAATAAATATCGTGCATCGTATTGTAAATGTTAAACTTCCCTGTGGGGGTAATGATCCGCTCATCATCGATGACATGCTTCAGCTTGCGCGTCTTGTCATCGACGATCACGAGCGCCGAACGCTGGTCCATGGTGTTCCAGACCGAAAACCAGACCTCGTCGCCCGCCTTGTTGTACTCAGGTTGCACGACCCGCTTCGGGCCCGGCCCGAGGTCCGCCCAGTCGGCAATCGGCAGCACTTCGTAGCCGGCCGCGAAGTCGTCGATGTTGTACACGGCGACGCTCTGGCTGACTTTCTCGTCCGGATGAAGCGGAGTGTCTACCCACAGGTTCTTCGACTTCGGATGCGTCTTGACGAACAGTGAGCCTCCACCCTGGCCCTCGAGGACCCGCACCACTTTCCAGGCATGCTCGGGGTGGTCTACCGGGTCGGTCGCAATGAATGAAATGTCGGCATTGCCGAGCGCCGAGGTGATCCACACGGGACCGAACTCGGGGTCGTTCACGTTGGCACCGCGGCCCGGATGCGGGATCCGCTTGACGTCGATCAGCGCCTCGAGATTCTGGTCCTTGGCGTCCACCACGGCGATCTTGTCCGACTGGTTGGCCGCCGTGAGGAAATAGCGTTTCTTGGAGTCCCAGCCGCCGTCGTGCAGAAAGCGCGCCGCGCCGATGGTCGTGACCTTCATCGCGTCCACATTGCTGTAATCGACGAGCAGGATCTGGCCCGTCTCCTTGACGTTGACGATGAACTCCGGATGCTCGTGCGAAGACACGATGGCCGCCACGCGGGGCTCCGGGTGGTACTCCTGCGTGTCCACCGTCATGCCGCGCGTCGAGACGATTTTCAACGGCTCGAGCGTGTTGCCGTCCATGACCACGTACTGTGGGGGCCAATAGGCGCCGGCGATGGCGTAGCGATCCTCGTAGCCCTTGTACTTCGAGGTCTCGACCGAGCGCGCCTCGAGGCCGATCTTGATCTCGGCAACGCGGTTCGGCGGATTGGCCCACAGGTCGATCATGTCGATTTTCGCGTCGCGGCCGATCGTGATCGCGTAACGCCCGCTCGCCGACGGCCGCGTGATATGCACCGCATAGCCGGTCTCCACGATGGAGACGATTTCCTTGGTGTCGCCGTCGATGATGGCGATCTGGCCTGCGTCGCGCAGCGTCACCGCGAAGAAGTTGTCGATATTGCGCTTGTGCTGCGGGCTGGTGGGGCGCTCCTCCGGCGGCACCAGCAACTTCCAGGTGCCGCGCATCTCTTCCATGCCGAACTCCGGCGGTGCCGGCGGTTCGTGCTGCAGGAAGTGCGCCATGGCCTGGATCTCGTCGGGCGTCATGTCCCCGGACGTGCCCCAGTTGGGCATGCCGGCCGGCGAACCGTAGGTGATCAAAGTCTTGAGATATTCCGTCCCCTTTTCACGTGTGATGTCCGGTGTCAGCGGCTTGCCGGTGGCGCCGTGACGCAACACGCCATGGCAGCCGGCGCAGCGCTCGAAGTAGAGTTCCGTCGAGCGGGCCCACGCGGCCTCGGTAATGGGCGGGCCGTCCGAGTCGACGAGCATACGCGCGGACTCCGGATCCATGCCGAGGGGCGCGCCTTCGTACTTCAGCGCCGCGGCATCCTGCACGGGGTGATCGCCCGGGGCAGTGGCGGCGGCCGCCCCGCCGTTGCGGGCCTGCGCGACCTCAGCCGCCTGCACTTCGCCGCCCGGGTTGTTCCAGCTGTTCAATACGAAAGTCAGCACGTTGGCGACTTCGGCGTCGCTGAGATAGGCCATGGGCGGCATCACGGCATTGTAGTTCTGGCCATTGACGACGATCGGGCCGCTCAGGCCTTCGAGGATGATCTCCGGCAGCCGGTCCCGATTCTCCACGATCCAGTCCGCGCCGGCCACCGGCGGGAACGCGCCGGGCAGGCCCTTGCCTTCCGGGCCGTGGCATGCCTGGCAGACCTTCTCGTAGGTCCCGCGGCCTGTGGCCATTCGCTCGTCTTTCGATTGCCCTGCCGACGCCACTTCGGCGGCGTGCACTTCAGCGGCAGGGTCACGCTTGGTCGCTGTATCCTGCTGGCCGTTGGCCTCGCAGCCTGCCACAGCAAGGCCCGCGACTACGGCCATCAAAGACATCCTGTTAAGCATCTCCATCCCTCCAGTATTTGCCCCGGCGGGGGGCATTGCATCTGATTACTGACGCCCCGGGCCGAGCCCGAGGTTGAAAGAAACGCTGGCGCTGCGTCCCGGCGCGGAAAGGGACGGGATCAATGGATCGCCGGCCGGTAGTCGCCGGACGTCACCCCACCGCCACCATGTCTTGTCGCCGAGATTGAACAGGCCGGCGCGAATCGTGAGGCGGTCCGTGGCGTGCCAAGCCGTCGTCAGGTCGACGATACCGTGACCGGGGACGCTGAAAAACATCTGGGCGCCAACGTCGGCACGGCTTTTGCCGCCCGTGAACGTGCCGCTGAGACGTACGTCCCAGCGGCCGGAAACGCTCGCCCAATCAAGGTGCAATGCTGCCGACAATGGTCCGACATCATCCAGGTCCTGGCCGGTGCGGCGGTTCTCACCTTCCGCCCAGTACCCTGCCAGGCGCACCGTGAATGCATCGAGCGCGGGCGTCAACGTGCCGAGCGGCGTACCGGCCTCGATCTCGACGCCCTTGATCCGCACGCGGTCCAGGTTCTGCGACTGAAACAGCAGCGTCCCGGTCTCGGGATCGGGGCCAAGCGGCACCAGCGACGCAATGAAATCCTCATAGTCGGTCCAGAACGCCGCGGTACTCAGCCAGGCGCCGGCCGCATTGGCACGAAAGCCTATTTCCCAGCCCAGCGAAGATTCGGATTTCAGCTCCGGGTTGGGCAATGCACGTATATTGAACCGCGGAATATCGAGGCCGATGTTGAGGTCTTCGGCCGGCGGCGCGCGAAAGCCGCTGGCCAGCTGTCCCCATGCCTGGAAACCCCGCGACGGCCGCCAGAGGACACCGAGCCGCGGCGAGACGTCGCTCACGGTAACTTCCGCGAGTTCGGCCTCCGGATTGGCCTGCCGCCAGCCCTCGTCGTCGCGCACCCGGATACGCGTGCGGTCGAAGCGCAGTGACGGGATCACGGTGAGGTGTCCCGCGAGCGAGTCGATCTCATCCTGCAGAAAGACACCCGCCTCGTCACTGACGGTCACCGGGAAATCGCGCAACGGAAACTGTTCGCCCAGCACGACACTGGTGCTCTCGCCGTCCGAGAGCCGCGTCTGGAGGGCATCCCGCGATTCCTCGAGCCGGCTGCGCGCAACCTCGGCGCCGAGCATGACGCGGTGGCGGAAACCGCCGCGCTGGAATTCGCGCGTCACGCGTCCGCGCGCGCCGCTGATCTTCGTTTCGTAACGGAATTCCCGCTCGACGCGCACCGGTTCCGCCAGGTTCTCGCGAAGGTCCATGGTGTCCTGCCGGGTTCGTGTCTCGCGGTGGAACAACGCGCCCTCGGCGTGGACGCTGCCGCGCGAGAGCCGGCCATCGAGCGCAAGGCCGGTACGCGTGACCCGGTCGTCCCCGGTCAATTCGGTGGTGTTGGCGAACCTTCCCTGGCCGACAAAGCTGTTCAGTGCCGATGTGCTTTCGTCCCGGTCACCGTCAAGGGTCAAGCGCAGGCGTCCGTCAACGCCATCTGCCAGGGTCAGCTTCGCCAGCATTGCGCTGCGATCGCGGTCAAGCCGGTCGGGGTTTGGCGGGTCCGCGGAGCGGTCGGGCTCGTGGCCCTGCCGATGGCTGGCGCCAAGCAGCAGGCCGACCGAGTCGCCCCGCCATGCACCGATCGCGCTTGCGCCCGTGCTGTCCCAGTCGCCCGAATAACTGCCGCCCAGCCGTGCATAGGGGCGCTCCTGCGGGACCGCCAGGTCCTCCGGATCGAACGTGGACACCGCGACGACACCGCCGATAGCTTTCGAACCGTACAGGCTCGAGGCGGGCCCGCGCAGGACCTCGATGCGGCGGATGAAGTCCAGCTCCGAGCCGGTGCGCCCGGCAAAGGCGAAGTTGCCGACCGACAGCCGGTCCTGGATCGGTATGCCGTCGACCTCCATCACGACGCGGTTGCCGCCGATCCCGCGAATGCTGAGGCTGCGTGCCGAGAAGCGCGTGCCTGACGATTCGACCTGGATGCCGGGCGTATAGCGCCAGAGGCCGTCCTCGTTGGTCGCCATGCGGGTCGCAATGTCCGAATCGTCGATCACCGAAATCATGCCGACGACCTCGCTGATCGGGCGCGGGCTGCGACTGCTGACGACGACGACGGGCTCGAGCGGTAACGGCTCGCCTGCGGGCTGATCGTCCGCAGCCGACAGCGGTGTGGCCGGCGAGATCGCCACCGCCAGCAGGGCGGCCGCGAGAGGGCCGCCACCTGCCCGGGCCGTGATCGGGGGAACGGCGACCCGGGCAGGAGCGGAACCCCGGAGGGAATGGCTGAACGGCAAGGCCTGGATCCACTGATCCCCGACTGGCGAACCATGCCGGTGTATAAACATGTATTCAGTATATATCTTTAGACATGGGTGATGCAACGCTCGGGCCGCAGCTTTCAGAGATTAATCATGGTCCAGAATCTTTTCAAAGCAAGCCGCATGACATTAAGCTTTTGTCGTCCTTTCGCATTTAATTCGAGTTGCCATGCTGCTGCGCGCATTCGCTGCCGGATTTTTCGCCACGCTGGTGTTCCACCAGGGCCTGTTCTGGGTGTTCTATCGCGCCGGGGCGCTCGACCGCGCGCCCTGGAACGTGGCGCCGGTGCCGCCTGTCGGCGTTCCCGCCGTGATTTCGCTCGCATTCTGGGGCGGTCTCTGGGGCATCGCGCTGTGGCTGCTCATCAGGCATAGCACGGGCCTGACGCACTGGGCCCTGGCCATCGGGCTTGGGGCCCTGTTGCCCAGCCTGGTAGCACTCGCGGTCGTCTTTCCCCTCAAGGGCGGTGCATTCTTCGCCGGCGGAGACCCGAAAATTCTTCTCGGCGCCCTGCTGCTGAACGGCGCCTGGGGATTCGGTGTCGCCCTGCTGATGAAACTCATGCCCCGGGCCTGACCTCCGGGGCACCGTCCTCAGAGCGTCTTGAGGTACTCGATCACCGCGCGACGCTCATCCTCGCCCAGCACATCGCCAAAGGTGTGCCCGCCATTGCCGTAGCCGTGGCGTGTCGTGTCGTAGATCGTGCGCGCCTCGGCCGCGTCGGCGGCGCCGCCCTTGCCGCGGTCCAGGATTTCGTAATGCCAGCCCAGGGTTTCCTGGTCGTAGACGCGCGGCCCGGTACGGTGGCGCCAGTAGGTCGGCCGCTTGCCGCTGTCGAGGAGCGCCGCGATGCTCGGTATGGAATCGTTATGCAGGTACGGTGCGGTGGCCCAGACCGCATCGAGGGGCGGCGCGACATAGCCCGGCGCCGGCTTCGCTCGCGCGTCCCGGCCGTAGAACGACTGGTTGAACCAGCGGATGAAGCGCTCGGCCTCCACCGCCTGCAGCGCATAGGCGGGATCCGTGCCGACCTGATCGAGGGCGATCACGAGATTCGGATAGCTCCAGTCGTCGCCGTACGTGCCGTGGCAGGCCGCGCAATGTTGTCCGAAGACCTCCCTGCCCTCCGCTGCCAGCGGCTCGTCGACCGGGTACGGCCAGCCGGGAGGCTCGAGTGTCGCGATGTATGCGCGCACATGGGTGAACCACTCGTCGATCGTGCGCGCTTCCGCGATATCGTCCGTGCACACGAGCGACTTGAGCATCATGTATGGGACCTGGTCGCCCCGGCCGCCGCCGTGATAGAACATCGCGTGTTTCTTCTGCAGCCGCCACCACGGCGGGACTGCGGTCGGCAGCGGTTCACGCGGCGGCGGGTCCAGCCGGGGCTCTTCGTGCCAGCGCAGGCTTTGCGGATCCCGGTGCGCCATCAGGGCCATCGTCAGGTTCGGCGCAGGATTGACGCCGATCGTGTCCGTGACCATGTACGGCGCGATTGCGCCGATCCGGTCGGCCCAGCGCTGCCAGGCTTCGGCCGGCGCCCCGTCCCCGACCAGCAGGCCGATTCGCTCGATCGCGGCCGTCGGGTCGCTGGTGAAATCCGCAAAGGCATCGCCGAGGCCGATGACCAGTTGGCCGTCGAACCACCCGCCGTGGCAGGCGAGGCAATTGCTGACGACCAGTTCGACGCCGTTCGCATCCACGGTCGCATTGAGGTCATACGGCAACTCGGCATTCCGGCCCAGCCGGCCGGCGAGCCGCGCCTCGGCACCGCGCTCCGGGGCGCCGGCGGCATAGGCCTCGAACGGCACGCCGCAAGTGACGTAGCCGCGATTGACGAGGATCTCGTAGCCCAGTTCCGGGTCCCCGGCGCGCTGCGCGGACGCCGCTATCGGCCCCGGCTCGCCGCGTATCACCGGCGCGTCCCCGCTTCGCCCGCAAGCGCTCAGCAGCGCAACCAGCAGAAATACAGCCCGGCTGCAGCGACGACTCATGCTATCCGACCTCCAGGTGCACTACGGCGCCGTCACGGCGCAGGAAAATTGCTCAGCTCGAGCAGGCCCCAGGCTTCAGCCCGCCCTGCGGCAGCGATCACGCCGGACCACGTGCCGTCGGACCACGCGATCCCGGCGGAGAGCGGCTCAACCCGCATGGCTTCGCCGCCGGCGGAGAGTCGCGCCTCCCAGGCCAGCGGGTAGCGTACCCCGCGGACGTTGCGCCAGCCGTCGTCAGCCGGCTCCAGCGCCAGTTGTTCCACCGCAAGCTCATGCCCGATGCACTGGAGCAGCGGCGTGCCGCCACCGTCCCTGCGCTGCAGCCGCTCACATCGCAGCGCACCGGCGTCGTCTTCCAGCCAGAGTCGCGCCAGCGCAAGCTGGCCGCGACCGGTGGGCGCGGCCCGCCCCCACAGCCGCTCGAGCATGGCGCGTCCTGACACCCGGACGCGGCGCCCATCCACCAGCACGGCGCCCTCGACCACCAGTCCCGGCCACCAGTAGCCGCGATACAGCTGTTCGTCGATCCTCATCGGCCGCGAGTCCGCGGCCTTGAGTCGCAATTCCATCCCGACGCCCGCATCCGCGGCGCGCAACAGGAAGTCGCCGGTCCGGCCTTCGACCTCGAACGACCAGTCCTCCAGCCACGTTCTCACAGGGTCCCGTGTGGCACCTGCGAGGCCCAGGGCCGCCCGGCTGAGCCGCTCTTCGCCGCGTGCGGCATCTCCTGCAGGCTCGAGCGAGAATCGCGCACGGTACACGTCGCGTGTCGCCCAGGCCGACTCGCGCTCCGGCGTATCCGGCTGCACGGCGATTCGCTGGAATGCCAATTGAAAACCGTAATTTTCGCCGTCGCGCGCGTCGAGTCGGCCGGCGAACTGCCACGATTCGGCGAACTGCTCCGGCCTGGGGCCGTGATCCCGCGGCAAGTCCAGCGCGCCTGCGGCGGGTTCCGGGAAGCCCTCCGCCAGCTGCTCGAGAGCCGCAAGGGGGCGCTCGATGGGGGCGACGCGCGGCGCGTCACCCATCCCCCACCGCCGTGCGGCCAGCGCCACGACGACCGTCACGGCAAGCGACGCGATCAGCAGCAGGCGGCGCTGGGACATGGCACGGGCTTCCAGGCGGACGAATGGCTCACCACAGTCTATATCGCCGCCCCGCGACAGACCGATTCAGGTGGCGGGATTGCGCCGCACGTGGAGCGTCTTGCTGACCCTCGCCACGGCCTTGCCGTGGGCATCGCGTACTTCGACCGGCCAGCTCGGCTGATATTTTTCGCCTCCGGCCGTGGCCTCCAGCACTGTCGCGATCATCGTCGGCGTGAGCTCGAGGACGGCGCTCACGCGGCCGCGCCCCGGGCGGAGAAACTCGATCTCCGCGGAGCGGTCCCAGACGATGTAATCTGGGCCGATGTTACGTGCCAGCATGATGACGAAGAACGGGTCCGTCATCGCGTACAGGCTGGCGCCGAAGTGTGTCCCGAAGTAATTCCGGTTGTACCAGTGGAGCCCCATGTGGACCACCACCCGGCGCCAGTCGGGAGCGATTTCGCGCACCGTGATACCGGTCATCAGGTAGGGCGGATAGACGTTGAACAGCAGTCTCAGCGCCGCCGGCGACTGCAGTGCGCGTACCATGCGATTCATCCGCGCCTCCGCCGCGTCGATGCCGGAGTCACCAGCTGCCCTTGACGATACGTCGCGCGATGTCCGGGTAGCGGGAAACATCGAAGACCGGCTCCACGCGCAGCGCCAGCTGGCGGTTGTAATCGCGCATCAGCTTGATGGCGAGCCCCGACAGCATCAGGACCGCCGCGAGGTTGACGATCGTCATGAAAGCCATCGACAGGTCGGCCATCGCCCAGACGAGCGGCAGGTCGAGCTGCGAGCCGACGAAAATCCCTGCCAGCACGACCAGGCGATAGCTCATGAGCAGTTTCCTGCCGGGGTGAATGAATGCCAGGCTCGTTTCGCCGTAGTAGGTGTTGGCCATGATCGATGTGAAGGCGAAGAACAGCAGCGCGATCGCCATGAAGCTCGCGCCCCAGTCTCCGACGAGCGCGCTCATGGCGGCTTGCGTGAGGGCCATCCCGGTCACTCCCGCCCCGGCCTCGAACTGGCCGGAGACGAGGATGATGGCGGCCGTGCAGGAGCAGATGACTATCGTGTCGGTGAATACGCCCAGCATCTGCACGTATCCCTGGCTGGCCGGGTGGCGCACGTCGGCCGTGGCGGCCGCAATGGGCGCGCTGCCCGAGCCTGCTTCGTTGGAAAACAGGCCGCGGCGTACGCCGTTCATCAGCGCCTGCGCCATGCCGTAACCGAGCACACCGCCGGCCGCCTGGCCGATCCCGAAGGCGCTGTCGATCACGAGGCGAATCACGCCGGGCATCCGGTCGAGATGTGTGAATACCAGCCACAGGGCCGTCGCCAGGTAGGCAACGGCCATGAACGGCACGATGATCTCGGCGACCCGCGCAATGCGACGGATACCGCCGAAGATCACCAGGCCGACGAAGAACGCGGTCAGCAGACCGGTCCATGCCGGGTCGATTCCCGTCACCTGCCGCACCGCATCCGACATGGAATTGGATTGCACGCCGTTGAAGGCGATCGGGTAGGCCACGATCAGGAACATGGAGAACAGGATGCCCATCCAGCGCTTGCCAAGCCCATACTGCATGTAGAAGGCGGGGCCGCCCCGGTAGCTGCCGTCGTCGTTGGGCACCTTGAACAGCTGCGCGAGCGTCGACTCGAAAAAGCTCGTCGCCATGCCGACCATGGCCGTGACCCACATCCAGAACACCGCGCCCGGACCGCCCAGCTCCAGCGCGACGGCCACGCCCGCCAGGTTGCCGGTGCCGACGCGCGCGCCGAGGCTCGTGCAATACGCCTCGAACGACGAAATGCCGCCGTGCTCGCGGCGAAAGCTGCGTTTCATCACGCCGAAGGTGTGCGCGAAGTGGCGCACCTGGATGAAACCCGACAGCAGGGTGAACAACAGTCCGGCGCCGAGCAGCAACCAGATCAGCAGCGAGCCCCACATGAGCTGGTTCGCAGCGTCAATGAAGTCTTTCAACAGGCTCACGCCGCCGGATCGGGCGCCGGGTAAGCGAAGCGGCGCAGCGCGCGTCGTGCAAAGGGCCGCCAGGCGCCCTCGGGTTGCGCCAGGCGATCCGCGATCGCCCACAGGGCCAGCGGGTTGTGGCCCAGGCCGCAATGACTGCCGCGCACGCAGATGTTCTCGGTCGTGGGAGACGCGCGCTCGAGCGAGCATCGCCAGTGCACTACGCCGTCGGTGCGCGTGTAGATCGACGTGGCCGGCACGGGCGGCGGCCGGGAGAGGCGCCGCAGCAGCACGGGATCCATGTGGGCTTCGCGCTGGCCGCTGACGTCCTCGTACAACAGGGTGACGGTCGTGCCGGCGTGGTGGCGGAACGGCGTGCCGAGCGTAATGACCAGGCGGACATCGTCCGGCGCCAGCCAGGCGAGTTCGCGCGCGTACAGCCCGCCGAGGCTCCAGCCGATCACGCTGACCTTGCGGCCGTATCGCCGCCGCAGTTCCTGCAGGCGCGCCAGCACCTGCTGTTCTTTCTCGCCCACTCCGCCCAGGTTGCGCCCCAGTCGCCAGCGATGTGCGGCGTAGCCGAGGGACTTCAGGAACTGGCGCAACGGATACGTGGAGCTGCCGTTCGCGAGGAAGCCCGGCAGTACGAGCACGGGATGGCCGTCGCCCGCAGGGGCCTGGCGCAGCAATGGATACAGCCACGCCATCGCCCCGAGTTCGAACAAGGCCCGTCCCTCCAGCAATTGCCAGATCAGCGCTGGCGGGCCGAGTTCCTCCTCAGCTTGATCCATGGGCAACCTTGCGCCGGCGCCGCGCCTTGCGGGCAGCCATGGGCTTGCGTGGCGGCCGTGCGTTCACCGCGTCGCGCAGCTCGGCAAAACTCGCGCCGATGTGTTCCACGAGGCGCTCGAGATCCGGCGCGGCTTCGTGCGCCGCGGTCGCACTGATGGACAACGCATCAAGGTAACTGGTTACCACCAGGATCAATCCCAGGCCGTCAAGCACGGGTGCCGTGCCGTAGCCCTCCAGCAGCTTTGCGGTACCGAGATACAGCGGTACGCGCGGTCCCGGCACGTTGGTGATCACGAGGTTGAACGGCGGGCGATGGTAGCGCGCGAGATGCAGCCCCGAGTAAAGTCCTGCGGCAGCCGTAGCGAGCGAATACGGCACGAACCGGGAGGTGTCTGCCAGCGTTGCGGCACCGACGGCATCCGTATAGGCCTTGCTGGCCACCGCGTGCGCATGGATGCGGCGCAGTCGCTCCACGGGATTTCGCGCCCCGACCTCGAGCGGAATGAGCATCGCCGAGACGCGGTTGCCGCCCTCCTGCAGCTTGTGCCGCAGGGAGATCGGCGCCATCGCCACCAGGTCCTTCTCCGGCAGGCGCCCGAAGGCCTGCAGGTAGCGACGCAGTCCGCCGCTGCAGACCGCGAGGACGACATCGTTGACGGTGGTACCCTCCACCGCGGCGCGGATCGCGCGAATGTCGTCCAGCGGGACCTTGACGGCGTCGAAGCAGCGGCGCGAACTGATCGGCACATTGAAGGGACTGCGTGGCGCCTGGAACAGCATCGGCGGCGCATGGTGATCGCGGGCAATGAACTCGCGCCCCGCGCCCAGCCCCCCGCGCAACAGGCTGGTCGCCCACTGCAATGTCTCGCCGGGTTGGCGAAACGCGCCGCTGAGGCTGCGCTTGAGAAGGCCGAGCCCGCCCGGTACCGGCTCCGGCGTCACCGCACGCAGCGCCGCACGCTTGCGGCTCGCCTTGCGCGGCACCGTGCTCCAGACCGCGTTAAACATATCCAGCGTACCGAGCCCGTCGGCGGCCGCATGGTGAATGCGCGAGATCACCGCGAAACTGCCCGGCGGGAACTGCATGCCGGCCTCGAGGCCGGAGACGTAAGTCAGGTGCCACAACGGCCGCTCCGGGTCGAGCGGCCGCGAGAACATCCTGGCCGAGAGCTCCCGCAGCCGGTCCCAGTCGGCGGGACCCGGCAGCGCCGAGTGCTGCAAGTGCAGATCCAGGTCGAAATGCGGGTCGTCCACCCAGAACGGGCGCCCGAGCCGGAACGGCACCTGCGCCAGGCGGCGCCGGAATATCGGCGAACTGTCCAGGCAACCCGCGATATGGGCCCTGAACGATTCGAAATCGAACTTGCCGGACGTCGGCTGATAGACGTGCAGGCCGCCGACATGCATCGGCGCATTGCGCGAATCAAGATAGACGAAGGCGGCGTCCAGGCCGGAAAGTTGCTCCATCTGGTGTTCTGTGTCCCTGGTGATGTGTGCCGATTATGCGCGGAGAGTGCAGCCGCGCAAAGGTTCGCCCTGGACGGCGCCGCGCCGGCGTGTGCGCCGGAGCCGCGCTAGCCGCCGCCGGCGCTGCGCGCGAGGCCGGCGTTGATCCTGGCGTCGCGTTCCTCCAGCCCCTGCCTGAAAGAGACGGTTCCGTCCACGTCGACCCATGCGCTCCAGGACGCATGGAGCACCGGCAGCGGCCGCTCCAGCGGCAGCGTTCTTGGCGTCTCTGCGGCGAGTGCCGCGGCGAGGTCGTCCACGGTCCAGGAGGCCGGCGGGCCCGCCAGTGCCCGGGCCAGCGCCACCGGATCCGCGAGACGAATGGCGCCCGGCAGGGCCTCGCCTTGCGCCGGTCCGCCATGCATGAATATGTGCGGGATCTCGGGCAACGGGAATCTCAGCACGCCGAGAAAACTGCGCGCATCCGGCAATTGCCGCACGACCAGTTCCGTAGCGCGAGACCAGTCGGCCTGCGCGGCGTCCACGGGCTCGCCGCGCCGATCGAACACCTGCAAGCCGCGCGCCTGCAGCTGCGCCGGCTCACGCAGCGCCAGCGGCACCACCTGCGCCTCGACGAAGCGGGACGGAAGGATCCAGTCCGGGTGCACCACGATGTACGTCATGTGAGCGCGATACTCGCCCTCCGTCCGGAGGGGTGCCGCGAAGCTCGCCTCCTGTTGCAGCACCGGCCGGCTGTTCTCCATGAGCACGACGCGGCCGCCCGCCGAATCGAGGAGCAGGAACCGTCCGCGCACCTCGGACAGCAGCCAGCGCGCACGCTCGAGGTTGGTTCTGAGCTGGCGGATGCGGTCCGCGACGGGGCGATTCAGGTTGCGCAACGTGGCCGGGCCCAGCACCCCGTCTGCATCGAGTCCGTGGCGACCCTGGTAGCGACGGAGTGCCTGCGCCAGGTCTGCATCGAAACCGGGTGAGTCCAAGACGGGGCCCGGGAAGTCGCCGCTGACGGCGAGGCGCTGCCTGAGGAGCGGCACGCGTGCATCCTCCATGCCGGGCGCGAGAGTCCGCCCTGCGGGGATCTCCGGCCAGCCGCCCTGGAGTGCGATCACGCGGTAGCGCGCGAGGGCAGACTTGAGCAGTCCGTACAAAGGCTGCACCGGGCGGAGTTCGCCCAGCTGCAGGGCCACCGCGTTGCCGGCCGCGATCCGTGCGGCCAGCGTGGCGCCGGATTCCCCCCGGATGGTCTCCGCCAGGTCCCAGCGCGGCCGCCCCGTCGCGGCGTCCAGCTTGCCGAAATAAAGGTGCGCCGCGAGGCGCACCAGCGCGTCCGTCAGCAGCAAATCGGCCGTCGCGGCCGCCGCGGCAACGTTCGGGAGTTCCCTGCGCCGCTGCAGCGCCGCGCGCAGCGCATCGAAATGATAGTCCGCCGGGTCGAGCCCATCGCCGCTGGCGGCCGCGATCTCGCCGAGCAATGCCGCCTCGTTCGCTTCGCTCCTCCACAGAGGCTCGAAGCCCCGTGCCTCGTAGATCGCGGGCAGGGCCGTCACCGCGAACAGCTTCCTGCCGGCGACCGTCACTTCGCCCGTGCTGCGGAGCTGCTCAATCGAGCGCCGGATGGTCTCCACGACGCGGGCCTGGTCGGGTGCGGCCCACGCAAGACCAGGCGTCGCGGCGAGGACGCCGGCGAGCAGGCCGGCAAGAACCCATGCTCTTCGCCCATCAGCCCGCACGGCGCGTCACCTGCCAGTAAAACCCCGCGGCGAATGCGAGGAATGCAGTCAGCCCCACGACCATCGCCAGCGCCTCCCCACCGAGCCACTCCGTGCCGATGCCCAGCGGGCGCCGCCCCAGCACGAAGGCCGCGCCTGCGATGCCGACGCCGAGCAATCCCTCGCCGCCGACGAAGCCGCTGCCCAGCAGGATGCCGCGTTCGCGCCGCTCGTAGGCCTCGTCGTTTCCGGCCGCACTGCGCTCGGCCCACCACCGCAGCAGGCCGCCGAGGAAGATCGGCGTCATGGTCGATACGGGAAGATAGACGCCGACGGCGAACGGCAATGACGGAATCTTCAACAGCTCGCAGCCGACTGCAATACCGATGCCCAGGGCGACCAGGCCCCACGGCAACGACTGGTCGAGTACCCCATCGATGACGAGCTTCATGAGCGTGGCCTGCGGCGCGGGCAACTCGGTGCTGCCGAAGCCGAAGGTCTCGGCAAGCAGCAGCACCGCGAGGCATACGAACACGGCCGAGGTCAGCACGCCGACGAGCTCGCCGACCTGCTGGCGACGCGGTGTCGCGCCCAGCAGGTAACCCGTCTTCAAGTCCTGCGAAGTGTCTCCGGAGATCGATGCCGCGATCGCGACGACACAGCCGACCGTGATCGCCGCGGCCTTGCCCGTGATGTCGGTCCAGCCCATGGCGAGGAAGATACCTGCCGTGCCGAGCAATGCGGCAATCGTCATGCCGCTGGTCGGATTGCTCGTCACGCCGACGAGGCCCACGATCCGCGCCGCCACCGTGACGAAGAAGAACGCGAAGACCGCCACGCAGACCGCTGCCACGAGCCGATGCCAGACATCGCCGACGTCGCCGAACGGCACCGGGACGAAGGCGAGCACGGCGATGACGAGCATCACACCTATGCCCACGACCTTCAGCGGCAGGTCCAGCCCCGTGCGCGGCACGGCCACGGCATTCTCGGCACGCTGCTCCCGCAGCTGGTCGAAGCCGATGCGGAAGCTGTCGACCATGACGGGCAGGCTGCGGATCAGGGTGATGATGCCCGCGGTCGCAACGGCGCCCGCGCCGATGTAGCGTACGTAGCGGGTCCAGAGTTGTGACGGCGTCATGTCGATCATCAGCCGCGTGGTCTCGGGGTACAGCGGCAGGCTGCGTCCCGCGCCCCACCAGTCCAGCAGCGGAATGATCACCAGCCACGACAGCAGGCCGCCACCGACCATCACCGCGGCGATGCGCGGCCCGAGAATGAAGCCGACACCGAACAGCGCCGGCGCGAGGTCCATGCCGACCTCGGCCTTGCGCGGCCAGGGCAGCCTCAGGTGCACGGCATCGGGGATGGCCCGCGCCCAGGAAGTCAGCGCCTTGAACGCGGCACCGCCGGCCAGCCCGATGAACACGAAACGCGCATTGCCGCCACCGACCTCGTTGGCGACCAGCACCTCGGCGCAGGCCGTCCCCTCCGGGTAGGGCAACTTGCCGTGCTCGCGTTCGATCAGGAAGCGCCGCAACGGCACCATGAAGAGGATGCCGAGCACGCCCCCGCACATCGCCAGCATCGTCATCTGCAGCAGGTCGGGAGAAAGCCCCCAGAGGAACAGGGCGGGCAGCGTGAAGATGACGCCGCTGGCCAGCGAACTCGAGGCCGAACCGACGGTTTGCGAAAGGTTGGCCTCGAGGATCGTGCCGCGCCGCCCCGCCGCTTCCAGGGCACGAAACACCGCCACGGTCATGACTGCGACCGGTATCGACGTGCTGATCGTCAGGCCCGCGCGCAGCCCGAGGTAGGCATTTGCGGCGCCGAACACCACTCCGAACAGGATGCCGAGGCCGATCGCCTTGAAGGTGAATTCCTGCAGGTCCGCCGCCGCGGGCACGTAGGGCTCGTAGGTCTCCCCGGGCGGCGTGGGCTCGAATGCGCCCGGCCCCAGGCCCTGGCGCCGGCTCACTCGGTGCGCTCCCGGGCGCCCTCCTCCGCCGGGCCGTCCGGTCCGCCGCTCGCGATCCTGACATTCAGGGGATCGGAGCTGCGGAAGTGCAGGTCACGCTGCGGGTAGGGAATCTGGATGTCGTGCTCGTGGAAGGCCTTCCAGATCAGTCGCATCGTGTCGCTGCGCACGTTATTGATGCCGTTCATGGGATCCCCGATCCAGATCCGCAGCTCGAGTTCGACAGAGCTGTCGCCGAAGCTGCGCAACTGGCATACGGGGGCCGGCTCCCGCAGGACCCGCGGGACCTTCCCGGCGCACTCGACACAGATCTCGAGCGCCCGCTCGACGTCGGCATCGTAATGCACGCCGATCGGTATCTTGATGCGAATCTTGCTGTCCGAGTGGGTCCAGTTCTCGACCCGCGTGGTGATGAACTCCTCATTCGGGATGAGGTGCTCGATGCCGTCGCGCGTCACGACGGACACGTAGCGCCCGCCGAGCGTGCTGACCCAGCCGTAGGTGCCCGCGACCGCCACCACGTCGCCCGGTTTGATCGACTTGTCCAGCAACAGAATGAGGCCGGAAAACAGGTTCGCCACGACCTTCTGCAGGCCGAGGCCGATGCCGACACCGAGCGCGCCGCCGAACACCGCGAACGCAGTGAGGTCCATGCCGGTGGTGGAGATTGCGGCCAGCACGGCGATGGTGACGAGGCTGAACTTGAGCAACTTGCCGAACAGCACCTGTACCGAGGGAGTCAGGTTGGGGCTGTGCCGCAGGCGTGT
>DATKAZ010000058.1:0-15679 GCA_035514535.1 Gammaproteobacteria bacterium
CTGGCCGTCGATGGTGACCTCGACACAGTGGCCGACCCGGTGCGTACAGGCCTCCGCCGCGCGCTTCGGCAGTGCGCAGCGGTCCTCGGCAGCGGACGCGCCCGCGGAAAGCAGGGCCAGCAAGGCGCAGAGCACGGGCCCTGGGGACCGGTACTGCGCGGCGTTTCGGGTGCGGGGCATGGGACGGCTCCATGGGGAGATCTGTTTCCTGGATCGTAGCGCGGGGCCGGACCCTGACAGGAAAATGGGGACGGGGGATTTTTCTCGCTTCATCGCAAGGGTCGAGCGCAGGCTCATGCTGCCTACTGCCCTTGCGGCAGGCCCGGGCGGAAGCGTTAATTCCCCCCCGTCCCCTTTTCCACGTCCCCTTTTCCACCAAGCCGCGACAGATTGACATTGTACGTATTTACGTACAATATCGTCTGGCCCGAAATGCCGAGCTGTCAGCCATGGACGTCCTCACGTATTCCGAAACGCGTGCCAACCTCAAGGAGGTCATGGAGCGCGTCGTCGCGGATCGTTCCGCGGTGGTGATCACGCGGCAGAAGGCCGAGGCGGTGGTCATGGTGTCGCTGGCCGACTGGAACGCGATGGAGGAGACATTGCATCTGCTGTCCACGGCAGCCAATGCCGAGCGCCTGCGTGCGTCGATCCGGCAGCTCGACGCCGGTTCCGGCAAGGACCGTGAGCTCGCCGACGCGTGAGGCTGGTCTTCTCCGACCAGGCCTGGGAAGACTGTCTCCACTGGCAAGCCGCGGACCGTGACGTGCTGCAGCGCCTGAACGGCCTGATCAGGGAGTGCCGTCGCAATCCGTTCAAGGGCACGGGCAAGCCGGAGCCGCTCAAGGGCGACCTCGCGGGCTGGTGGTCGCGCCGCATCACGTTGGAGCACCGGCTCGTCTACCGGGTCTCCGGAAAGGGCCGGGAGCAGACGCTGGAAATTGCAATGTGCCGGTTCCACTACTGAGCGACCAGACCGATACCGGGATCCTTCTTCGGATGCGGCACTGGTTCGATTCGGCCCCGGAAATACGTTGTTGTCCCTCGGAGTTCGGCGCATGCTGGCAGCCGGCGGGGCTTCCTGCTCCGCATGGGGAGCAACGCGTGAACACCAAGATCAAGCTCATCGTAGTGATGGTGGGGCTGCTGCTGGCCGGCGGCGCGAACGCAGCCTGCAGCCAGGCCGACACCGCGGCACTGGAGAAACTCGACCGCGACTGGGGCGCGGCGTCCCAGGCGGGAGACCGCAAGGCACTGGAGGCCCTCTACGCGGATGCCTATCTGGATCTCGCGCCCGGCGCCTTGTCGGACCGCAAGGCGGCAGTCGAGACGGCCATCGCCGAGGCCGAAGCGCGCAAGGCTGCGGGCAAGCCTGTTCCGCCGGTGACGCACGACAATTACCTCATCAATTGCACCGGGCAATCGGCGATGATCACGCACCGCAACTGGGGGCCGATGGGCGAGGGCGCCGATGCGGGCACGTGGCAGACGCGCAGCGTCCATCATCTGGAAAAGATCGGCGGCCAATGGAAGGTGGTCAGCAATGCCACCCACCCGATCACCGACGAGGCGCGCCTGATCTACCTCGACCTGGAATGGAACCAGGCCGACCTCGCGGCCGACAAGGCATGGTTCGAACGCAACCTCGCCGACGATTACATCGGGGTCAGCGGCCGCGACGGAGCGCTCGAGGACAAGACGGCCCTGCTGGCCGAGGTGGGAACGTCCAGGATCACCTCGGCGGTGACCACGGACATCGAGTCGCAGGTCGACGGCGACCGCGGTATGGTGACGGGCGTCTACCACACCAAGGGCACCGACAAGGACGGCAAGGCCTTCACCGCGAAGCATCGCTACATCGACGTTTTCGTGAAGCGCGACGGGCGCTGGCAAATCTGGTCCTCGCAGGGAACCGAAGTGAAGGATTGAGCTCCACGCACGAAGCCGCGGCCGGAAACGGCCGCGGGCTGTGATCTCGCCCCAAGGAGACAGATGTCCGCCAAGACCACTACTGCGCCAATTTCCGCCCCCCGCGGCCGCAAGGTCGCCACCCGGGTGCCCGCATCCAAGGACAAGGGCCATGCCGGCCGCCTCACGCATGAAAGCGTGGCTGCGGACATCGCGGCATTCAGGAAGGCCGGCGGTGAAATCGAGGTCCTCGGCCACACCCAGTTCCGCCGCGAGCCCGCTGCGGCTTCCGGAAGCAAGGCAGCGACGCCGGCAGGCGGCACCGCCTCGACGGGCAAGAAAGAGGCCGGCGGCTAGCCGGCTTGCACGGCGTCAATCGCACGTGGCTGACGATTGCACGCGCGACCTGACCTGTTGATCTCAGCCGTCTGGCAGGAAGCCGCCGATGCGAGGGACGCCTCGTCCCTCACCGTTCGGCGACGGTGACGTGGACCAGCTGCTGGCGCCGCGTGCTTCGGCAGTGCGCAGCGGTCCTCGGCAGCGGACGCGCTCGCGGAAAGCAGGGCCAGCAAGGCGCAGAGCACGGGCCCTGGGGACCGGTACTCGACCCGGCCGATGTTACTGGCCCTCCTGCCGGAGTAAAGTGTTCCGGTCGCGGCAAACCGGGAGGCGGTATGAACGCAGATGTATCCGTCGGCGCAGCGGTCCGGGGATTCGCTTTCGCCTGCTGTCTGGTTCCTGCGGCCGCGCTGGCCGGGGAGCCCGGTTTCGTCGGGGTGGTGCTGTACGACAACGCGGCCGAAGGTGTCGCGCGCGACGTGTTCGCTCCGGACACGGCCAAGATCGTGCTCGAGGCCGATCTGCAGGATGTGCCCACCGGCGCCCGACTCAGCGGCGTCTGGATCGCGACGTCGACCCAGGTGGCGCCGCCCGACTACGAGATCGACAGGACGACCCTGCAGGCGGGGCTGCTGAGCAACCACGTGAAGTTCGCGCTGAATCGGCCGGATGCGGGATGGCCGAGCGGGCAATACCGGGTCGAGCTGTGGATCGACGATCGTCTGGTCGAAACGGTGCCGTTCACGATCGCGAAATAGCGGGGCCGGGTCGCGTCTGCGCCTGGGGCGCGTCTGCGCGCTGACGCTCGAGCACGCCAGTCGAAGAACCGACGCGCCGCGGTTCTCCTACGAGCAGATCGCAGGCTGAGGTGAACCGATGAAGCCGCTGTCCAATGTCCATCCTGGCGAGGTTCTCCTCGAGGAGTTCCTGGTGTCCCTCGGCATCAGCCAGAACGTGCTGGCCCGTGCGGCCGGCGTGCCGCCGCGGCGGATCAACGGGATCGTGCTGGGCAAGCGCAGCGTCACCGCCGACACGGCCGTGCGGCTCGCCGCCGCGCTCGGCACCAGCGAGCGCTTCTGGCTGGGCCTGCAGGCGGACTACGACCTGGAGGAGGCGCATCGTGGGCTGGGGGAGGTGGTCTCGCGGATCCAGCGGATCGCGGTGTGAGCTGGGCATCTTGGCATGTGCGGTGTCCCGTTAATCCCCTCCGTTCTCGTTCTCCCGGCCTTGCGTAATGCCCAATATGGGCATTAACATGCCCGATATGGGCAGGAAACCTCGCGAAGACAAAGTCGCCGAGTCGCCCGCGCAGTACGGGCTGGCCGACGCGCTGCTGACCACGACGCAGCAGCGCGTGCTCGGTTGTCTGTTCGGACGGCCGGACACCAGCTACAGCGTCAGCGAGCTCATTGCCGCCACGCGGTCCGGCTCGGGCGCCGTGCAGCGGGAGTTGGCCAAGCTCGCCGGCAGCGGGCTCGTCACGATGGAGTCCGTCGGCAACCAGAAGCGCTACCGCGCCAATGCGGCGGCGCCCATCTACCACGAGCTGGTGGGCATCGTGCGCAAGACCGTCGGTGTCGCGGAGCCATTGCGCCAGGCACTGGCGCCGCTCGCTGCGCGCATCGAATTCGCATTCGTCTATGGATCGGTCGCCAGGCAGACCGACTCCGCCAGCAGCGACATCGACCTGCTGGTGGTGGCCGACGATCTGGCGTACGCGGAGCTTGCCGCAGCGCTTGATCCGCTCGCCTCGCTGCTTGGCCGGGAGGTCAACTTCACGCTCTATACGCGTGCCGAGTTCGACCGGCGCCTGAAGGCGCGTAACGCGTTCCTGTCGCGCGTGCTGCAGCAGCCGCGCATCCCGGTGATCGGAAGCGACGATGTCCGCGGCGCTTGAGCGGCTCTCCGGGCGGGACGGTCCGTTGGTGGCGGAACCATTCGATCGTCAGGAGTTCGATGGCCTCGTCCGTTCGGGCCTCGCAAGGCTTCGCGATGCCGGTAAGGACGAGCTCGCGCTGGAGAGCCGCTTCGACCTCGTCTACAACGCGTCCCATGCGCTTTGCCTGGCGGCGTTGCGCCGCATGGGCTACCGCGCCAGGCACAGATACGTGGTCTTTCAAGTGCTGCCGCACACGCTCGGCCTCGGGCCGGAAGTCTGGCGCGTGCTCGACAACGGACACCGGACGCGGAATCTCGCCGAGTACGAGGGAATGCTCGAAGTCGACATCGCGTTGGTTCGGGAGCTGATCGAGGCTTGCAGCGTCGTCGCCAAGGAATTGGAATCGAGGCGTGGAAATGGCTGAGGAAAGAAGGCATTGCATCGAGGACGGCCTCACAGTTCACAATGCGTTCTCCGACGGAGGGCTTTGTCGCATGAAGATCACCGGAATGCGAGGTCTGGCTACCGCGTTACTGGCCGTCGCGACACTGGGCGGTGCACGCGGCGTCCAGGCGGCGGAGGAAATCCTCCATTTCTCCAGCCACATTGCAGTGGCCGCCAGTGGCGATATCACCGTCACCGAATCGATCACGGTCAACGCCGAGGGCAAGCAGATCCGTCGGGGCATCTACCGGGATCTTTCGACGCAGTATCAGGACGTCGAGGGCAACCCGATCGAGGTTCCAGTCACTGTGCTCAGCGCAGAACGGGACGGCGAGACGGTTCCCTACCGCATCGAACGACGGGGGCCGGGCGAGATGCGCGTTTACGTGGGTGCCGCGGACGTACTCATGGAGCCCGGGGAGTATATGTTCGAGCTGGTGTATCGAACGCGTGGGCAGATCCGTCTGGTCCAGGGCCGGGACACGCTCTCGTGGAACACTACGGGCACCTGGGGATTTCCGATCCGGAAGGCCGAAAGCACCATCCGGCTGCCGGCGCCGGTGGGCGAGGAGTCGTTGCAGACTGCAGCCTATACCGGCACCCACGATGCAAGGCGGAAGGAGTTCACGGTGGAGATCCCCGAGCCGGGCGTCGTCCGCTTCGAAACCACGGCACCGCTCGCTGCCGGCGAAGGCCTGGTGGTCGCCGTTGTATTCCCGGCTGACGTTGTCCAGTAGGCTCGCCGGGAAAATGGGGACGGAACGGCGTGAACCTGCGCTTCATCACCGACCCCTACCGGGACTACCTGACCCAGCCCTGCGATCGGGAAGGCTGAGCCCGATTGGTCCGCAGCCGTCCCCTTTTTCCCCAATGCGCGTCGACATGGCATAGACTTTTCGCTGACGGGGGCTTGACGGTCCGGCGCCGATCATTCGCCTGGCACCCAAACTGGAGACAGTCATGAGGATCCTGCTGGCAATCGCGGCCGCCGGCCTTCTCGCGGCCTGCATGGCGCAGCGCACGCGCGACCATCCGCCACCGCGCTACGATTCCCCGCCACCGCAGTCCTACCAGACGGCGCCGGCCCACGCCTCGCTGCACGACCGCGTGCATGCCGCGCTGCGCGACGGCATGGGCGCGGCGGCGTCCGACATCACTGTGCGCGTGGAAGGCACGCGGGTCTACCTGGGCGGCCACGTGAGGACCCAACTCGATCACGATCGCGCGCATGAGATCGCGCACGCGGTTTCAGGCGTGACTGTGGTCGATCACAGCGCACTGGCGGTGCACTGAGCCGAGGTTGGAGCCGCACCGGTTCGGCGGCATCCGCAACCGTCGCCGAGCGTTCGGCCGCGGCGGTGCCAACCGGGGCGGATGCGCAGCGCAGACGTTTCAGGCACGCTCGCCTGGTGGCGGCGGGATGTGGTCGCGCACGCCGCGATCATGTCCCGTTTCGTCCTGGGCGCGATCCTGGGGAAAATGGGGACGGGGCTTTGGCAATCCGCACCTGGCCCGTGAACGCGAGTCCATCTACGCTGCGATGATCGCTTGGCTGGTGCGTCAGCAACGACCGGTCATCGTGGTGGATTGGTCGCCCCTTGACGGTCGCGGACGTTTCCAGCTGTTGCGAGCTGGTCTGGCAGTTGGCGGCCGGACATTGACGCTTTGGGAGCGTGTATGTCCTGCCGACGGTACCTGAAGGCGCATCGCTACGGTGTCGGCTTCGAAGACTCCCTCACCCGGAAGCGAGACCGACTGGCAACGCTGCTGCTGATCCATGCCATGGTCTGTTTTGTGGCATGGGTTGCGGCCAAGGCCGCGCCGCAAGCAACACTGTGCGCCGTGACAATGTCGCTCGTCCGTTCGACGCGGCCGGGTGTGCTGTCCTGGCATCGCATCGGCTGGGGACTACTTCGCGAGTACCGATGGCGTCTGGACATCCGCATCGCGATGGTGGCAATCCAGGGCGACGGCGATGCACTATCGGGACGTTGGAAAGTGGGGAAACCTCAGGGACGGAGGTGATGAACTGGCGCGGGCGCTATCGATTTCGCGCAGGAGGGGGTTCCGACCCCGTTCTTCCCGTTTTTTCCTGATCCAAAGGCCCGATGAGCGGAGGGTGGCATGAGAATCCTGCTTTCAGTCCTGCTGGGCCTGTCCGCGCTCGCGGCCGCGGCCTCCGCCACTTGCCACGAGACTACGGTGGCCGCCTCTGCCGAAGCGGGGCTCGGCGACATCGACTTCCCGAACTCCGGAGCCGCTGCGGCGCAGCCCGCCTTCAAGCGCGGCGTCCTGCTGCTGCACAGCTTCGAGTTCGACGCCGCCCGCGCCGCATTCCGCGAGGGCCAGCAAGCCGACCCGGACTTTGCGTTGGCGTACTGGGGCGAGGCGCTGAGCCACAACAGGCCGATCTGGGGCGAGCAGGATCGCGAGGCGGCGAGGGCGGCCTTGCAGCGGCTCGCGCCGACGCCCCAGGCGCGTGCGGCGAAGGCCGGCACGGAACGGGAGCGTGCCTATCTCGCCTCGGTGGAGCTGCTGTTCGGCGACGGTGACAAGCGCGAGCGCGATGCCCGCTACAGCGAGGCGCTGGGGCGACTGGCGGAAGCGTATCCCGATGACCTCGAGGCACGTGCGCTGTATGCGCTATCGCTGCTCGGGCTCACCGGGACGAAGCGCGACATCGGAAACTACATGCGCGCTGCGGCGCAGGCCGAACTCGTCTACGAGCGCAACCGGCGGCACCCGGGCGCGCTGCATTACCTGATCCATGCCTACGACGACCCGGTGCACGCGCCGCTCGGGCTGCGGGCGGCGCGGCGCTACGGTCAGGTGGCGGGTGCCGCTTCGCATGCGCAGCACATGCCGTCGCACGTCTTCTTCGCGCTGGGGCTGTGGGACGAGGCCGTGCAGGCGAACGTCACTTCGCTGAAGGTCGCCCGCGACAGTGGACATCCCGGCTACCACGCGCTGGAGTGGCTCGCATACGCCTGGTTGCAGCAGGGACGGACGGACCAGGCATTGCCATTGCTGGCGTTGGTCGACAGCGAGGTGACCGCCGACCCGCGCAAGGACCGCCGCGTCGCGCTCGCGACCGTGCGCGCGACCGTGCTGGTCGAGACCGAGGGCGACGCCCCGGATTCCGCCTGGGCGCCGGTGGACAGCACGGGAATCGTGTCGATCGCGGCGTTTGCCGCGCACGATTTCGCCCGAGGCGTCGTCGCGGCGCTGCAGGGCCGCCGCGGGCAGGCGGACGATGCGCTCGCGGCGCTCGAGGCGCGCATCGGGTCGGCGGTGGTCACTGATGGCGCGGTCGCGGTGCGCCACGATGCCAACACGGCCGACCAGCTGACGCAGGCTCGCGTGCTGGCCCTGGCGCTTCGAGGCGCCATGGATGCCGCCCGAGGAGAGCCACAGGGATTGGATCGCGTCCGTGATGCGCGCGAGCGCGCCGATGCGCTGGCCTTCGAATACGGTCCACCGTGGTCGGCGAAACCGATCGACGAGCTCTACGGCGAACTGCTGTTGCGCGCCGGCCGGCACGCCGAGGCCGCCGACGCGTTCGAGCGGACGCTGCAGCATCATCCCAACCGGCGGCTCGCGTTGCGCGGTCTCCGCGCGGCCCGAGGCCAGGAAAAAGGGGACGGAGGAGATTAACTGACGCCCGTGCTGTCGACCGCAATTGGCGGACGCTTTCGCTGATCGGCCTTGATGGCTTCCAGCAGGTCGTTCCCCGAAAGCAACGATATGGCGGGACTGTCAAATCCCCCCGTCCCCTTTTTCCCAGGCGATGAACTTCGGCCTGGCCAAAATCCGCGAGGCGTTCGGCGCATAAGGGCCGGGCCGGCGCAAGGACATGGAGAACGTGGCATGGTCTTGAACGAGAAACAGAAGGCTTTGTGCGAAGGACACGGCATTGACTTCACGGCGCTGTCCGCGCTCTTTCTCAACTGCACCCTCAAGCCGACCGGGACCCTTTCGCACACCGAAAGGCTGCTCGCGATCTCGAAGGCGATCATGGACGCCAACGGCGTCGCCACGGAGATACTCCGCCCGGTCGATTACGAGTTGGCGCCCGGCGTATACCCCGACATGAGGGAGCACGGCTTTGCCCGCGACGACTGGCCGGATATCTGCGCGAAGGTCATGGCCGCCGACATCCTGGTGATCGGCACGCCGATCTGGCTGGGCGAGGAGAGCTCGGTGTGCCGCCGGGTGATCGAGCGGCTCTACGGCGAGTCCGGCAAGCTGAACGACAAGGGGCAGTACGTGTATTACGGCCGGGTCGGTGGCTGCATCGTCACTGGCAACGAGGACGGCGTGAAGCATTGCGCGATGACCGTGCTCTATGCGTTACAGCACGTGGGCTACACCATCCCGCCGCAAGCCGACGCGGGCTGGATCGGTGAGGCGGGCCCGGGGCCGTCCTATGCCGACGAGGATTCCGGCGGTCCGCAGAACGACTTCACCCAGCGCAATACGACCTTCATGTCCTGGAACCTGATGCACATGGCGCGCCTGCTGCGCGAGGCGGGTGGTATCTCCGCGCATGGCAATGTCAGGAGCCAGTGGGAAGCCGGCTGCCGTTTCGACCATCCCAACCCCGACTACCGCTAGCGGACGGCCCTTCGAATCGTCGCAATGGTCGAGTGCACGCTCATTCTGCCTGCGGCCTACTGCGCTTGCGGCAGGCCCAGGCGGAAGCGATGATTCCCCCCGTCTCCTTTTTCCCTTTTTTCGCGACAAGCCGGCGGCCGCCACCGTATCCTGTCCGCTCCCGGCAGCCGGAGGGGGCCGAGTGAACCTGTTCACTGAACTGCGTCGCCGCAACGTCGTGCGCGTGGCCGGCCTGTACGTGGTCAGTGCCTGGTTGCTGATCCAGGTGGCCGAGACGCTGCTGCCGATCTTCGGCACGCCGGACTGGGTGCTGCAGGCGCTGGTGGTGCTGCTGGCGCTGGGGTTCGTGGTCGCCCTGGGCTTCAGCTGGGTGTTCCAGCTCACCCCGCACGGCATCGCACGCGATACGGGGGCCGTGGACGGCGAGGGTGCGCCGGCGGGTTCGGGCAGGCTCGATCTGGCGATCATCGGCCTGCTGCTGGTGGTCGGGGCGTTGCTGCTCTGGCAGCTGCTGCACGATCGGGACGCTTCTGCGCCGGCGCCCATGGCAATGACAGGCGGCGAGGCCGCAGCGCCAGCGAGCGTGCCGGATCAGCCTGTGCCGGCGCCCGACGGCAGGACCATCGCGGTGCTGCCCTTCGACAACCTGTCCTCGGATCCCGAGCAGGGCTACTTTGCCGACGGGCTGACCGAGGAGATCCTCAACGTGTTGTCGTCGGTACCGGGCCTGCGCGTGACCGCCCGCACCTCATCGTTCCATTACAAGGACAAGGACGTGCCGGTCGACGAGATCGGCGAGCGGCTCGGCGTCGAGCACATCCTGGAGGGCTCGGTACGCCGGGCCGGCGAACGGATGCGCGTGACGGCGCAGCTGGTGCGCGCACGCGACGGCTTCCATGCCTGGTCCAGCAGCTACGACCGTCCCGTCGACGATGCCTTCGACGTGCAGGCCGATATCGCCGCCAAGGTGGCCGCGGCGCTCGGCATCCTGCTCGACAAGGAACAGCGCCAGCGCATGGAGAGTGCGGGCGTGCGCGATCCCGAGGCCTATGCGCTGTACGCGCGGGGCTTCGAGCTGTACCAGCTCGCGCACGGAGGTGCGCCACAGATTCCGACCCTGGCGGAGGCCAATGAACTGTTCGACCGCGCCGTGGAGAAGGCACCGGGCCTCTGGGCCGCCAGCTACCACAGCGCCGACCTTTACGGCCACTTGCTGCTCGAGCTGGCCGGCGGCGCGGACCCGGCGAGCCTGCCGGTGAGTGACGTGGCCCGCATCCGCGGGGAGCTCGAGCGGCGGCTGCATGCCGCCATGCGCGCAGCGCCCAATGCTGCCGCGCGCGATTTCATCGACCTCACGCGCCGCCTGTTGTCGGACGACTGGACCGGTGTCGGCGATCTTGCGCGCCGGGCCATCGCCCATACCGATGCCTGCGGCTTCGACCAGTGGATGCACGTGGCGACCACGGCATTCGGCATGGCCGCGCCGGCGCGCGATTTCTTCGTCCGCGGAACGCGCTGCAACGCCCTCGACGAGGCCAACTGGATCCACGCGTCCATCGCTTCGATCTACACCGGCGATGCGGCTGGGGCACTGGATCTTGCCGATCGCGGCATCGTTGTCGCCGAGGGCATGCGGCTGGAGGAGGCGCGCTTCGATGCGTTGCTTGCGCTGGGCCGCCTCGACGAAGCCCGGGCCTCGCTGGCGCGTTTGCCGCATGCCGCTGCGCGTGCACGGAGCGAGGCGCGGCTGGCTGCCGCCAGAGGGGACCTGGCGGCGATGGAACGCGCCCTCGAGAATTACGTTCCCGAGGCGCAGCAACTGGACGTGCAGGGGATCGCTTTGGCCGCGCAGTCGGGCGACCACGAAGCGGCCAGCCGGCTGGCGGCGGCGATCGATGCACGTCCGGCAGGGCCCATGCTGCTGATGGTGGCCGTCTACTTCTGCTACTGCGGCGCGCCCTTCGACCTCGACGCCGCGCCGAACCTCGCGGCCAGACTGCAGGAAGCCGACCTGGCCTGGCCGCCGACGCAGGCGATCGACTGGCCGCTGGCGGCGGAAAAAGGGGACGGGGGGAATTTCTGACCCAGGCGGAAGCGTTAATTCCCCCCGTCCCCTTTTTCCCCCGGGCTACTCACGCACCGCCGGCTTGGGATGATGGCGGAAGCGCTGGATGCTGCATGAGGCCAAGCCGTCCAGCTCGGCCAGCTGCTCGAGCTCGACGCTGCCGTCAGTGATCGCCGGATCATCGGCGTCCCAGGTCAGCACGGCGCTGCCGCAGCCGGTGTACTCGAAGCGCAGCACGCCCCAGCGCGAGGACTCCAGCTGTGCGTCACCGGGGGCGAGTGCAGCCCCGGCGGTGTTGAAGGCCTCGGCTTCGGCGACGAGGCCGTCGGCCGTCGCCGGCGCCAACACCCAGACCGGCTGGCCCTGCGCGTCGTGCGTAGCCCAGTACAGGGCGATCAGCGGCGTGGCCTCGTTGCCTTGGCCCGAAATCCGGGCCACGAACAGGCCGCGGCCGGATTGCTCCGGGGCGTACCAGGGGCCGGAGACGCCGGTGCTGGGCAGGGTGCCGACGCGGACGGTCTTGGAATAGGTCTCGACGACCTCGCCGTCGTACAGGCCCATGGTCTGGAATCTGTGACTCCCCTCGGGCAGTAGACCCACGTCGATCAGGAAGCTTGCCGGCGGCAGCACTGCGCTGGGGCAGACGAGCGGAGGCTCAGGCTCGCCAGGCTGCGGCTCGTAGTCCGCGAAGGTGTAGCGAAGTTCGTACTGGAAGTGTGGCCCATTGGTGGTTTCGATCTCGCCCACGAGCCGCAGGACGGGTGCCTCGTCCGTCACTGAATGGCCGCACGCACGCGAAAACAGCGCCGGTACACCGACACGTTCCACGGTCGCGGCCGGCGAGGGGACCGCGGTGAAGTCCGGATCGTCACCGCTGACGACTGCCCCGGGATAGCCGATGTCGTGGGTGGCCAGAGTGAGGGTCAGCAGGACGGTCGCGTTCAACATCGTGTGCGTTTCCGACGTGAGGGCTCGAACGTATCGCCATCTGGGAGCTGTCTCCAGGACGGCCGACCTCTCACTGGCAGTGACACAACCCCTGGAAGGACGAGTCTACTGGCATCGGCTTAACCGCTCGTGATTGCGCCTGCCAAAGGGAAAATGGAGGGGAAATGGGGACGGGGGGATTTTCCTGACACGTCTTCGACTACATCGAGATCTTCTACAACCGGCGGCGACAGCACCAAGCGTTGGACTACAGGTGCCCTGTGGATTTCGAGGCTCAGGCTTTTGCCTAATTGACTTGTCCGAGGAATCGGGGGTACCCCACCCCGTCCCCTTTGTCCCTTGCATGGACAGGGCGCCGGGGCGGGCGCATGATCGCGCTCCCGGGGCGCGCGTGCCTCACGTCGCGCCCGGCGGTCCTTCATCCAGTGGGGGCGCGGCCATGGAGCGCGGGTCGAATGCAGGTTCCGTGGCGTGGGTCGCCGGAGGGTTGCTGGTTTCGGCCCTGATGATGCCGGCAGGCGTGCACGCGGGCGACGCGCTCTTCCGGGACGGATTCGAACCCTGCGGAGGCAGCCTATCGGGCGAGCAGGCGAGCGTGCAGATCGCGGCGGCGCGTGCCGCCGCGGATGGTTCCGTCGACCTGCCGATCGCGGGAGCCCTGGTCACCTACATCAAGCCCGCCGTGGGCAGCGAGCCTGCGGGCTTCTTCGTGCAGGCCTGCAAGGACGGGCCGGCGCTGTTCGTGGCGGTCGATCCGGCGCTGCTGAACCCCGTGCCGGCGGCCGGCGACGCGGTGCAGTTCACGATCACGACGATGGGCACCAGTGGCGACTTGCGCCAGGCGCTGGCCATTTCCGGTTTCGGCATCGACGCGACCGGTCAGGCGCTGGCCCCGCTGGTGCAGGATCTGTCGGCCGCGACGGACCTCGTTTCCGGCCTCGACGGCTACGAAAGCGAGCTCGCGTTCGTGGCCGGGAGCGTGGCCGACGGTTTCGTCGCTGCCGGCACGGAGTTCGAGTCCGCCATGCTCGAGACCGCCGGCGTCGCCGGCAATCCCGACCTGCGCCTACGTCTTCCGGCCGTCCTGCGCGACAGTGAGGATGTGGCGCCCGGCTGCGTGCTGGAAGCAGGCCCGACGCCGCTCTGGCGCTTTGGTCCGAAGGCGGAGGTTTCCGCCTGGCAGCCGCAGGATCTGGCGTTGCTCGCCTGCCCCGCGCCGATCGTGGGCGGCGCCGTGGCACTGGGCCCCACAGACGTGCGCGTCGACTTCGACCGCCGCATCGAACCGAGCAGCGTGGATTCAGCGGGCGAGCAATTCACGTTCGACAGCGGGCTGGCGGCCACCGCGGCCACCGTGAGCGGCCGCACGGTGAACGTGACCACGACTGTGCAGGCGCCCGGGCACACTTACCTCGTGCAGGTCGCAAGCTCGGTCACCGATACCCTGGGCAGTGGTGTGGGCTCGCCCTCGAGCGCGACGTTCACCGGTAGGAGTTGCACCGGCGGTACCATCTACTTCTCCGAGGACTTTTCCGACAACCTCCAGGGCTGGACCCTCGAGGGGGAGTGGGGGATCGGGCCCACGGCCGTTTCGACCGGCCAGCAACAGGGCAACAGCGACCCCGCCTCCGATCAGTCGACGACCGTCGACAACGGCGTGGCTGGTATCGTGCTCGGAGGGAATTACTCGAACTCCGTCCACGCGCCCTTCTACCTTACGAGCCCCGTCATTGATTTGACCGGCGAATCGGGCACCGTCAACCTGAGCTATTGGCGCTGGCTGAACTGTGACCAACAACCCTTCGTCAAGGCCACGATCGACGTGTGGAACGGGACGAGCTGGGTGAACATCTGGCAGAACTCCACGAGTGAGCTGACGACGGACAGCGCCTGGACGCGCTTTGAGTTTGACGTCACCGCCTACAAGAATGCCGCGTTCAAGGTCCGGTTTGGTCACGGAACCGGCATGTCGGGTAGTTTTCTCGCGTTCATCATGAGCGGCTGGAACGTGGATGATCTCACGCTGGCGAGCGGCACTTGCCAGTGAGCGGCGCGCAGGGTCCCGACACGTGAAGGTGCAAGGAGACCGACCGTGATCCCACGGGCGTAGGTGTCACGGGAAAACGGGGACGGGGAAATTTTTCTCGTTTTCCCCCGGCGCGCTTTTTAATTTCCCCGTCCCCTTTTTCCCACTTGTGGCGCCGACCGGATGGATGCAGGCTGTGCCGATCCCGGCACTCGGCGCCTTCGGAGATCAAAGCCATGCCTGCCCACCGTTCTCCCAGCTTCGCCTTGGCCGTGGCGGCCATCGTCACCGGTCTCACGGTGGCATCGCCGCTGACTGCCGCGGGTCCGGAGCCTTACGCCGCGGCGGCCCGGGAGGCGCTGCACATCGCGATCGATGTCGGCCGGGTGTCCGACCTCGCAAGCGCAGTCGCCGCTGGCGACACGGACGCATTCGCCAAGCTGGTAGAAGTGGATGCACGGGTCCAGCAGCGCTTCCACTCCCTCGGTGTGCTCGCGCTTGGTCAGCCGGCGCTCCCGGTGCCGACACACGGTCCGGCCGCGGACGCGCTGCGGGATTTGCACTCGCAATGGAAAGGCATCGCCCGCGAGATCCGCGGACTCGCCCTCTGGGTTCCTGACGCCACGGGCATGCGCGCGCACACAGCGCGCCTGCCGGACCTGCACTCGCAGCTCGTGGAACGCCTCGACCACGCGGCGCGCACAATCGGTGCCAGGGAAGGGTTTGAGCCCGGTTACGCCTTCGCGATGCTGATCGCGCGACTGCAGCGCATCCAGGGCACGGTCGACGCAATTTGGCATGGCGTGGAGGTCGTGCAGTTCGACAGGATGCACGTCGACGCCAGCACGGTGGCCAGGGCGATTGCCTCCCTGCCGCCCGGCGACGACGCGATGGTCGCCGATCTGCAGGCCGCGCTCGCCCCGTTCACCGAGAGCGTCGACGCGGTCGTGACCCATTCGACCGGCCTGCTCGAGTTGCAGGAACACGCACTCCAGATCCGCATCCTGAGCCGGCCACTCGCTGAGGCAGCTGAGCGTCTAGCGGATCAGCTGGCCGCGACGTCATCGCCGGTCGGGCACGCCGGAGGCTGAGTCAAGGGGAAAGGGGACGGAAAAAGGGGACGGGGGGATTTTTCTGACACATTGGCGACGACACGCTCGACTGGATCCCGGCGCGCGTCGCCTCACAGCGCGCACTCGGCGACGCACGCTTCGTCGCCATGGTCGGGCGCACACTCAACCTGCCCGTGGCCTCCCGCCCTCGCGGCAGGCCCAGGCGGGAGTGTTAATTCCCCCCGTCCCCTTTTTCTGCGCTGCCGACACCAGAGGCGTCTGGCGTGGCTGCGTCCGGCGCGACGGTTTCGTTACCGGCCTTGCGGTTCGCCTTTTCGGCCTTCTTGCGCTGTTTCTTCAGTTCGCGCTGCTTCTTCTCGAACTTGTAGTTCGTCCTCGCCATC
>DATKAZ010000059.1:0-2762 GCA_035514535.1 Gammaproteobacteria bacterium
CCTGATCAGGCTCTTGCTCGCATTTCCCATCGCGGTCTCCGGCAGGGCACCCACATGCTGCAGCGGCCCGCTTACCATGAACGCCCCGAAGGCGCCTGCTGCCACCAGCCTCAGTAACACGGTGCTTCTCCTCTCTAAAAAAAGAACTGCTCCCGGGCGCTTCGTCCTTGGCGGGCTCCACTCGCGCTCCGTCATGCACGGATGGAACCGGCCGTGCGCTTTCATGGTGGCAGCGCGAGGTTTCAGCGCATGATTCGCCCGGAGCCCATGCCCTAGTCCGACATGGCCCGTCGGACGCGTGCCGTATGGCCCAGGCAGGAACGGGGATCCATATATTTCGGCTGCTTCTTAACTGATGCGCGACTCTTGTCAATTGAACTGCCCCGGCTCACTAGACTGCTTGTAGCGTCCAACCGCTGTTCTTCAAGAGGAGGAGCACCATGCGCCTGCTTGTCCGAGCTGCACTCATGAGCTTGCTGCCGGTCGCCCTTGCGGGTATCGGCGAGTCGGTGGAAGCGCGCATCACCAAGATCGAGGTCAATTCGCGCGCGTTGGCCTACGGCGGCGCCTCATTCGGCACCGTTGGCCAGTACGAAACGCTGAGGGGCGTGGCCTATGGCGAAGTCGATCCCGACGACCCTCTGAACGAAGTCATCACCGACATCAAGCTTGCCCCGCGCAATGCGCGCGGCATGGTCGAGTACAACATGGATTTCTGGATCAGCAAGCCGCTCGACATGACCCGCGCCAACGGCACGCTGCTGCACGACGTGCCGAACCGCGGCCGCGTGCGCACCCTGGAGATCAACGTCGGCGGCTCGGGTGAAAACAACGCCGGCGACGGTTTCCTGCAGCGCCAGGGCTACATCCTCTCGGACAACGGCTGGCAGGGCGACGTGAGCACCGGCCTGCAGATCCGGCTGCCCGTGGCGCGGAACAAGAACGGCAGCGAGATCACCGGCCGCGTGCGGGCGGAGTACATTGTCACCGCGCCGACCAGCACGCAGGACGTGACCACGCCGCCGGCCTACGAGGCGCTCAGCACCAGCAACGCCGGCGCGACGCTCACGCGGCGCGTGCGTCAGGACGACCCGAAAGAGCTCATCCCGAACAGCGCCTGGGCATTCGCCGACTGCTCGACGGTGCCGTTCCCGGGCGTGCCCAGCACCCGGCACGTTTGCCTCAACGGAAACTTCGACACCAACCACATCTACGAGCTGCTGTACGACGCGAAGAACCCCATGGTGTTGGGGCTCGGCTTCGCGGCGACACGCGACTTCATTTCGTTCCTGCGCAACAGCAACGGCGCGAGCACGGGAAAGTGCGGGCGCAAGCACGGTGAGAATCGCGGTCGCGGGCGGGACGAGGACGATGACGGCGGCGACGATCGCAGACACGGCCCCTGCCCGGCGACCGGACCGATGCCGGAGAACCCGCTGGGCGGATCGATCCGCGACGCCATCATCTACGGCTCGTCGCAGAGCGGCCGCTGGATTCGGTCCTTCATCCAGCTGGGCTTCAACCAGGACGAAAACCGCAACCTCGTGGTGGAAGGCGCGATCCCGCACAAGGCCTCGAACCGCGGCGCGTTCAACGTTCGCTTCGGCCAGCCCGACCGCCTCTCCGGGACGCAGCATACCGAGCGCCAATACCCCGGCGGGGAGTCGCCGCAGTCCTGGGGCGTGAGCAACGACAGAATCTCGGGCGTCACGGCAGGCCAGCTCGACCGCTGCCACAGGTCGCAGAGCTGCCCGAAGATCTTCCATACCAATACCGATACCGAGTACTGGCAGGCCTTGATGGCGCTCAACACCACCGAGTCGGAGAGCAGGCACGACCTCAAGATTCCGAAGAACGTGCGGATCTATCTGTTCGCCGGCACGCGGCATGGCGGCGGCGACGCCACCGCGCAACTGCCCGCGGTTCTCCCGAGCCCGCCGGTGAACTGCCAGCTGCGCACCAACAACAACCCGTTCATCCACGGCCAGCGGGCTTTGCTGGTCGCGCTGCGCGACTGGATCGTCCACGGCACCGAGCCGCCGCCGAGCCTTTATCCGACGCTCGCCTCGGGCATGCTCGTGCCGTTGAGCGAGTTCCACTACCCCTACATCCCGGCCGTGAACTTCACGCTTGAAGGAATCACCACGCAGAAGTTCCATCTCGACCGCGGGCCCCAGTTCAACGTCGAGGACATCGCGGGCGTGATGCGCGAGCCGCCGGTCAAGCGCGGCGGCTACTCGGTGCGCCAGCCGCAGGTCGACGCGGACGGCAACACCATCGCCGGCCTGCCCAACACCAACATGCTGGTGCCTCTTGCGACGTACCTGGGCTGGAACGTGAGGAAAGCGGGCTTCAGCGAAGGCGATTCCTGCGATCTGAACGGCGGGATCATCCCGTTCTTCCGCACGCTCGCCGAGCGCCAGGCGGCGAACGACCCCCGCCCGTCGCTCGAGGAGCGCTATCCGACGCACGCCGACTACGTCGCCAAGGTGACCGCGGCGGCGAACAGCCTCGTGAGCCAGCGCCTGCTGCTCCCCGAGGACGCCGCCTTCCTCATCAACCAGGCAAACGCAGCCGTCGTACCGTAGTCACCTCTGCAGGCGCGCCTACCGGAAACGGGCCCTCCCAGGGCCCGCCTCCGGGAGCCGCCTGGTGAGCGTCCGGTGCAAATGGGCGTAAAGTTCCTGCACCACTACGCCGCGGGAGCATCGCCCATGAAAAGCGTCGCTCAGGTTCTTAGGTCCAAGGCCGAGCAGACCGTC
>DATKAZ010000060.1:0-13631 GCA_035514535.1 Gammaproteobacteria bacterium
CCCCGGACCGGCGCCGTCGGGGAAAATCTGGCGTGGCCGGGACGGCGGGTCTAGCCTTTCCGCAACGACAGGGAGCACATGTCCATGCCATTGCACTTCTCGGAACAGGAACTGGCCGAGCGGCGCCGCCGCACCACGCAGGCGATGGCCGCCGACCGGCTCGACGGCATGCTGATCTTTCGGCAGGAGACGATGTTCTACCTGACCGGCTACGACACCTTCGGTTACTGCTACTTCCAGTGCCTCTACCTCGGCGCCGACGGCATCCTGACGCTGCTGACCCGCGCGCCCGACGCACGGCAGGCGGAATACACATCGATGCTCGACGACATCCGCGTCTGGCGCGACCGGCCGGACGCCGATCCGGCACGCACCGACCTGCTGCCGATCCTCGAGGAGCACTGCTGCCGCGGCAAGCGCCTCGGGGTCGAGTGGGAGGCCTACGGCCTGACCGGCCGCAACGCGAGGCGGCTGATGGCCGCGCTCGACGGCTTCTGCACGCTGGAGGACGCGTCCGACCTGGTAAACCGGCTGCGCGTGGTGAAAAGCGAAGCCGAGATCGCGTACGTGAAGAGGGCGGCGGAGCTGGCCGACGGCGCCCTCGCGGCGGCCATCGAGCTGGCGAAGCCGGGCGCCTTCGAGGGCGACATTCTCGCCGAGATGCACAGCGTCATCTTCAAGGGCGATGGCGACTATCCGGGCAACGAGTTCATCATCGGCTCGGGCCCGGCGATGCGCATGGGCCGCTATTTCGCCGGCCGCCGGCATCTCGACGCCGACGACGTGCTGACGCTGGAATTCGCCGGCGTCTACCGTCACTACCACTACGCGCTGTACCGCACGCTGAAGATCGGCAGGGCGAGCCCGAAGCACGAGGACATGTACCGGGTCTCGCGCGCGATGCTGGAGGCGGGAAAGGAAACGGCGAAGCCTGGCAACACCGTCGGCATGCTGTTCGACGCCTTCATGACGATGATGAAGCGCGAAGGCTACGAGCCCGATGCCTTTGCCTACGGCTACGCGCTCGGCACCACCTTCGCGCCGAACTGGATGGACTGGCCGATGATCTACGCCGACAACCCGGTCGTGCTCGAGCCCGGCATGGTGTTCTTCCTGCACCCGTCGGTGCGCGACAAGACACTGAACCTGTGCGGCGTCTGCGGCGAGACGATCCTGGTCACCCAGAAGGGCGGCGAGAGCCTGTCCGCATCTTCTCTCGACTACGTCCGCAACACCTGACGGAGGACACGATGTCGAAGCACGACTTTCCGCTGGAGGAGTACATGCAGCGTCGTGCAAGGGTGCGCGAGTCGATGGCGGAGCAAGGCATCGACCTGCTGCTGGTCACCGATCCGGTCTCGGTCAACTACTTGATCGCGGCGCGCGGCAAGATCTGGCAGTTCTTTCGCTGTCTGTTCCTCACGCTGGAGGACGAGCCCCTCACCTTCCTCGTGCGGCGGACCGAGGTGGCGGAGGTGGCGGAACTGAGCCTGGCCGACGACATCCGGCCCTGGGGCGGCGGCACGCTGGAGGACCCGATCGCGCGCCTCGCCGACATCATGCGCGAGAAGGGCTGGCTCAACCGACGCATCGGCATCGAGCTGCCCGACTACTACATCAGTGTTCACGAGTACGACCGGCTGAACGGCGCGCTGCGGGACTCCCGGGTGACGGAGGCGACTCACATCGTCCGGCGGGTGCGCCGGGTGAAGTCACAGAACGAGCTCGCCTACATGCGCAAGGCGACGGAGGCGCTGGACGCCGGCGTCGACACCTTCCATGCCGAGCTCGCCGCCGGCAAGCCCGAGCACCAGGTCTGCGGCCGGGCGATCGGCACCATGCTGGCGATGGGCTGCGACGAGACGGCGAGTCCGATGAACTTCTCCTCCGGCCCGCGCACCGCCTATGCACATGGCCTGCCGTCCGACCGGGTGATGCAGAACGGAGACCTGATCCACACCGAGTACGGCGCGTCCTACCGCCGCTATCACGCCACCATCGGCCGCGTGTTTTCCCTCGGCAAGCCGACGAAGCGGATGCGCGAGATCTACGACGTCGTGCGGGAAGCCTGCGACGCCTGCATCGCCACCATGAAGGACGGCGTCCCCGCAATCGATGCGCACGAGGCGGCGCGCAAGGTGATCCTGAAGGCCGGTATGGAGGACTACCGGCTCCACACCTCAGGCTACATCCTCGGCCCCGCCTTCCCGCCGCTCTGGGTCGGCGACGTCAACATGATCGGCGGCAGCGAGGACATCCTGCAGGAAAACATGATCCTGTCGATCGAACCGCCGGTGTTCATCGCCGAGGAGGGCCTCGGCGCGCGCATCATCGACAACGTGCGGGTGACCAAGACCGGCGCCGAGATCATGAGCCGAACCACGCGCGACCTCGTGGTGGTTTAGTCCGGCATGTCCACGCCCAGCTTCTCGGCCCAGCCGGCCATCTTGCCCCACACGGCCTCGTAGACCCGTACACCCTCCTCGAGGCTGCGCTCGCGAGCGGCGAAGGCGCGTTCGCCCGGAATGCGGATTTCCGCGACGCCATCCGCCCGGCGGCCGTAGCGGACCTCGTCGAGATACGCTGAAACGACGCGCCGGAAGCGCTCCGCGCCGCCGAAGATCGCCGGGTTGAGGGCCAGGACCAGGTGGCCCTTGCTCGGTGCGCTGGCAGCGTCACCGTGCCAGGCGCGCAGGCTCTTGCCGGTGGTCGCACCAACCAGCGGGCCGGACAGCAGCGCCACGCACAACCCGAGGCCGAAGCCCTTGTAGCCGCCGAGCGGCGACAGCGCGCCGCGCGCAATCTGCGTCGCCTCCGTGCTCGGCCGGCCCTCCGGGTCGACCCCGAGGTTCGGCGCCACCGACTCGCCGTGGTAGGCGGCGAGCCTGATCTGCGAGAACGACGCCGCGCTGGTGGCGATATCGACGAGGAACGGGTGCGGCCCGGACGTTGGTACGGCGATCGCCAGCGGGTTGGTGCCGAGCGCGCGCTCGACGCCCCCTTGCGGATGCACCAGCGGCGGCGCGTCGCTGAACACCAGCCCGACGCAGCCGGCACGGGCGATCCGCTCGGCATAGAAGCCGATCATGAACAGGTCGCCGGAATTCACCACGCCCACGGCCGCGACACCCGACTCCCGCGCCTTCGCAGCAGCGAGGTCGGCGGCATACCTGCCGGCGATCTGGCCCGGCCCCTTGTTGCCCTCGACATGCGCCCACGCCGGCCCCTCCGCGCGCAGACTGGGCCGCCCGAAGGGATCGGTGCGGCCGGTGCGCAGGTTGTCGAGCATGGTCGGCATGTGGTCGAGGCCCTGCCCGCCGACGCCGCGCAGGTCGGCCTCCAGGAACACCTCGGCGCAGGCGCGCGCGCCCTCCTCGTCGCAGCCGGCCGCGCGCAGCAGCGATTCCATCAGGGCGCGGAGCCGCCCGGCCGCGACGGTGCGCGTCGGGCGGGCGGGCGTCCGCTCCGGCATCGGCGGCCTACCTTTCGACGAGGCCGCGCGGGATCTTGCTGAGGATCTTGCGGCCCTTGTCGGTGACTTCGACGCTCTCGCTCTCCGCCACGGTCCACTTGCCGTACTCGCGCAGCGTGATCGGCACGTGAAACACCATGCCGGGCTGCAGCTCGGCCTCGACGCCGGTGTAGAGGCTGAGGATGTTGCCCTCACCCCAATCCGGCGCGAAGGAGATGCCGAGGCTGTACCCGGAGCGCTTGCGGTAGGCGTAGCCGTATTTCGCGTTGTCGATCACGTTCTGCGCGGCGATGTGCGGGTCGGCGCAGGTGTTGCCGGGCCTGATCTGCTCGAGCGCGGCGTCGAGCGCCTCCTGGACCACCTTGAACATGTCGGCTGCTTTCGCCGGGATTCTGCCGACCGAGGCGGTACGAAACAGCGCCGCATGGTAGCGGTTGTAGCAGGCTGCGGTCTCGAGGATGACGAGGTCGCCGGACGTGATCTTGCGGCGGCGCCAGGTCGCATGCGGCAGGCCGGAGCGCGGGCCGGAGACGACGAACGGCTCCATACCGACGTACTCGCCACCGGCGCGGATCGACTCCCCCATCACCGCCCCGGCGATGTCGTTCTCGGAGACACCCGCCTTGACGACCGCGAGGCCTGCGGCCATGCCGGCGTCGTTCGCCTTCGCCGCGCAGCGCATGGACTCGAGCTCCAGCGGCGACTTGACGCGGCGCAGCGTCTCGACGATGCCGGAGCCGTCCATCGGCTTGCCGATGCCCTCGACCAGCCGGTCGTAAAGGTTGGGGGTGAGGAACCAGGCATCGCGGTCGACCGCGATCTTCTTTCCCTTCCAGCCCTTCTTGACCAGCACCTCGGCCGCCGCCGTCGCCGCATTGGTGCCGTCGGGATAGCCGGTGATGCTCGACAGATAGGTGTTCGCCTTGGCGTTGTACGTTTCCAGGCCGCGCATCATCAGCATCGGCGCGCCCTTCGCCGGCACGGCGAGGCATTGGAACATGTAGTAGCCGGGGGACTGCTGGCCGGTGAGGTAGAAGATGTTCTCGGCGCCGCTGGTCAGGAAGAGGTCGATGCCGCGCTCGGCCATCACCTTCTTCAGCGCCCGCAGGCGCGAGTCGAATTCCTTCTTCGGAAAACACGCGTCCATGCCTGACTTGATCGCGCGAAGCTCCTTGGTCATCTGTCTCCCCCGGCTGCATCGGACTGTCACAGATCTGAACACCTTGCGGAAGCACGCCGCAAGGGCCGGCGCTCGACCTAGCGGACGATCTCCCACAAAGGCTCCAGCGCTCGGCGGTCGACACCGATGCCGAGCCCCGGCCCCGACGGCACGCAGGCGCGGCCATCGCGGTACGACACACCGCGCGCCGGATCGCGCGAAAGGCCGTAGCAGCCGTAGAGCTCGCGGTGCAGCGGCTGCGCCGCCATCGCGCAATGGACGGTGAGCGCGGTGGCCAGGGCGCCCTCGTTCATCTGTCCGACCATGAAGCCGACGCCGGCCTCAGCCAGCGCGCGCGCCGACGCGACCACCGCCATCGGCCCGCCCATCTTCGAGACCTTCAGGTGCGCGAGGAACGGCGGACCGAGCGAGACGAGGCGCGCGACGTCCGCCACCGTCTTCAGCCCCTCGTCGAGCATCGGCGGAACCGCCCCCTCCCTGCCTACCCGCACGAAAGCGTCCCAGTCGCCTATGGTGGTCGGCTGTTCGACGTAATCGAGGCGATAGGGTGCGGCGCGGTCGAGGAAATCGAGCGCCTGCGCCGCGGTCCAGCTTCCATTGGCGTCCACGGAAAGGCGCACGGCGTCGCCGAAGCGCTCCCGCAGCATCGCCAGTCGCGCGAGGTCTCGGTCATGGCCGGCGACGCCGACGCGCATCTTGAGATCGCGAAACCCCTCGGAAATGAAGCCCTCGGCCTGCGCCAGGAAGGCGCCGTCGTCATCGCTCCAGAAGAGGCACTGGTTGCTCGGCAGCGACGGCTCGAAGCGGCCGCCGAGCACCTCGGCGACGCAGCGGTCCGCTTCCCGCGCCGCCATCTCGACCAGCGCGCTCTCGACCGCGGCGCGGGCGAGAGGCGGCGTCACAGCGGCGGTCTCCGGTAGCGCGGCCAGAGCGCCCGTCGGGGCATCGCTCCAGTCGAGCGCCTCAACCAGCTCGCGGATCAGGCCGGGGACCGACTCCTCGGGCAGGCCGTTGGCATAGGTCGCGTTGGCGCGCACCTCACCGATGCCGGTCAGCCCGTCGCCGCGCTCGACGAACAGGTACAGCTCGTGCAGAGCGTCGACCCGCCCGGAGGTCGCGGTGTGCAGGCGGAACGCGCCCTCATAGGGCAGCGACGCCGCGGCCAGCCGGACGGTGACTGGCACGCCGTCAGTCCGCGCCAGCGGCGGCGGTCGTCCCCGCCGAAGCATGCCGGCGGCGGCGCAACTGCAGGGCACAGACAGCGGCCAGCAGCAGCAGGCCAGGTATGTAGAACCAGTGCTTGGACGGGCGTTCCGCCTCGACCTGCACCTCCTTGACCGTCCAGCCGAAGTCGATGCCCCAGTCGTAGGCGGGACTGTTGAAGGCGACGTTGGTTACGCGTGCCTCGCCATCCTCGATGGTCAGGGTCAGCCCCGCGGCGCCAGCCAGGCGGTCGGCGCCGGATGGCCCCTGTTCGCCGACCGGCAGCAGGATCGTCTTGGTCACGTCGCGACCGCTGAAAGTGGTCCCCTCCACCACCATCCTCACGCCGGCGCCGGTCGGCATACGCTCGATGCGCTCCGTCACCTGCGCGGGCTGGACGATGATGTAGGGTTCCTGGAGCTGGTCGAGCCAGTACCCCGGCCGCAGCAGCGTGAAGGCGATCAGCAGCAGCGCCGCCGATTCCCAGAGCCGGCTGTTGGTCAGGAAGTAGCCCAGGGTCGCCGCGGCGAACACCAGCATGGCGATGATACTGACGGTTACGATCATCACGAACTCCCAAGGGGAACCGATGCCGATCAGCAGGAGCTGGGTGTTGAAAAGGAACATGAACGGCAGGATCGCCGTGCGCATCGAGTAGTAGAACGCCTGGATGCAGGTCTTCAGCGGGTCCGAACGCGCCACCGCCGCGGCGGCGAAGGCATCCACGGCGACTGGCGGCGTCGTGCCCGAGATCAGGCCGAAGTAGAACACGAATAGATGCACGGCGATCAGCGGCACGATCAGCCCGTGCTGCGCTGCCAGCGTGACGACGGTGTGCCCCATAATCGAGATCACGACGATGTAGTTCGCCGTCGTCGGCAGCCCCATGCCGAGGATCACGCACATCACCGCGGTAACCGCCAGCATGACGATCAGACTGCCGCCGGAAATGGTTTCGATGATCGCGGTCATCAGCAGCCCGACGCCAGTAAGCGAGACCACGCCGACGATGATGCCGGCGGAGGCCAGCGCGATGGCGACGCCGACCATGTTCCGGGCGCCGGTCACCAGCCCGAGGATGAAGTCGTAGAAGCCGGCGCGTGAGGCGGCGACGATATCGCCGTCGCCGCGCATCACGCACAGCAGCGGCCGCTGGGTCAGCAGGATGACCGTCATGCCGATGATGGCGTTCAGCACCGAGAGGCCGGGAGAGAACCGCTCCACCACCAGGCACCAGATCAGGACCACGACGGGCAGCAGGTAATACAGGCCGGTCAGCAGCACCGGCAGTGCCTCGGGCACATGGATCAGCGGCGAATTGGGGTCGTCGAGCTCGAGGTCAGGGGAACGCGATGCGACATAGAGCAGCGTTAGGTAGGTGACTATGAAGATCGCCGAGATGGCCCAGAAGGTGCCCTCGCCCGCCAGGGTCTGCACGAGGCCGATGCCGAAGTAGGTGGCCGCGGCGAGTGCGAGGATGGTGCCGACCGAAGACAGCATGTTGCGCAGTTTGATCGCCAGCGGCTTCTCGGCACGCCGCTCCAGCACCGGCATCCCCGCCTTCTCGGCCTCGAGATGCACGATGTAGTAGAGCGCGATGTAGGAGATCACGGCAGGCAGGAAGGCGTGCTTGATGACATCGAAATAGGAGATGCCGATGAATTCGGTCATCAGGAACGCGGCCGCGCCCATCACCGGAGGCATGATCTGGCCGTTGATCGATGCCGAGGTCTCGATCGCCGCGGCCTTCTCTGCGGGAAAGCCGACGCGCTTCATGAGCGGAATGGTGAAGGTGCCGGTGGTGACGATGTTGGCGATGGCGGAGCCTGAGATCAGTCCGGTCATGCCGGAGGACACTACCGCCGCCTTGGCCGGACCGCCCCTAAGATGACCGAGCAGGGCGAACGAGAGCTGGATGAAGTAGTTGCCGGCGCCCGCCATCTGCAGCATCGAGCCGAACAGGACGAACAGGAAGATGAACGCGGTCGACACGCCGAGCGCGATGCCGAACACGCCCTCGGTGGTCAGCCACATGTGGTCGACGAAGCGGTTCAGCGATACGCCGTGGTGCGAGATCACGTCCGGCATGTGGGGCCCGAGGAAGGCGTAGATCGCAAACACGCTGGCGACGATGACCAGCGGAATGCCGAGCGCCCGCCGGGTGATCTCCATCAGGCAAAGCATGCCGCCGACCGAGGCGATGATCTCCGGCGTCGTACGGATCCCGCCGGTGTGCGAGACCATGTCGCGGTAGAACGCGATGATGTAAAGGCAGCATCCGGCCCCGGCGAGCGCCAGCAGCCAGTCCGTCGCCGGGATGCGGTCACGAGGCGAGTTCTGCGTCGCCGGGTAGGCGCAGAACGCCAGAAACATCGCGAAGGCGAGGTGGATAGCGCGATCCTGCTGGTCGTTGATGAGCAGGATACCGGTCGTAAACGGCAGCGGAGACGCCACGTAGAGCTGGTACAACGACCATAACAGGGCCAGAACGAACAGCATCGTCGCCGGAATCCCGCCCGGCTGGCGGGCGCCCGTCTCCGCCTTGGCGACGAGCTGGTCCAGCTCCTCGCGAGTCGGCGTGGTTTCGTCGACCGCAGGATTCGTCATCGCCGCTCCTTACGAACCGAAAGGTGGCGCCAGCACGCCGCCGGACGGGGCGGCCCCTGCAGGGGCCGCCCCGTCCGGACGACGAGCGAGAGCGTGCGACTGGCCTATTTCAGCAGCCCGGCTTCCTTGTATGCCTTCTCGGCGCCCGGATGCATCGGCACGGACCTTCCGCCCGTCGCGAGATCCTCGCGCTGCAGGGCGAGGTACAGGGTCGACTGCTTCTTGAAATCCTCAAAGTTCTCGAGCACCGCCTTGACCATGTTGTAGATCGCGTCCTCGGACATGCGGGTCGTGCTGACCAGCGTCGCCGGCATGCCCCAGCTCTTCGCCTCGCTATCGACGCCGCGGTAGACGCCGGCCGGGATGGTGATCGGGACGTAGTAGCTGTACTTCCCCAGAAGACCCTCGATCGTCGAGTCCCACCAGTTCGCGATGGTTACGTCGCAGGTGTTGGTGGCTTCGGTGATGCTCGCGGCGGTGACGCCGGTCGGATAGATGAACGCGTCGATCTTGCCGTCGCACAGCGCAGAGGCCTGCTCCCGCGAGGTCAGCTTGGTCTCCTGGCCGAAATACTCCGCCGGCTTCAGGCCGTAGGCATCCATCGCGGTGTAGATCGTCGCCTCGGTGCCCGACCCGACGTTGCCGGTATTGACCGTCTTGCCCTTGAGGTCGTCCCAGCTCTTGATGCCGGACTTCTTGCTCGCAACGACGTGGATGACGTCGGAATGCAGGCCCATCACGTACCGCAGTTCCTTCTGCGGGCCGATCTCCTTGAACACACTGGTGCCGTCGTAAGCGTGCTTCTGCCAGTCGGCCTGCACGATCGCGACCTCGGTCTCGCCGGCGGCGATGCTGCGCAGGTTGGCGACCGACCCGGCGGTGGACTCGACGGTACAGCGGATATTGTGGCCGTAGCTCTCGCGCGTCTTGTTGACCAGGTTGCAGATATAGCCGCCGGTCGGATAGTAGCCGCCACCAATGCCGGCCGTGCCGATGTTGACATATGTCGACTGTGCCGAGGCAGCGGACGCGAATGCGAGCGAGCCGGTGACGGCCGCGGCGAACGCAAGTGGTGCGATTGTCCAGTGTTTCATGACGTGCAGCTCCTGTTCTGTGCTCCAGATTGCCCGATGACGCGTCCTGCAGACACGGCGCGCGTCCATGGCATATTGAACGGCGGCGGCCGAACATTTTTCAGCGCACGGGCAGGGGTATGACCGCCCGATCCCGTTTCGGCCTTTACCGCTCTATCACATACGATAGCGGCAACGCCAGCGGCAGGCGAGCCCGATCGGTCCCCCGCCCGGAAGGCGGAATTGGCGCCAGCGACGCACCAGCACGGCCTCGCGGTGATAGACTTACAGCTTCGCCACCGCGTCCTTCCGCGTCCTTCATTGTGATCAGCGCCGCCGCGGTGATCATGCAGACAATGCCGGTCCGCGCCGAACCGCCCGGCAGCCTGACCGCCTGAAGGACCACCCTGCTCTCCCCGTCCCGGACGGTACGCTACAGCGCGCGGGAAATGCCACCGTCGACCAGGATGCTCTGTCCGGTGATGTAGCGGGCGTCGTCCGACAGCAGGAACGCGGCCGCCCTGGCGATGTCGCCGGGCACGCCGTAATGTCCGGCGGGAATTTCGCCCAGCACCTCCGGCTTCACACCGTGCGTATCGATGTAGCCGGGCAGCACGCTGTTCATGCGGATGCCCTTCGCGGCATGTGCCTCGGCGTAAAGCTTGACGTACGCGCCAAGGCCGGCGCGCAGCGTCGAGGATACCGGGAAGCGCAGACTCGGCTGCACCGCGGAATAGGTCGAGACGTTTACGAAGGCGCCGCCGCCCTGCCGCTCCATCGCCGGCGTCACCAAGCGCGTCAGCCGCACCACGTGCAGCAGCATCATGTCGAGCCCGTCGTGCCAGTCATCGTCGGTGATGTCGAGCAGGGGCTTCTTCGGCGCCGGTCCCGTATTCGCGGCGACGGCGTCGATGCGCCCGTGGGCATCGAGCGCGACGGCGACCAGCCGTTCGAGATCCTGCTCGCTGGTGACCGATCCGGTCAGCCCGGTCTGGCCAAGTTCGCGCGCCAGTTCCTCCGCACCGCCGGAGACCGACATCATCACGAGTCGGTAGCCCCGCGAATGGAGTTCGCGGGCGATCGCCGCACCGATGCCGCGTCCGGCGGCGGTGACCAGCGCGACCGGTGAATCCGCCATCGTCCCCTCCCTGTTGTCAGCATGGAGTCTCAGCCGAGACTGTCGCGCAGGCGATAGTAGTGCAGCAGCATCGGCACCGCGAGGCGGCGCAACGGATGAATGCCGATGCCTCTCGGGAAAGTCACCGGCACCGGCAGCGCATCCAGCGGCACACCGAGGGCTCGCGCCGCCATTGCCTTTGCCCATGATGGTCGCCATGCAGACGCCGCGGCCGTTGTAGCCGAGTCCTGCCAGCAGTGCCGGCGCCAGCTCATGCAGCCGGGGATACCGGTCCGGCGTCATCGCGATCCAGCCGCTCCAGCGGTACTCCCATTCGAGCTCGCCGAGTTCCGGGGACAGCCACGCGGCGTAGCGCTCGACCTTGCAATGCATCCCCGCCGCCTCGAACACCGGCGCTCGCCCAGGCGCCGCCCATGTGCAGCCGCCGTCGGGATGGATCCGGCAGCCGACCAGCAGCTTGCGGGTGTCCGACATGATCTGCCCGCCCGGCAAGATAGCGGCGCGCAGATTGTCACCGAGCGGGCGGCTGACGATCTGCGGCGTGCGCACCGGGATCGCGGTCTGGCGCACTGCCCGCCGCAGCGCGGGCAGCGGCTGATGTCGATCGCGAACATCCGGCGCGGGCGTTGCGCCCAGCTCATGGCGGCGCGGGTTCGCGCCCAGTGGCCTCGGCGTCGTCGTGCGCAGGCCTGCTCGACTTCGCCAGCCAGAAGCTCGCTGTCTGTCCCGCATGTCCATTGCCGCTCCGATGGAAGAACTCACGGAGGCCTGCCAGCGCATCCGCCGCGCCGTCGCGGCGCTCAAATAGGAGAGGCTATGGCTACCGGCGACTTCAATAACGAAAAGTCGCAGTTAGCCGCAGATACACGCAGATTACGCGGATGAAATCTGCTGCTTGAGTGCGGGTTGCCTTGGGTCTGAACGATCTGCTTTCATCTGCGTTTATCCGCGGCTCATTGGATTTTCCACATGGCTTCTCGCCTCCGCATCGCGGTGGACATCGGCGGCACCTTCACCGACGGCCTTGCGGTGCTGGCGCCCGGCGGGCGCATCTGGGTGGCGAAAACGCTCACCACGCCGCGCGACCCGGGCGAGGCGGTCACCACCGTCATGGCCGATCTTCTCAAACAGATCGCAACGGCGCGGAACGGCGCGCACTCGCGCGTCACCGAGGTCGTGCATGGCACGACGCTGGTGACCAATACGCTGATCGAGCGCAAAGGCGCGAAGACCGGCCTCGTGGTAACGCGCGGCACGCGCGACGTTCTGACCATCGCGCGCGAGATCCGATACGAGCTCTACGACTTGAACCTCGAGATCCCGCAGCCGCTCGTCCCCGCTGACAAACGCGTCGAAGTCGAAGAACGGCTGGCCGTGGACGGCGAAGTTGTCACGCCGCTCACCGAGGACGAGCTCGCTCGGCTGCTGTGCGCAATCGGCAAGCTCGACGTCGAGTCGGCGGCCGTGTGCCTGCTGCACTCGTACGTCAACGATGCCCACGAGAAAGCGATCGCCGCAGCGATTCGCAAGCGCTTACCGCAGCTCGCGGTGTCGATCTCGTCCGGCATCGCGCGGGAGATCCGCGAGTACGAGCGCATGTCGACGACCGCGGCGAATGCCTACGTGCAACCGCTTGTGGCGGACTATCTCGACCGGCTCGACCACCGCGTGCACGCGCTCGCCCCGACCGCGCCATTACGGATCATGGTTTCGAGCGGCGGCTTCACATCGGGCAAGGCCGCGGCCGAAACGCCGATCCTGCTGCTGGAATCGGGCCCCGCCGGCGGCGTGCTCTCGGCTCTCAACACGGCGCGCAACAACGGCATAGCCCAGATCCTCGCTTTCGATATGGGCGGCACGACCGCGAAAGCGTGCGTCGCGGTCGGCGGCGAACCGCTCATCGCGCACAGCTTCGAGTGCGCGCGCGTCTCTCGCTTCGCGCGCGGCTCCGGCCTGCCGATTCTCATGCCCAGCATCGATCTCATCGAGATCGGCGCGGGCGGCGGCTCCATCGCGCACGTGAACGATCTGGGCTTGCTCAACGTCGGCCCCGAGAGCGCCGGCGCCGATCCGGGTCCGGCGTGCTACGGTCAGGGCGGCACCCGGGCCACTGTCACCGACGCCGATCTCGTCCTGGGCTACCTCAACGCCGAGAACTTCCTCGGCGGCGAGATGAAGCTGAGGAAAGACCTCGCACAGGCCGCGCTTGAAGGCCTCGCGGGAGAGCTCAAGCTCTCCGCGGCCGAGGTCGCCTGGGGCATCTGCAACATCGTGAATGAGAACATGGCGGCCGCGGCGCGCATCCATATCGCCGAGAAGGGCCACGATCCGCGCGACTTCACCATGGTCGCGACCGGCGGCGCCGGCCCCGTCCATGCGGTCGAAGTCGCGAGAAAGCTCAAGATTCCGCGCGTGCTCGCGACGATCGCCGCCGGCGCCGGCTCCTGCCTCGGGCTGCTGGCGGCGCCCGCGCGCGTCGACCGCGCGTGGTCGAATCCCGCGCTGGTGAAGGACGTCGACTGGGACCGCGTGGCAAAGGTATACGCCGGGCTGCGCGCCGATGCAGAAAGCGAGCTCGAATCGGCGCGCACGCGCACAACCGGTAAAAGCGCGGCGCTCCAGTGGTGGCTTGGCGCCGAGATGCGCTACGCCGGGCAGGGCCATAACGTCTCGGTAAGCCTGCGGTGGCGCCAAGTCACGAAGGCCCTGGCAGGGACGCTCCTCGCGGAGTTCGAAAAGCGCTATCGGCGGCTTTACGGACACCTGGTCCCGAACGCCGCGCCACAGGTCGTCACCTGGCGGCTTACCGGGCGCTCGCTCGTGAGGAGCCACCGGTTCACGTGGGGAGACGCGCGGGCGTCCGCCAAGCCCGTGGCACGCGGCAAGCGCGACATCTGGCTGCCCCTCAAGGACCGCTACGGCGCCGTCGCGGTGTACGACCGCTATTCGCTCAAACCC
>DATKAZ010000061.1:0-80876 GCA_035514535.1 Gammaproteobacteria bacterium
TTCTACAACGTGGATACCGGCGAGATGATCGACATCCCGGCCGAGTCCGTGTCCTTTGCCGGCGTGCCGGCGGCGCCGGCCGGCACGGAACAGGACGGCGTCGACGTCATCATCCGGGTGCGCAACAGCACCTGAGCCGGCACACGGCGTTGCCGCTGTCGCGGCCATCTCCTATACTGCGCGGCCTTTCCGACGCTCCTCCGTGCCGGGGTAGCTCAGTTGGCAGAGCAGCTGATTCGTAATCAGCAGGTCGGTGGTTCGAATCCACTCTCCGGCACCATTAATTTCCGGGTGTATTCCAGTCGCCTACCAGTCTACCTGCGCGCGGGCGCCGAAGCCGTGGCCGGAATGGGCAGCCTGGCCGTAGGGCATCGTGGCCGCATTGCCGTCCACGTCGAAATAGACCCAGTTGAAGGCGATACGCGCGTAAGCCGTGGGATACCAGTTGATCCCGAGCGTGAAATTGTCCTCCTCGCCTCCCTCGATGAGCCCGTCGCTCAGATCCAGCGTCGAGAAGCGCGCTGCCAGCTCGATTGCGCCGCGGCCGCCCTGGTCAAAGGGGGCATTCGGCTTCACCCGCCCGAAGGCGGCCTTCTTCACGTCGTAAGGGCGGTTCTCCCCGGTCAGGAACCAGCTCGCCTGTAGATACGCGCCGCCGAAGGTCGCGTCGGGCAGGGCGCGATAGTCGACGTCGCTGCGCATGTATTCACCCTGCACGGCAAAGGGGCCGCGGGTGCCGGCGAATTCCAGCGCCATGGCCGTGGCACTGTCGGCCGGATTCGCACCGGTATCCACCAGCCTGCTGCCGAAGACCCGGATCTCGGGCCGCTGGCGAATGCGGAAGCCGGCGCCCGAGGCGGAACTCATGTTCCTGTCGTAGCCGGACACACCCAGGTGCAGGACCCGATCCTCGCCGTACACCGGCGCGAAGCTCGCCCGCCCGACGACGCTGTGCCCCTCCGGCGCATCCAGTTCCGTGCCCGGGGTCTCGCCGTACACACCGAGTGCGAAGGTCCAGCCGCTGCCGGCCGTGGCGACCGATGCGCCTAGGGTCTCGGAGATCGCGAACACGTTCGGCAGCGCGCGCTCCATGAAAGTGGTACGCGGCAGCCCCGTCATGTGCTCGAGCGAGAAGGGCGGCTTCTGGTTGCCTAGCGTGATCGCCCATCCCGAGGGCCCGGCGTACTGCAGGTAGGCATCCTTGACCGTCACGTCGTCGCCGGCGAAATCGCCCTCGAACTTGTAGCGGAACACCGGCCCCAGCCGGCCCTCGATGCCAAGTCGCGCCGCCCGCAGCGTGGCGCCGGCCGGATACTGGACGTCGTCCATCCTGCTGGAGGTCCCCCAGGCGTCGCCCAGCACACGTCCGCGGAGCTTGGCCGTGAACGCACCATCCGGGCTGGTGATCTCTGGCGCGCCCTTCCAGGCGATGCTCGACGGGAGCGGGGTGGCCTCAGGAGCGGTGGGCATCGGGCTGCGGTCCGCTGCTTCCGAGGTCACATCGCCTGCCGCGTCGTCGCCTGCTGTGAGGCGCTGCTCCAGCTCCTTGAGGCGACCCTTCATCGTCTCCATCTGCGCCGCCTGCTGCTCGATCAGCGCGCGCAGTTCCTCGAGGGACGAATTCTCCCCGGCCGCGGAAGGTGTGCTCATGGAGGCCAGCGCCAGCAGGATGCCCGCGCGGACGGAAGGGGAGTTCAGGGTCTTTCGCATGAGTGATCTACCACTGGTTGCATTGGGAGTACGTCTACCGGACTTTAGCCAGCGAATGGCCGGCGGGCTTTCGCATGAGGGCCAAATGTTAAAGATAAATGGCCCTAATGGCCCGGAACAGCCTGTGATTGGCCCTCCCAGACGAGGCTTCCTCCGGGCGATTTCGCGCCATGCCGAACGTGCGGCGGAACATCGCAGTGAACGCGCTCGAGCTGTTGTAGCCGACGTCGAAAGTTTGAACCCCTGGCCGGAATAGCGGTACATACTGTTCTGGTATGGAAGCGAACCTGTCCGCCGCGGCGCAGACTGCCCTGGTCTGCCTGGTGCTGTGTGCCGCTGCCGGCGCGCCGCGGCCCGCTGCGGGCGCCGAGGGTCGGTTGAGCCTCGTTGCCGCCAGCGATTACGTGCACCGCGGCCTCAGCCTGAACGACGCCGGACCCGCGCTGCTGGCCGGCGCAAGCTACCGTTTCGACCCGGGCGTCTATGCCGGGGTATGGGCAGCGACGGTCAGCAACTCGCGGACGATCGTGCGCGGCGCGGCCGGCCGCTTCGAAGTGAATTACCTGGTGGGTTACTCGCGGCCGTGGCGTGATGCGTGGGATTTCGACGTGGCCGCCCTGCGCTACGAGTATCCGGACAGCGATGCGCCCATCGATTACGGCTACACCGAACTCGCGGTGTCGGTCGGCTACGGAGGCTGGCTATGGTTCAGTGCGGCGGTGTCGCGCGACGCCACGCTTGTCACCCTGCGCGGGCTGGAATACGACGTCACGACGGCTGCCCTGGAACTGGCAGTGGAACGCCCGCTGCGTGCCTGGCTCAGCTGGGCCGCCGGCGTCGGCTACTTCGACTTCCGCGACGGGGCCACGCCGGGATATGCGTACTTCAACGCGGGGCTCGCGGCCCGGTTTCGCCGCCTCGAGGCGGAATTGCAGTACATTGATACGGCGCGCGGCGAGCGCCTCTTCGGCCGCCGGTTAGCCGGTCCCCGTGTCGTACTCTCGTTGATGGCGAGCTTCTAGCCGTGCTGCCCGCAGTCATCCGGAGCAGGTCGGGAGGTGGACATCCATGGCGCTGAGCGCCCTGCAGGCGGACACTCCCGGGCAAGCGGCGGACCAGGCTGAAGAGCAGGCGTTGCTTGCGGCCGTCGCGCAGGGCGACCAGGGCGCCTTCAGGCGCCTCTACCTGATTTATCACCGGCGTCTCGGCAGCTTTCTCCTGCGCATACTCGGCAGGCTGGAGCTGACCGAGGAAGTCATCAACGACGTGATGTTCATCGTCTGGAAAAAGGCGGGTTCGTTTCGCGGCGAGTCCAGGGTGTCGACGTGGATCATGGGGATCGCGTACCGGCAGGCGCTCAAGGCGCTGCGCCGCGCGCGCACCGCGCTTCCCGTCGATTCGGCGCCGTTCGGCCGCGACGATTTCGAACCGCGCGTAGGTGACGGTGCGGAGCAACGCGAGATGCGCGAGTGGATCGAGCGCGCCTTGGCCGGGCTGCCGCCGAAACAGAGAATGGTCATCGAGCTCGCCTACTTCATGGGCTATTCCTGCGACGAGATCGCGCGGCTCGCCGATTGCCCCGTAGGCACCGTCAAGACACGCATGCATCATGCCCGGGCGCGGCTGCGGCAGAAGCTCTCCAGGCTTGCCGGCACGCCGCCCGGGTCGGCGACGGGACGAACATCGACATGAGCCGGCGCGACGATCATAAGGCGATAGCCCACGAGCGGCTGGAGGCGATCCTTCCGTGGTACGTGAACGGCACGCTCGACGAGCGTGGCCGGGCTGAAGTCGAGGCGCACCTGCAGCATTGCGGCACGTGTCGCGAAGAAGTGCTTCTGCACCAGCATATCGCTGAGCACGTGCGCCTCGGCCGGCAGGTCCACCCCGCACCGCTGGCATCTCTGGAACGGTTGATGGAACGCATCGAGGCCCACGATGCGAGCCACGTGCGCCGCTGGCGGCAGCAACTGGGCAAGTGGATCATGGGCAGGGCGCTGGAACGCGCGGTCATCGCCCAGGCAGTGACGATCGTCCTGCTCGTGCTGACCGTGGCATGGCTCGTGACGAGGCCGGAGCCCGCGGCGGAGTACCGCACGCTGGGGGCCCCGGCAGAGACGCGTGCACTGGCGGGCACGCAGCTCCGCCTGCAGCTCCAGGACACGGTGACCGCGGCACAAGTGGAACGCCTGCTGCACGAGGTCGGCGGCCGGATCGTACACGGGCCGTCGCCGCGCGGAGTGTATATCATCGCCCTTGGAGCTTCGGCAGCCGGGGGCGAGCGCACTGCGGCAGAAATCGCCGCGTGGCTGGGCACCCAGCCCGGGGTGTTGCGCGCGACTGTCGACGTCGATCCGGAGCCGCGATGAAGCCTCGCTTATACCTGTTGCTGTCTTCGGTGCTTGCAGGCATCTGGCTCACGGGCTGCGCCGCTCCGGGTGATACGGCTGCCGCGGCGGGCAGCAGCCATGTTGCGGCAGAACGCCAGGTCATCGTCGCCATTCCCAACGACCACGTGCGAACGCAGCGCCGGGCGGGCTCGATTTCCAGGCCGTATGCCGGGGCCGGCAACTACCGCGTCGCCGCGCCAGCCAGGCAGCGCATGGCGGGTCTCGCCCGGCACTACGGCATGCGGCCGGTGGCGAGCTGGCCGATCGGCGTCCTGGACTTGCATTGCGTGGTGTTCGAGCTGCCGCACGACCGCTCGCGCGACGAGCTGCTGGCCACGTTGGCACTGGAACCCGACGTCGTCATCGCACAGCCCATGCAGCAGTTCAGCGTCCTGTCGGGTGCGTCCGGGGAAGCCTCTGCCGCCACGCACGCCGGTGTCGCTGCAATGAATATCGCGGCCGCTCACGCGTGGGCCACGGGCAAGGGCGTCAAGGTGGCGCTGATCGATACCGGCGTGGACGCCGCCCATCCCGAGCTCGCGGGTCGTGTCCAGGTCGCGGCGGACTTCGTGGGGCGCAGGTCCTTGCGCCCTGAAGAGGAACCGCACGGCCTGGCCGTGGCCGGCGTGATCGCGGCACGCGCCAACGAGGCGCTGGGGACGATCGGCGTCGCACCCGGAGCGCGCCTGCTGGCGTTGCGTGCCTGCTGGCATATCGATCCGGTCAACGCGGTGTGCAATTCGTTGACGCTGGCACAAGCCATTGCGGCGGCCATCGATCACGCGGCTGCCGTGATCAATCTCAGCCTCACGGGTCCGCCGGATCCGTTGCTGCAGCGCCTGCTGGCCGCCGCGATGGAGCGTCACATCATCGTCGTCGGTGCGGTGCCCGACGGCACCTCGCCCGCGGTGGCGGGCGCGGCGACGACGGCCTTTCCGACCTCGGTGCCGGGCGTCATTGCGGTGCAATCCGCAGAGCTGGCGCCCGGATCGTCCCGCGGGTCCGTGCGCGCGCCCGGGCAGGACATCACGACGCTGCGGCCCGGCGGAGGACATGCCGTCGCGAGCGGCAGTTCTCTCGCGGCGGCGCACGTCAGCGGCGCCGTTGCGCTGATGCTCGAGCGCCGGCCCCGCCTCGACGGAAACAGGGCAAGGGCGCTGCTCGAGGAGCATACCTACCCGGTGGCGCGGGGCGAGGGCGATGCCGTCGAGGTCGTAAACGCGTGTCTGGCCGTCGCCGCGCTCGTCGGCGGGCGCTGTCCGCGAACTGCCGGTCAGCCTGAGGGATTGCGGCAGCGCGTCGCACTGCCGCGGGCCGGCGACCCGACTTCGCGCCGATAGAACCGGATCGTCACCCGGAGGTACTCACCGTAGAAACGGAGAGTGCGGTCCACGCAGCGTGGACAAGGGGTGAGCGATGCAAATGCGGTTCAGGCTGCCCGGGCAGGGCGTGGGATTTCTGGCGCAGGGACTGGTCTTGCTGGTCCTCGGCGGGTGTGGCGGGTCGGGCGGGTCGGGCGAACCGCCGCCCCCTCCGCCGCCACCACCACCACCACCGGTGACTTTCGAGGTCGCGCTGTCCGGCGACCAGGAAGTGCCCCGCGTGGAGACGATAGCCAGCGGCAGTGCAGAACTCGAGGTCGACCTGGGCACCGGCGCCGTCAGCGGCACGCTCGTGGTCGACGCCATGGATGCCACCGCGGCGCATATCCATGACGGCCATGCAGGCGTCAACGGCCCGGTCATCGTGCCGCTGGAGCAGGACGCGGCGGATCCGTCGCTCTTCAGCGTCCCGGCGAACGCAGCACTGACTGCCGCAGAGGTCGACAGCCTGCTGGCAGGCGGGCTGTACATCAACGTCCACTCCGACGCATATCCCGGCGGCGAGGTGCGCGGCCAGATCCTGCCCGATGCCTTCTCGCTGGTGTTCGCGGACCTGTCCGGCCAACAGCAGGTGCCGGCGCAGGACACGGGCGCGCAGGGCCGCGCGGCGATCACCCTCGACGAATCCAGTGCGGCGACGGCCACGGTACACCTGACGCTGTTCGGCCTGGGGAACGCCACCAGTGTCGCTCTGCAGGAGGGTTACGCGGGTACGACCGGTCCGGTGCTGGCCACATTGATGCAGGACACGACCGACCCGAATCACTGGTTCAGCGCCGGCATAGACCTCGACGACGACGGTCTCGAGGCGTTGCTGGCGGGGCGCGTATACCTGAGTGTCGCCAACGCCGCCTTCCCCGACGGCCTGATTCGCGGGCAGTTCCTGCCGCAGGGCATCGTGTTGCTGGTGGACGCGCTGGCCGGCCGCCAGGAGGTGCCACCCGTGGAGACGACCGCGGCCGGCGTGTCCGCCTTGACGCTCGACCTGGACAGCCTGGCATTCCAGATCCATGTCAATACGACGGAACTCGAAGATGCCAGCGCCGCACATATTCACGTGAGTTTCGCGGGCACCAACGGGCCGGTCGAAGTGCCCCTCCAGCAGGATGCCCTCGACCTGGCGCACTGGTTAGCCTCCGGGGACCTCGGCGCGGAGAACCTCGACAGGCTGCTGGCGGGTGAGCTGTACGTCAACGTGCATTCCCCGGCGCACCCGGGCGGCGAAATTCGCGCGCAACTGGAGCCGGATAACATCGAGGTCCTGTTCGCCGACTTGAGCGGCGACCAGGTCGTGCCGCCGGTAGCCACCGAGGCGACCGGCCTGGCAGCGGTGACGGTTGACAAAGAGGGGCGAAGCGTCGTGGCTCACGTGCGCCTCGCGGGGCTGCTGATGTCCACCTCGGGCGGCATTTACCGCGCACCCGCGGGCGAGAACGGGCCCGAGCGGATTGCGCTGGAACAGGACACTGGCGATGTGGACCACTGGTTCGCCATCGGCGCACCGCTGGACGAGGCGGACTTCGCGGCCTTCCTCGAGGATGAGCTTTATGTCCTCATCGGGTCGGGCACGCAACCGGATGGCGAGATCCGCGGCCAGCTCGTGCGGGAGCTCCCGCCGACTGTTCCTGCGGCACCGGCCGCCGCCGTCACCGAGCCGGCGGCAGGCAGCAACGTCAGCGGCATTGTTACAGTTGCAGCCTCGGTCGACAGCGAGCTCGATATCGCGGCCGTGAGGTTCTTTGCCGACGGCGAACTGATCGGCAGCGATGACAGCGCACCCTACCAGGTCGACTGGGACACGACCGGTATTGCCAACGGCGAGGTCGCCCTCACGGCCCAGGCGGAAGACGTGCTGGGCAATGTCGGTGTCTCGCCGCAGGTGAACGTGACGGTCGACAACGGTGCTGCGGTGGCGATGACGCTGGCGGAGATCCAGGCCGAAGTGTTTACGCCGACGTGCTCCGTGTGTCACACGGGAGGCGGCGCCGAGTTGCCTTTCAGCATGGACCTGAGCTCCGCGCAGGACAGCTTCGACAGCCTGGTGAATGTGCCGAGCGAGCAGGTGCCCGCCCTGTTGCGTGTCAACCCGGGCAACCCGGATGACAGTTACCTCATCCACAAGCTCGAGGGTACCCAGGCGGTCGGCGATCGCATGCCGCAGGGCGGCCCGTTCCTTGATGACGCGACCATCCAGGGGATTCGCGGCTGGATCGAGAACGGTGCAATGGGCCCGTAGCGGAAGCCTGCGCTGCCGCTCTGGTCCATTACGATTAAACCGGCCGGGGCTTGCTCGTGCCCGCCTAACCGCCCTTCTTGGCACGCTTGGCTGCGCGTTTCTCCTCGAGTGTCTTGGCCGGCTTCTTCTTCGTTTCCTTTTTCCGATCCTGGCCCTTGCTCATCGCGGTTCTCCTGTCATTGCGTGTGCTTCACAGAGACTGCAGGTAGGTGACGAGTGCGGCAATTTCCGCTTCGCTCAGCACCCATCGCGGCATGTAGTAGTGCAACTCCCGGCCGTGAGGGTCGATGCCCCTGGTGAGCGCACCGCGCAGCGAGGCCTCGTCATAGCCGCGTGACGCGAGCGCATCCCAGGCGACCGCCGGCGCAGCGCCAGTGGCGCCGCCGGTCTTCACGACCAGTCCCTGGCCGCGCCCGCCGTGGCAGATCGCGCAGCCCGAGTCGGCGAAGCGAAACCAGTCCGGGCCCTGCGTGTATTCGATAGGCCCGTCGAGTCCGACGCCGTCGTCATAGATGCGCTGGCCGGGCGACGCTCCGCCGCGTTCGCAACCGGCGGCCAGCATGAGCCCCACGCCGATGACGGCACACGACCGGCCCAGGTAAGCGATTCCGTTCACCGAGCGGAGTTTACCTCAGTCGCGGCCCGCCGCAGCAGGCCCGCTCAGCCGGCGACCGCGGATCCTGCGGCCAGCGCGCCGGCGAGCCGCACCATGGCGAGCGTATCCAGCGCGCAGTAGCGCGACAGGTCCCGCCGCAAGGAGGCGCGCCGCCCTGCGGGTGTTTCCGGCGCCATGATTTCCTGGAACGCGTCACTGGCCGCATTGCCCTCCTGCACTTCGCCGAGCGCCGCGTAACTGAGATCCGGCGCGAGCGTCGGGAGGACGGCCTTGATCGACCACGAGCCCAGCATATCGGGATGGTAGTAGTTCGCCCTGACCAGCGGGTGGAGATCGAACAGCCGGGCCGCTACGGCCTCGAGGCGCGGCGCGAGATCCGGATACATCCCGGCCAGCGTCTTCAACACGCCGGCCTCGTAGTTCGTGTACACCATGACCGGGCCCTCGTCGCCCAGCGCCTCGAGCAGCGTCTCGGCGCACCTGCGCATCGGCGCCTCCCCGCCGTCGGCGAGGAACTCGCGATGCTCGAGGACACCCGGCGCACTCTCGACGTGGCAGGACCACTGGAACGGCAGTGGCTGGTAGGGGCGCGTGCCGGCCCAAACGGGCACCGGGAATGCCACGGTTTCGAAATCGAAATAGTAGCGAGGCCACGGCAGGGCGCGGAGCGCCTCGCCGGCTGCGGGCCTGAGCTCGGCCTGGCCCGCCACCGTCACGCGGCGCACCCATTCCTGCCTCTCGTTGCCGAGGTATCCGGGCGGCACGTCGCGAATATCGTCGATGCCTTCCTCCAGCAGCCGCCAGACTGCCTTGCCGCCGCCGGGCAGGCGACTCACCGGGTAGTGCGGCTGCGGCGGCGTGCAGTAAGGGAGGAATGCGCATTCGTACGGATTGCGGCACTGCGGGCCGATCCTGATCCCGGGCATCTCGCCGGCCAGCACGGCGCGGTCTTCGGCGAGCCAGCGAGGGACTTCATCGAGCAAAGTCAGCACTTTGTCGGTGAGGTCGACAAATACGAGGAGCCCCTCGTAGTCATCTCCCCCCGGGTATACGAATCGATTATCGATGTGTCCCAGCTCGATCCGCTCCGGGGCGAGGCCAAGCCCTGCCAGGACCCACGCCTGCACCGCACAGTCGATATGGTTGACTGGCTTGACGCCGGTCGAGGCCTTCACTTCGACGAGGCGCACTCGGCCCGCGGCGTCGCGGACCAGGACGTCGGCGCGGATGAGCACGCCCTCGTGCCTGAAGGTCGCTTCGTAGAGCGTCAGGGGCCCGGGCCGTGCGACCTGCGCGGCGGTCTGGGCGAGCGCGGCGCCGAGCTCGCCGTCGTGGCCGATGAGCGTACCGCCCGGGAACAGCCGTCGCGCGAGCTCGCCGACCTCGTGGCCGATGCCCAACGCGCGCTCGGTGGCGGCCGAATAGCGCGCATGCTCGGGGGCGTGGACCTCCAGCCACAGGCGTTTCCTGCACTGCCAGCCGGCCAGGACCTTCGACTTCGAGAGGTAGCGTGCCGTCACCGGTGTCGTCGCTACGGGCTGAGGAAGCGTGTCACGGCTGGCTGCACTGCGCGACTCAGTGATCGTGCTGGTCCGGCGCCGCGGGTTCGGCGTAGGCGGGAAACCTGCCCCGTGCATGCAGCGCATGGCAGGTGACGCAGGTTTCCGCCAGCCTGCCCAGATAAAAGCCTACGAGTTCCGGTTTCCTCGCCTCGGCCGCATGCTGGAGCATTCCCGCGAGATAGTGGAAGCGCCCATCCAGTTCCAGGAACGACGCGGGCATTGCCTGGTGGAGCTCCTCGACCTGGGCCGCTGAGAGCGACTGCTTCATGATGTAGCTGTCATGCATCTGGCGGCCGATCTTCGCGACCTCGTCCCAGTGCCCCGCGACGAACGCTGGAATGACAGTCATCAGGCCGTTCTGCAGCGCAACCATCTCGGTGCTGAGCGCCTCGCGCAGCGGCGCGGAAAGGGCCTCTACGCCTTGTTCCGGCGCGCGGTGGCCGTCGTCGGCCGCCTGCGCCGCCATGCAGCAGGCGAGCAGCACGGCTGGCAGTGATTTCGGGCAGTGCATATTCATGACGATTCCCGTTTCAAGCCAGCGATCTCCAGCGCAAACATAGCAGAGCGGGTACGCGTCTGTGATACTGTCCGCCCTTCAAGATTCCATGACACCGAGCCTGATGACCCGTTGCCGATGGATCCCGCCCCTCGCATTACTCGTGTCGCTCGCCGCCGGCTGCGGCGACCCGGGTGCGGGCGCGCAACGCGCCTCGTCCGCGCGGATCGGCGGCGAAACCGGTGTGGAACTGGCCGGGCTGCAGGTGCTTCGGCGCGGCAACAGTGCCGAGCCACAGTCCCTGGACCCCCACAAGAGCGAGGGGGTCCCCGAGTCCAACCTCCAGCGTGACCTGTACGAGGGTCTGACGACGGAGGCGCCGGACGGCACCCTGATGCCGGGCGCGGCAAGTTCGTGGGAAGTCAGCGACGACGGCCTGGTCTACATCTTCCATATGCGCGAGAACGCGCGCTGGTCCAACGGCGATCGCGTGACGGCGCGCGATTTCGAGTATGGCCTGCGCCGCTCGGTGGATCCCGCAACGCTGTCCAACTACAGCATCATGTTGCGCCCCATCGAGAACGCGGAAGCCATCATCGCGGGCGAACTGCCCGCGGAGAGTCTCGGCGTACACGCCATCGACGACCTCACGCTCGAGATACGACTCAGCGGGCCGACGCCGTATTTCCTCGGTGTCCTGAATCATTCCGCGAGTTATGCCGTCCACCGCCCGACAGTGGAAAAATACGGTGATCGCTGGGCGCGCCCGGGGCGTCTCGTCTCCAATGGCGCCTATCGCCTGCAGGACTGGGTCATGCAGGCGCACATCATCCTGGAGCGCAATCCCTATTACTGGGATAACGACAACACGACCATCGATGAAGTCTGGTATTACCCGATTGAAAACCAGTCGACCGAATTGCAGCGCTATCGCGCCGATGCCCTCGACATGACCTACGACCTGCCTTTCCGGCAACTCGCGTGGATCCGCGGCAACCTGCCGCACGAGCTTGTCATCAGCGAGTATCTCGGCGTCTATTATTATGGCCTCAACGTGACGCGAGAGCCGTTCCGGGACAACCGCGAACTTCGCCGCGCGCTCAACCTGGCCGTCGATCGCGAGATCCTTACCGGCCAGGTCACGACCGCCGGGGAAATTCCCGCCTACGGCTTCGTGCCGGCTGCCGCCGGTTACACGCAGTTCGTCCCGGAATGGGCGCATTGGACGCGGGCGGAGCGCATCGCGGAGGCGCGTCGCCTGTACGAGGCTGCAGGGTACTCGCGCGATCGGCCCCTGCGACTGCAGATTCTCTACAATACCCACGAGAACCATCGCACCATTGCGGTCGCCGTCGCCTCCATGTGGAAGGAAAATCTCGGCATCGAAGCCGAGCTGGTCAACGAGGAATGGAAGGTCTACCTGGAGACCCGCAGGACGAAGCAGAATACCCAGGTCTTTCGCGCCGGCTGGATCAGCGACTACAACGATGCCTACAATTTCCTCGAGATCCTGCATTCCGACAGCGGGCTGAACGATTCCGGCTGGAGCAACACGCGTTACGACGAACTGCTCGCGCTGGCGGCCCAGGAGAACGACGTCGCGCGCCGCGCCGCGTATATGCACGAAGCGGAGCGGATCATCCTGGACGAAATACCGGTGGTCCCGATCTATTTCTACGTGACCAAGCGCCTGGTGAAACCCTGGGTGGGCGGCTACCAGCCGAACATCATGGACCACATCTACACGAAGCACCTGCACATCCTCAAGCACTGAGCGGGGCAGGCGGAGAGCTGGAAATGGCGCACCAAGGGAGCAGGCCGTGCTGCGATACTCGCTGACTCGTTTCCTCGGCGCCATCCCGACGCTCCTGATCCTCGTCACGCTGGCGTTCTTCATGATTCGTGCTGCGCCAGGCGGGCCGTTCGATGCCGAGAAGCAGTTGCCCGCAGAAATCGAGGCCAACCTGCGCGCGGCCTACCACCTGGACGAGCCGCTGGTGCAGCAGTTCGGCCGTTATGTCTGGAACATATCGCGTGGCGACTTCGGCCCGTCGTTCCAATACAAGGACTACAGCGTCACGGAACTGATCGCCGCCGGGTTTCCGGTCTCGCTTCGACTGGGGGGGTCGGCCATGTTGCTCGCGCTCCTGTGCGGCGTGGCGGCCGGTACTTTTGCCGCCCTGAGACAGAACTCACGCAGCGATCACGCCGTCATGGCCGCCTCCATGACCGGAATCTCCATCCCGAACTTCGTCATGGCCCCGTTGCTGATCCTGTTCTTTGCCGTGTACCTGGGCTGGCTGCCCGCGGGCGGGATCGGCGACGGCGGGCTGCGCTACATGATTCTGCCGGTGATCTCGCTGGCGCTGCCGCAGATCGCCTACATCGCGCGCCTGACGCGCGGCAGCATGATCGAGGTGCTGCGGAGCAACTTCGTGCGTACCGCACGCGCCCAGGGTCTGCCGGAGCGCACGGTGATCCTGCGCCACGCGCTCAAGCCGGCCCTCCTGCCGGTGGTCTCCTATCTCGGCCCGGCGACTGCCGCGGTCATCACCGGGTCGGTCGTCATCGAACAGATCTTCGGCGTCCCGGGCCTCGGGCGATACTTCGTGCAGGGCGCATTGAACCGGGACTACACGCTGGTGATGGGCGTCGTCGTCTTCTATGGCGCGCTGATCATCATGTTCAACCTGTTGGTGGACCTGGTCTATGCGTGGCTCGATCCGAGGGTGAAATACGCATGAGCCGGGAGATGCCGCTGGCCTATCCGCCGCCGGGCGATCCGGGCATCGAGCCGGTCCGGGGACGCAGCCTGTGGATCGACGCCTGGAACGTGTTGCGCCGGAACCGCGCGGCGGTCGTTGCGGGAACGCTGATCATCGTGATGGCGGTGCTCGTGATCGCCGGGCCGTGGCTGTCCCCATGGAGTTACGATCACACCGACTGGGACAACACGTCGATCGGTCCGGACTGGGAGACCCGGCATGTCTTCGGGACGGATGCGCTCGGGCGCGACCTGTTCGTGCGGACCCTGTATGGCGGGCGCATCTCCCTGCTGATCGGCGTCGTCGCCACCCTGGTCAGCCTGCTGATCGGAATCAGCTGGGGCGCCACCGCCGGCTATCTCGGCGGGCGCGTGGATCACGTGATGATGCGCATCGTCGACATCCTCTACGCCATGCCGTTCATGTTCTTCGTAATCCTGCTGATGGTGTTCTTCGGGCGCCACATCATCCTCATCTTCGTGGCCATCGGGGCGATCAACTGGCTCGACATGGCGCGTATCGTGCGCGGCCAGACGCTGTCGCTGAAGCACAAGGAGTTTGTCGAGGCAGCCGAGGCCCAGGGCGTTGCGACCTTCAACATCATCAGGCGGCATATCGTCCCCAACCTGTTGGGCGTAGTGGTCGTCTACGTCACGCTCACCATCCCGCAGGTGATCCTCGTGGAGAGTTTCCTCAGTTTCCTCGGCCTCGGCGTGCAGGAACCAATGACGTCCTGGGGTGCACTGGTCAACGAGGGCGCGCAGGAGATGGGCACCGCACCGTGGATGCTGGTCTTTCCGGCGGTGTTCCTCGCCGTCACGCTGTTCTGCTTCAATTTCGTGGGTGACGGATTGCGCGACGCGCTGGACCCGAAGGACCGCTGATGTCGCTCCTCACGGTAGCGCAGCTCAACGTCCGCTTCCACACGCCCGACGGCGAAGTGCACGCCGTGCGCGATCTCGGCTTTTCGCTGGGCCGCGGCGAGACTCTCGGCATCGTCGGGGAGTCCGGCTCGGGCAAGAGCCAGTCGATGATGAGCCTGATCGGGCTGCTGGCGTCGAACGGCGCGGCCAGCGGCTCGGCGCGCCTGGACGGCACGGAGCTGATCGGCATGCCGGTTGAGGCATTGCGCAGGATCCGCGGCAGGCGCATCGGCATGATCTTCCAGGACCCGATGACGTCGCTGAATCCTTACATGACGGTGTTCGACCAGATGGCGCAGGTCCTGATGCACCATGAACAGGTCGGCAGAAAGGAGGCCCGCAAGCGCTGTATCGAGCTGCTCGACGCGGTGCACATCCCCGAGGCCGCGAAACGCGTCGACATGTATCCGCATGAATTTTCCGGAGGCATGCGACAGCGGGTGATGATTGCATCGGCCATGTTGTGCCGTCCGGATGTCCTGATCGCGGACGAGCCGACGACCGCACTCGACGTCACCGTGCAGGCACAGATCCTGGAGCTGATGCGGGACGTGCGCCGGGATTTCGGCACCGCGATCATCCTGATCACGCATGACCTCGGCGTGGTCGCCGGGCTATGCGATCGGGTGCTCGTGATGCACGACGGCGAAGAGCAGGAATCCGGGCCCGTCGACGAAATTTTCTACCGGCCGCAACATCCGTACACCAGGGCACTGCTCGCCGCCGTGCCGCGGCTCGACAGGGTGGAGAGCAACAGGCTCGCGTTGCTGTCGGACGAGTCCCAGGCTGCGGCAGGCGAGGGCGCGGAGCCGCGACGGAGCGAGCCGGACATGGCGGCGCCACCGTTACTCAAGGTCGCAGACCTGCGCGTGCATTTCAGGCTGGCGCCGGAAACGCTGTTTGCAAAAGGCCGCCTGCTGAAGGCAGTAGACGGCATCGGGCTCGAGTTGCGGCCCGGCGAGACCCTCGGCGTGGTCGGCGAATCCGGCTGCGGCAAGTCCACCCTCGCCCGCGCAGTGCTGCGGCTGGTGCCGGCGACGACGGGGCGGGTCACGTTGCTCGGTGTCGACATTACGGCCAAGGACAGGAAAGCCATGCGCGTCCATCGGCGCGACATGCAGGTCATCTTCCAGGACCCGCTGGCGTCACTCAATCCGCGCATGACAGTCGGGGACATCATCGCCGAGCCGGTGTGGACGCATTTTCCGAAGATGCCACGGCGCGAAGTCCGGCAGAAAGTGGAGGCGATGCTCGGCAGGGTGGGCCTGGGGGCGGCATACGTCAATCGCTACCCGCACGAGTTTTCCGGCGGGCAGTGCCAGCGCATCGGCATCGCACGCGCACTCGTGCTCGAGCCGCGCCTGGTGATTTGCGACGAGCCGGTCAGCGCGCTGGACGTTTCGATTCAGGCACAGATCGTCAATCTGCTGATGGACCTGCAGGTGGAAATGAACCTGTCGCTGGTGTTCATCGCCCACGATCTCGCCGTGGTTCGCCACATCAGCCACCGCATCATGGTGATGTATCTCGGCCGGGTCGCAGAGATCGCGGACCGCAATGCGCTCTACGAGCGGCCGATGCATCCCTACACCCGTGCGCTGATCCGCGCCGTGCCGATCCCCGATCCGGCGATCGAGCGCAACAAGCCCCACGCGCCGCTGCGGGGCGACCTGCCGTCGCCCGTCGACCCGCCGTCCGGCTGTGTATTCCGCACGCGCTGCCCGATCGCCGTGCAACGCTGCACGAGCGAGACGCCGCAACTGCGCCGCATCGGCGAGCACCTGGTCGCCTGTCATGAAGCCGGGTCGGAGTGAGGGATCTGCCTTGGCCGCGAGGAACCGCGCAGTGAAACCCGCTCAAGTACCGTGGACATTCCTGCTCCTGCTGATCCCGGGCATGGTCACGGCCGGCGCGCCCGCTACGGAGCCGCGGGCCGAGGTCACGCCGTTCGCGGCTTATCGCGCGGGGGGCGAGTTTCGTTCCGGCGCGGGGGACGGCGCGACGAGTGCCGGCGTCGATACTCGGGACGGCAGCGGGTGGGGTCTCGGCGTGGGCTGGTACCGGGACGCCGACAGCTTCTACGAGCTGCTCTACAGTCGCCGCGACGCGGGCCTGCGCAGCACCGATGAGAATCTCGCCGGAATGGACCTCACGATCGAATACCTGCAGTTCGGCGGCACGCTGTTCTTGCCACAGCCGCGCGGTTTCGCCGGCTATCTTTCGTTGACGGTCGGCATGACGCGCTTCGGCGCCTCGTCCGGCGCCTACGATTCCGACAGCAAGCTATCAGGCAGCATCGGTGGCGGATTTCGCTGGCCGGTGACGACCAACCTGCATGTCGGTCTCGGGATTCGTGGTTACCTGACCCTGGTGGAAAGCGACAGCGAGCTCGTGTGCGTGAGTTCGGGCGGTGCGGCGGAGTGCCTGCTGCGTTCGTCCGCCAGCACCTTTTTCGAGGCGGAGGCCCACGCGGGCCTGACGCTGCGGTTTTGAAGGAGGGAACGTCTATGCGTGTTGAACGACAGGTTATTGCAATGTTGGCCCTGGTGCTGGGAACCGTCGCATCGGCACCGGTCGCCGCCGGCGACGCTCAAGACCCGGCGGTCGAGCGAGGCCGTTACCTGGCACGAATCGCTGGGTGCAACGACTGTCATACCACGGGCTATCCGCAATCCGGCGGACGCGTGCCCGAGTCCGAATGGCTCAAGGGTGACCGACTCGGGTGGCGCGGTCCCTGGGGCACGACCTATGCGGGAAATTTACGCTTGCTGGCCGACGGGATCACCCAGGAACAGTGGCTCAACCTCGCCCGCAATGCACGCTATCGCCCGCCGATGCCGTGGTTTGCCTTGCGCGACATGAGCGAGGAGGACCTTGTAGCCATCTATCGCCTGTTGCGGCACCTGGGTCCGGCCGGAGAGCCGGGGCCCGCATGGGTCCCGCCCGACCAGGATCCCCAGGGGCCTTTCGTGCAGTTTCCCGCAGCGCCCGAGTGACCGGGTGCGCGCGCTGGAGCTGAAGGTCCCGCCGGTCGCGCAGTTTCTCATCGCCGCGGCGGCGATGTGGCTGCTCCGGGCCCTGTTCCCGTCCGCGGTATTCAGCTTCCCGGGTCAGCTGCTGGCGGCCAGTGTCGTCCTGCTGGCCGGCGGCCTCGTCGGGCTGGCGGCTGTACGAGCATTCCTGCAAGCTGGCACCAGTGCCAATCCGCTGCGCCCGGACCAGGCGGTCCGGCTGGTACGCGGGGGCATCTACGCTCGCACGCGAAACCCGATGTATCTCGCGCTGATCCTCGCGCTCGCGGCGTGGGGCCTCTGGCTGGGAAGCGCGCTGTCCCTGCTGCCGGTCCCGCTGTTCATCGTGGCGCTGAACAGGCTGCAGGTCGCGCCGGAGGAACGGGCGCTCGAGGCGCGGTTTGGCGCCGAATTCGTCAACTACAAGCGCAAGGTACGGCGATGGCTCTGAGATGCCCTACTAGTGGCGAAACAGGAATTCCTGCATCCCGTTCCTGAGCAGCATGGCGCGCTCCACGGCGTAACCCGGCATGGAGCGGGCCAGGTCGTCGGGCGAATACCTGGGCGCCGTCCGCTCGTCGGCGGTCACCGCGCTATGTAGCAGGCGGTAGTCGTCGCCGGGGACGATGCGCTCGGGAAGCGCGGACATGCGTGGCGTGGAATAGGCGATGAGCGCGTGCACCAGCGAGCCGGGGCGCAAGCGCTCAAGGATCTCCGCCATCAGGATCGCAAGCGTCGGCCGCTCGAGATAATTCAGCAGGTCCCAGCACAGCACGACGTCGATCGCCTCGGCGCGGCGCGGCGGCAGCAGTTCGCTGACGATCTCCCGAACTTCGCCCGGCTCTGGCGACGCGTTCAATGCGTCGAGCCCTTCGGCGAGGGCCACGATTTCCAGCCGGCAGCGAAAACGGCCCAGAATCGCGACGGTCTCGGGGCGCGCCGGGCCGAGGTCCAACACGACCCGGCGCGCATCGTCCTGCATCTGCTCCATCAGGCCGCGAAACAGCGGCGCATTGAGAACGGTGACCTCGGGCGCCCGCCGCGCCGTGCTGAAGCCGAGCGCGCTGGCCACCTCAGCGATCCCGGCCGATGTCCGGCGCGATGAACCGGTGACGGATCAACCCGCGACCCCGCTCCTTGCCGCAACGCTGGCGGCCGGCGTGGCCGGCTTGGTCGGCGCCTCCGCAACGCTCGGGCCGCGCTTCTTGCCGACCACCGCATCGACCGCTGCCGAATCCATCTCGATGGAGCCCTTGAAGCGGGCGCCCTCTTCGAGGCTGACGCGCGGCGACGTGATGTTGCCCCGCACCTGGGCGGACTTGCGTATGACGACGCGCTCCGAACCGAACAGGTCGCCCTCGACGAGGCCGTCGACGTGAATTTCCTTCGCGTAAACGTCGGCCTTGATCTTGCCCTGGCTGCCCACTGTCAGGCTGTTGTCCCGCAGCTGGACCGTACCGTTCACCTCGCCCTCGATGAGCAGGTCTTCCTGGCCCCGCAGGTCGCCATCGAGCTGGATGGACGGGCCGATGATCGCGGCGTCCCGGCGCCCGCCGCCTCCCGTGGCCGCGCGGGTCCTGGAGGCGGTCTCGGCCGGCGCGATGTCGCGGCGAGCGGCTTCAGGCGTGGATGGGTCAGCGGCATGATCCGGGGAGTCTTTCTTGCCAAACTCGAACATTGTCGTTCTCCTGGGTGTGTCGACACCAAGTCAATAACCCCCCCCCGGAGGCGTCCCAAGCCAAGAATAGGCAGTTCCGGGCACCCACTTCAAGCAACTCCTGCTTTTCAGCTGAGAACGGCCCCTTGCGAGGCACAGCTCACCAGCCGGGCGTACTTCTCGAGCACCGTCCCGGGGCGCTCGCCGCCCGGCGGGCGCCAGTCCTCCAGTCTGCGCGCAATCTCGGCGGGTCCCACGCGCAAGGTGAGCTCGCGCCGGCGGGCGTCGATCTCGATCTCGTCGCCGTCGTCGATCGCCGCAATGGGGCCCCCTGCCGCCGCCTCGGGCGCCACGTGGCCGACGACGAAGCCATGGCTGCCGCCGGAGAAGCGCCCGTCGGTGATCAGCGCCACCGAGTCGCCGAGGCCTCGGCCCATGATCGCGGCCGTGGGGGAGAGCATCTCCGGCATTCCCGGGGCGCCCTTCGGGCCGAGGTAGCGTATGACGACGACGTCGCCGGCGATAATCCGCCCGGCCAGGATGGCCTCGAGCGCCGCCTGCTCGCCGCCGAATACGCGGGCGCGGCCGACGAAGCGCTCTCCCTCCTTGCCGGTGATCTTGGCGACGGCGCCCGACGGCGCCAGGTTGCCCCTGAGTATCACGAGGTGGCTGTCGGCCTTGATGGGGCTGTCGAGGGGCCGCACGATGTCCTGGCCGGCTGGATAGGCGCTGACCGCCGCGAGGTCCTCGGCGAGGCTGTTGCCGCTGACTGTCAGGCAGTCGCCATGCAGCAGCCCGGCCTCCAGCAGCATCTTCATGAGGGGACGGATGCCCCCGATTCCGATCAGCTCGGACATCAGGTACCGGCCGCTGGGCCTCAGGTCCGCGAGGACCGGGACGCGCTCGCCCAGGCGGCTGAAGTCGTCGAGCGCGAGCGGCACGCCCGCGGCATCCGCGATGCCGAGCAGGTGAAGCACGGCGTTGGTGGAGCCCCCGAGCGCGATCGTCACGGCGATCGCGTTCTCGAAAGATTCCCGCGTCAGGATGTCCGAGGGCCTGATGCCGCGCTGCAGCAGGTCGAGTACCGCGGCGCCTGCACGGCGACAGTCTTCGGCCTTGGCGGCGCCGACCGCCTCCTGGGCCGAGCTGTTCGGCAGACTCAGGCCGAGCGCCTCGATGGCCGAGGCCATCGTGTTGGCGGTGTACATGCCGCCGCAGGAACCGGGGCCCGGGATGGCCGTGCGCTCGACTTCGGCGAGTTCGGCCGCGGACACCGTGCCGCGCGCATGCCCGCCGACCGCCTCGAACACGGAGACGATATCGCGGCGACCTGCGCCTGGCCGGATGGTGCCGCCGTACACGAACACCGCCGGACGGTTCAGCCGCGCCATGGCCATCACGCAACCGGGCATGTTCTTGTCGCAGCCGCCGATCGCCACCAGGCCGTCGAATCCCTCGCACGCGACGACCGTCTCGATGGAATCGGCGATCACCTCCCGCGAAACCAGCGAGTAGCGCATTCCAGGGGTACCCATGGAGATGCCATCCGAGACCGTGACGGTGTTGAAGATCACCGCCTTGCCGCCGGCGGCGTCGGCGCCGGCCGCCGCTTCCCGGGCGAGCTGGTCGATGTGCATATTGCAGGGCGTGACCTGGGCCCAGGTGGAGGCGATACCCACCTGGGGCTTGCCGAAATCCGCGTCTGAGAAGCCGACGGCGCGCAACATGGCCCGGCTCGGCGCGCGCGTGGCCCCGTCGACGACGGGGCCGGAATACCTGCGGGACTGCTGGTCGCTCATCTCAAATACCGCCCTTGCCTATAAGGTGTGAACCACGCTGCCGACCGGAGCAAGGTCTGCCGCCGGGAGCAGCTTGTAAAAAAAAGGTTGACATGCGGGAAACCAACGTGCTTAGAATCGGGTCAATCTGATTGCACCGCAACAAGCGTTACCGAATCAATGATCAACGGCAAGTCATATCGCAGGGTGGACACGAGGCAACGGCTGATCGCCGTGGCTCGCAAGCCCGCGCGCATGCCGTTGAGCACGGTCAACATGCTTCTTGGTCTCATTATCGTGATTCTCGTACTCGGGAAGAGCGGGGTCATGGTGTAGGAAGGCTAAGAAGCAGCAAACAACCGAACCAGAGAACCCCGCAACCGGCAACGGCTGCGGGGTTTTCGCGTCAAGGGCCAGGGGAAAAGGGTAATGAGCATGAAGATCTACGTGGAATCTGACGTCGAGCCGGGCAACGCGGGAGTGTCCCGCATCGCGGTGATCGGCTACGGCAGCCAGGGCCGCGCGCACGCGCTCAACCTGAAAGACAGCGGCTTCGACGTGACCGTCGGGCTGCGGCCGGGCGGGGCGAGCTGGCAGCAGGCCGAGGCCGACGGCATGAAGGTCGCGTCGCCGGCACAGGCGGCGGACGGAGCCGATATCGTGGCCATGCTCGTGCCCGACATGGCGGCCCCGGCGGTCTGGCGCGCCATCGAGAGCCACATCAAGTCCGGCGCCGCGGCGCTGTTCGCGCACGGCTTCAACATCCATTACGGCTCGATCAAGGCGCCGGCGACGCTGGACGTGATCCTCGTCGCGCCGAAGGGCCCCGGGGCCCTGGTGCGCAGGCAGTTCGAGGAGGGGCGGGGCGTGCCGTGCCTCATGGCGGTCGCGCAGGATGCGACCGGGCGGGCCAGGGCGCGTGCGCTCGCCTACGCGCACGGCATCGGCGGGACGCGCGGCGGCGTGCTCGAGACGACCTTCGCCGAGGAGACCGAGACCGACCTGTTCGGCGAGCAGGCCGTGCTGTGCGGCGGCGTGACGGAACTCGTCCTGCAGGGCTTCGAGACGCTCGTCGAGGCCGGCTACCAGCCGGAGGTCGCCTATTTCGAGTGCATGCACGAGCTGAAGCTGATCGTGGACCTGCTGCACGAGGGTGGCCTCGCCAAGATGCACCAGTTCGTCAGCGACACGGCCAAGTATGGCGACCTGAGTCGCGGGCCGCGCATCGTGGATGAGCACACGCGCGGGCGCATGCGGGAGATCCTGGCCGAGATCCGCGACGGCACGTTTGCGCGCGAGTGGCAGGCCGAGCACGAGGCGGGCCTGCCGCGCTACAAGGCCATGCTGGCGGCGGACCTGGACCACCCCGTGGAGCGGGTCGGCCGCGAGCTGCGCGCGCGCATGTCCTGGCTGAAGTCGGGCAAGCAGGCGGCGGCATGAGTTTCAAGGGCGCAGAACTGCTGGTCCGCGCCCTTGAACAACAGGGCGTCGAGTACGTCTTCGGTTATCCCGGCGGCGCCATCATGCCCGTCTACGATGCCCTGCTGAACTCCCCGATCAAGCATATCCTGGCGCGCCACGAACAGGGCGCGGCCCTCGCGGCGGACGCCTATGCGCGCGTCACCGGGCGTCCCGCGGTGTGCATGGCAACCTCCGGCCCCGGCGCGACCAACCTGGTCACCGGGATCGCCAATGCCTTCATGGACTCCGTGCCGCTGGTCGTGATCACCGGCCAGGTGCCCACCGTCGTGATGGGCACGGACGCATTCCAGGAAGTTGACGTGTTCGGCATCACGATGCCGATCGTGAAGCACAGCTTCATCGTCCGCCGTGCGGAAGACATCCCGAAGATCGTCGCCCAGGCTTTCCAGATCGCCGCGGAGGGCCGCCCGGGCCCGGTTCTGGTGGACCTGCCGAAAGACGTCTCCAGCGCGGTGCCGGCCGCGGCATCGATCTTCGAGATGCGCCGGCGCAAGCGCATCTCGCCCGACCCGGAGCAGGTGCGCATCGCGCAAGCGCTGATCCTCGCGGCCGAGCGCCCGGTGCTGTACGCCGGCGGCGGCATCCCGCTGGCGGGAGCGGTGGACGCCTTCCGCGCCTATGCGCGCGCCAGCGGCATCCCGACCGTCACCACGCTGAAGGGCATCGGCTCGCTGCCGACGCGTGATGAAAGTTATCTCGGCATGCTCGGCATGCACGGCAATCGCGCCGCGAATCGAGCCATCCAGGAGTCCGACCTGCTGATCTGTGTCGGGGCGCGCTTCGACGATCGTGCGACGGGGCGGCTAGACGGCTTCGCCCCCGGGGCCAGGGTCATCCACATGGATGCCGATGCGAGCGAGATCGGCAAGCTGCGCCAGGCGGACGCCGGGCTGCTCGGCGAGCTGCCGGAGTCGCTGGCGGCGATGCCCACGGGCCTGGATATCGCGCCGTGGCGGGAATGGTGTGCCGCGCGCAAGGCCGAGCATGCGTGGCGCTATGACGCGCCCGGCGAGTACATCTACGTGCCCGACATGCTGCGGCGCCTGAGCGAGGCCGCGCCCGATGTGACGATTGCCTGCGACGTCGGGCAGCACCAGATGTGGGTCGCGCAGCACTGCCACTTCGATCGCCCCGAGCAACACCTGACGAGCGCGGGGCTGGGCACGATGGGCTATGGCGTGCCGGCCGGGATCGGCGCATGCCTGGCGCGGCCGGGCACGCGCGTGATCACGGTCTCCGGCGACGGCTCGATCATGATGAACATCCAGGAGCTGGCGACCATCCGCCGCTACGGCCTGGACCTCAAGATCCTGCTGGTGGACAACGCCTCGCTCGGCATGGTGCGGCAGTGGCAGCAGTTGTTTCACGCCGAGCGCTACAGCGAGGTAGACCTGTCGGACAACCCGGACTTCGTCGAGGTGGCGCGAGCGTTCGGCATCCCCGGCTTCCGCATCACGCGGCGCGACGAGGTGGACGGCGCCATTCGCCGCCTGCTGGAAACCGAGGGGCCGCTGCTGGCCCATGTCTGTATCGATCCGAAGAGCAATGTCTGGCCGCTGGTGCCGCCGGGCCAGAGCAACGACGTCATGATGGAGGAGCTGAGCGCATGAACCACACGCTGCGAATGAACATTCAGAAAGTCGAAGGCGCGATCATTCGGCTGCTGGGGCTCATCGAGCGCCGCGGCTTCTCGGTGACCGCCATGAACGCCCACTCGGACGATGCGGCGCAGCAGGTGGAAATCACGCTCCAGCTGCGTTCCACCGGCCGCTCCGTGGACACCCTGACGAGACAGATCGAGAAACTCTACGACGTGCGCAGCGTGGCCTGCCTCGCGGCCAGTGAGCCGGCGGTCGTGATGGAGGAGAGCGTAGCATGTTGACCAATGGATCCCTCGCCCTCGACCCGCTCGGGGAACGCGAGACGCAGGAGACTTTCCTGTCTGCCGTACCGGCGCGGGCATGCGCCCGCGACCTGGCCGTGACGCTGGGCGATGTCGAGCAGGCCATGGAAGTGGTGCGCAAGCACCTTGCGCCGACACGGCTGCTCAGCCACCCGCTGCTGAATCGACGCGCGGGCTGCGAAGTCTTCGTCAAGCTGGAGAACACCCAGGACATCGGCTCGTTCAAGATCCGCGGCGGGCTGAACCTCCTCGCAAGGATGTCCGCCGAGGATCGTGCCCGTGGCCTGGTCACGGCGACGCGCGGCAACCACGGCCAGTCGATCGCGTATGCCGCGAGAATGCATGGGGCGAGCTGCACGATTTTCGTGCCGCGCGGCAACAACGCGGACAAGAATGCGGCGATGGCCGCATTGGGTGCGCAGGTCGTCGAGGCGGGTCACGACTTCGACGCGGCGATGATCGCGGCCGAGGAATTCGCGGCCCGCGACGGCGCCCGCCTCGTGCACCCGGCGCGCGACCTCGACCTTGTCGCCGGCGTCGGCACAATCGCCCTGGAAATGCTGCAGCAGGCCGAGGGACGGCTGGATGCGGTGTTCGTGCCCGTCGGCGGCGGCAGCATCGCGGCGGGCATGTCCGTCGTGTTGAAGGCCCTGAGCCCGGAGACGCACGTCATCGGCGTCTCGGCGGAGAACGCCCCGGCGATGCACCATGCGTGGCACACGGGCGAGCATCGCCCGTTCGCTGCCGTCGATACGCTCGCAGACGGGCTCGCGGTAAGGGTGCCGGTGGACGTTACGCTCGGCCTGCTGCGCCCGCTGCTCGACGGCATGGTGCTGGTCTCGGAGCGCGAGATCCAGGAGGCGATTCGCACCTACGCCGAGACGGTTCACCAGATGGCCGAAGGCGCTGCGGCCGCCGCCCTCGCGGCGGCCATGCGGCATGGCGGCGCGATGCGCGGCGGGCGCGTCGGCGTCGTGCTGACGGGCGGCAATATCGATGCCGCGACGCTGATGAGTGCGCTGGCCGGGGAGCGCCCGCAGCACCAGCCGCAGGCGATGCCTTACTTCCCGATCGGCGAGCTGTCCTATGGATACTGACATCGATCGGCTGATCGTTTTCGACACGACGCTGCGCGACGGCGAGCAGGCGCCGGGCTGCAGCATGACCAGCCGCGAGAAGCTGCGTGTCGCGCGGGCGCTGGCGGAACTCGGCGTGGACGTCATCGAGGCGGGTTTCCCGGCGGCCTCCGACGGTGACTTCGAATCCGTGCGCCTCATTGCGCGCGAGATTCGCGGGCCGGTCATCTGCGGCCTGGCACGCTGCGGCGGCAGCGACATCGAGCGCGCGTGGCAGGCGCTGCGGGAGGCGCAGCGTGCGCGGCTGCACGTCTTCATCGCGACCAGCCCGATCCATCGCAAGTTCAAGCTCGGCCTGGGCCGCGAGGAAGTCATCCGGCGCGCCATCGAGGGTGTGCGCGTGGCGCGGGCGCTGTGTGAAGACGTCGAATTCTCCGCGGAGGACGCGGCGCGCACCGAGCCCGAATACCTGGCGGAGGTAATCGCGGCCGTGATCGAGGCGGGCGCGACCACCGTGAATATTCCCGACACGGTCGGCTATGCCGTGCCGGCGGAGTTCGCGGAACTCATCGCCTACCTGCGGGAGAACGTGACGGGAATCGAGCGGGCGGTGATCAGCGTCCATTGCCACGACGACTTGGGGATGGCGGTCGCCAACAGCCTCGCTGCCGTGCAGGCGGGCGCGCGACAGGTCGAGTGCACGATCAACGGCATCGGCGAGCGGGCCGGGAACTGCGCGCTCGAGGAAGTCGTCATGGCGGTGCGGACGCGTGCGGACCGATTGCCCCTGCGCACGGGCATCGAATCGCGCCGCCTGGCACCGACCAGCCGCCTCGTCGCGGCCGTCACCGGCATGGCCGTGCCGCGCAACAAGGCGATCGTCGGCGAGAACGCGTTTGCGCACGAGGCCGGCATCCACCAGCACGGCATGCTGCGTCACCATGGGACTTACGAGATCATGCGGCCCGAGGACGTGGGACTTGGCGGCAGCCGCCTCGTGCTCGGCAAGCACAGCGGCCGGCACGCATTCCGCAGCAGGGTGGAGGCGCTGGGACTCGCGCTGGACGAGGCGGAGCTGGATCGCGCGTTCATCGCCTTCAAGACCCTCGCCGACCGCAAGAAGGAGATCTTCGACGCGGACATCGAAGCGCTCGTCCTGCGCTCTGACGAGGTGGTCGCCGGGCCGTGGCAGCTCACGGCGCTGCGCATCCGTTCGGGGGAAGGTCCGCGCGCCTCGGCCGAGGTGGAACTGGTTCATGCCGACGGTCATACCTGCCGGGAATCGGCGCACGGCGACGGCCCGGTCGAGGCGGCATTCCGCGCTATCGAGCACGCTACCGGCATCGCTGTGGAACTGAAGAGTTTCGATATCCGCAACGTCACCGTCGGCGAGGACGCCCAGGGGGAGGCCGTCGTGAGCGTCGCGCACGGCGGGCGCGTCTGGCAGGGGAAGAGCTTCGACACGGACATCATCCAGGCCAGCGCGCTGGCCTTCACGCAGGCCGTCAACCGCATCTGTGCCCGCCAGGGCGCGGACGCCGCGGCCTGACGCAATCGACCATCAAGGCAAAGGCAACGGAGTATTCAAGTGGCGCCGCAGTTTCCCCGCTATATCTGGCAGAACGGCCGGCTGGTCGCCGGCGAGCACGCCACGGTGCATGTGCTGTCGCATGCACTTCACTACGGCTCCTCCGTATTCGAGGGCGTGCGGGTCTATCGAACGCCCGCGGGCTCGCGCGCATTCCGCCTGCGCGAACACATCACCCGGCTGTTCAACTCCGCCAAGCTGTATCGCATCGACATTCCCTACAGCCCGGAGGAGATCGAGGTGGCCTGCGGCCAGGCCGTGACGGCCAACGGCTTCGACAACGGCGCCTACATCCGGCCCGTGGTGTATCGCGGCTATGCCGGCCTGGGCCTGACCGCGCCGGCCGATTCTCCGGTCGAGGTGGCCGTTGCCGCGCTCGAGTGGGGCGCCTATCTCGGCGCGGAGGGACTGAAGAACGGCGTGGACGTGTGCGTGTCGTCCTGGCAAAGGGTGGCCCCGAACACGATCCCGGCGGGCGCCAAGGCAGCCGGCGGCTACCTCTCCAGCCAGTTGATCAGCATGGAGGCGAAGCGCCACGGCTACGCTGAGGGCATCGGCCTCACGACCGACGGCATGGTCGGCGAGGGCGCGGGGGAGAACCTGTTCATCGTCAAGGACGGCCGGATCTACACGCCGCCTGCGGCCTGCTCGATCCTGGCAGGGATCACGCGCGATACCGTGATCACGCTGGCGCGCGCCGCGGGCCTGGAGGTGCACGAGCAAGCCCTGCCGCGCGAGATGCTGTACTTCGCCGACGAGGTGTTCCTCACGGGCACGGCTGCGGAGGTGACGCCGGTCCGTTCGGTGGATCGTATCCAGATCGGTGGCGGCTCGCGCGGACCGGTGACCGAGATCGTGCAGGAGCGCTTCTTCGGCCTGTTCTCGGGCAAGACGCGCGACGCGTGGGGTTGGCTGCAGCCGCTGGCAGCGCCCGCGACGGCGCCGCTGGCGTCGGTGGCGCTGTGAGCGAGCCGCGCACCCTGTTCGAGAAGGTCTGGCGCCGGCATGTCGTCGTGCCGGAGACGGACGACACGCCCGCCGTGTTGTACGTCGACCTGCACCTCGTGCACGAGGTGACGTCGCCGCAGGCGTTCGCGATTCTCCGCGAGCGGGGTCTCAAGGTCCGCCGGCCGGAACGGACGCTCGCCACCGTGGACCACTCCGTGCCGACGGATGCCGCGAGCTGGGCGGGCGGGCTGGGCGACATGGACCACGCGGCGCGCCACCAGGTGCGGATGCTCGGCGACAACTGTGGCAGGGCGGGCGTACGGCTGTTCGGCGTCAACAGCTCGTGGCGCGGCATCGTGCACGTCATCGGCCCGGAGCAGGGGGCCACCCAGCCGGGCATGACGATCGTCTGCGGCGACAGCCACACGACCACGCACGGTGCGTTCGGCGCACTTGCCTTCGGGATCGGCACCACCGAGGTCGGCCACGTGCTCGCCACACAATGCCTGTTGCAGCGTCGCCCGAAGACGCTGTGCGTCGAGATCGTCGGCACGCTGCCGCCGGGCGTCGCCGCCAAGGACGTGATCCTGGCGGTGATCGGCCGTATCGGCGTGGCCGGCGGCACCGGCCACGTCATCGAGTTCCAGGGCCCGGCCGTGGCGGCGATGTCGATGGACGCGCGCATGACCTTGTGCAACATGGCCATCGAGGCAGGCGCGCGCGCGGGGATGGTCGCGCCCGACGACACGACGTTCGCGTATCTTGCGGGGCGCCCGCTGGCGCCGACCGGCGCGGCCTGGGACGCGGCGGTCGCCGGCTGGCGGAAGCTGGCATCCGATCCGGGGGCGAAGCACGACCGCCACGTAAAGATCGATGTCTCGCGCCTCGAGCCGCAGATCACCTGGGGCACCGATCCGGGCATGGTCATGCCGGTCAGCGGGCGCATTCCTGCGCCGGCCGGGGCGGGACATCGCAAGGCGCTGGACTACATGGGCCTGCAGCCCGGTGCCGTGATCGCCGGCCAGCCGATCGACGTCGTGTTCATCGGCAGCTGCACGAATTCCCGCCTCAGCGATCTCCGCGAGGCGGCGGCGCTGTTGCACGGCCGGCGCGTGGCGCGCGGTGTGCGCACGCTGGTCGTGCCCGGCAGCCAGCGTACACGCATGCTGGCCGAGGCCGAGGGACTCGACCGCATATTCATCGAGGCCGGGGCGGAGTGGCACCAGTCGGGGTGCTCGCTCTGTATCGCGATGAACGGCGACCGCGCCGGCGCGGGGCAGTTCGTCGTGAGTACCAGCAACCGGAACTTCGAGGGTCGCCAGGGGCAGGGTGCGCGCACGCTGCTCGCGAGTCCCGCCACGGCTGCGGCCTCCGCGATCGCCGGCGCCGTGGCGGACCCGCGTCCGCTGCTCGAGACCGAGAGGCGGATCGCATGATCGAGCCATTCTCAGTCCTCGAGTCGCGTACCGCCGTGCTGCCGGTGGACAACGTCGATACGGACCAGATCATCCCGGCGCGGTTTCTCACGACGACGCAACGGACGGGCCTTGGCCGGCACCTGTTTGCCGACTGGCGGCGCGACGCGCACAACGAGCCGCGCGCGGACTTCGTGCTGAACCGGCCCGAGGCGGCCGGCGCGCGCGTTCTCGTCGCGGGCAGGAATTTCGGCTGCGGCTCGTCGCGGGAACACGCGCCCTGGGCCTTGCTGGACTACGGATTTCGCGCCGTCGTCAGCACGGAAATCGCGGACATCTTCAAGAGCAACGCCTTGCGCAACGGGCTGTTGCCGGTGGTGCTCGACCCGGCATCGCACGCGTGGCTGATGACCCATCCCGGCGCCGCGATCCGCATCGATCTGCGCAGCTGCGAGCTGCACCTCCCGGACGGCCGTCCCGTCAGCTTCGAGGTCGAGCCGTTCGCGCGCCACTGCATGCTGCACGGCGTGGACCCTCTCGGCTGGCTGCTGGGACATGAGGAGGCCATTCGCGGCTTCGAGGAGGGGCGCGCGTGCCCTTCGTGATCGCATTACTGCCCGGCGACGGCATCGGCCCCGAGGTCACGGCGGCCGCGCGCGACGTGCTGGCGGCTGTCGCCCGCACGTTCGGCCGTCGCTTCGAATTTCGCGAGGCGGCGATCGGCGGCTGTGCGATCGACGCGTGCGGCACACCGCTTCCCGATGAGACGCTCGCGGCGTGCAGACAGGCCGACGCCGTATTGCTCGGTGCCGTCGGCGGGCCGCGCTGGTCGGACCCGTCCGCGCCGGTGCGACCCGAGCAGGGCCTGCTCGCGCTGCGTCGCGCCCTCGGCGTGTACGCCAACCTGCGGCCGATCACCACGCACCCCGCACTGTTCGCGGCTTCACCTCTCAAGGATCGGCTGCTGGCCGGCGTCGACATATTGTTCGTGCGCGAACTGACCGGCGGGATCTACTTCGGCGAGAAGCAGCGCTCTATGGATACGGCTTCCGATCTCTGCACCTATACGCGCGCCGAGATCGAGCGTGTCGTGCGCCTCGCGTGCCGGCTCGCGCGGCAACGGCGCGGGATCGTGACTTCGATCGACAAGGCCAACGTGCTCGAGACCTCGCGGCTGTGGCGTGAGACCGCGACGCGCATCGCGCGCAAAGAATTTCCCGATGTCGGTGTCGAGCACATTCTCGTAGATGCGGCCGCGATGCAGCTGATCCAGGACCCGCGGCGCTATGACGTCGTCGTCACCGAGAACATGTTCGGCGACATCCTGACGGACGAGGCCTCCGTGATCAGCGGCTCGATCGGCATGTTGCCGTCCGCCTCGCTCGCCGACGAAGGCCCCGGGTTGTACGAACCGATTCACGGCTCGGCGCCGGACATCGCCGGCCGCGGCATCGCCAACCCCTGCGGCGCGATCCTGAGCGCGGCGCTGCTGTTGCGCCACTCGCTGGGACTTGAATCGGAGGCACTGGCGGTCGAGCGGGCGGTGTGGGACACCGTCGCGCGGGGCATCGGCACGGCCGATGTGGTCGGCAGCGCGGCCCGCGGGGCGACGACGCAGGGCGTAGCCGATGCGGTCGCCGCAGCCCTTAAGCATGAAACGGCCGGTCGGGCTATTGCCTGACGGGCCGGTTGGTATAAAGTAGATGACAGCAAGCACTCATCGAGACCGGCGGAGGGACAGGCCCTTTGATGCCGGGGCAACCTGCGGAGCTAACACCTCCGCAACGGTGCCAAGTCCTGCGGGGAACGACGCGGCATTCGCCGTCCGTTCGCCGGGAGATGAGTTGCCGGGCAGCCCCGCCGGCGATGGCGGATCCGTGGGCCCGGTGACCTCCCCCGACTTCCTCCGCAGGGCGCCCGATGGGCGGAACCCGCTTCCGCGAGGGAGCACGACGGAGGAAAGCAGATGAAGACAGCCGCCCCGGCCACACGCGCCGTACGCACGGGTCTCGGCCGCGACGCCGAGCACGGCGCCGTCGTGCCGCCGATTCACCTCAGCTCGAACTTCACGTTCGAGGGTTACGGCCGGAAACGCCGCTACGACTACACGCGTTCCGGCAACCCCACGCGCGACGTCCTCGGCGAGGCGCTTGCGACCCTCGAGGGCGGCGCAGGGAGTGTCGTGACCTGCTCCGGCATGGCGGCGATCACGCTCGTATGCCAGCTGCTCGACCCCGAGGACCTGCTGGTCGCGCCGCACGACTGCTACGGAGGCACGCATCGCCTGCTGTCGTCGCTCGCTGCGCGCGGCCAGTTTCGCGTCGAGTTCGTCGACCAGACGGACACCGCCGCGCTCGCTGGCGCCTTTGCCGGCCGCCCCCGGATGGTGCTGGTCGAGACCCCCAGCAACCCGTTGTTGCGCGTCACGGACCTCGCCGCGGTCGCAGGACTGTGCCGCGACGCAGGGACGCTGCTGGTGGCCGACAACACCTTTCTTTCGCCCGGCTGGCAGACCCCGATCGCACACGGGGCGGACATCGTGCTGCACTCGACGACGAAGTATCTCAACGGTCACAGCGACGTCGTCGGAGGGGCAGTGGTGGCCCGGACGGCGGAACTGCATGAGCAGCTCGACTGGTGGGCCAATTGCCTCGGCCTGACGGGAGCGCCGTTCGACAGTTTCCTGACGTTGCGCGGGATCCGCACGCTGGCGGCCCGCCTGCGTGTCCATGCCGAGAATGCCGCCGCGATCGTCGACCTGCTCACGGCTCATCCGGCCGTCGAACGCGTCTATTACCCGGGGCTCAAGAGCCATCCCGGTCACGAGATCGCCGCGCGCCAGCAGGCCGGATTCGGTGGCATGATCAGCTTCGAACTGGCGGGAGGCGCAGTGGCGGTGGAGGCCTTCCTCGACGGCCTCGAGCATTTTTTCCTGGCCGAATCGCTCGGCGGCGTGGAGAGCCTGGTCGCGCACCCGGCCTCCATGACTCATGCGGCCATGGACCCGGAGGCCCGACGCATCGCCGGGATCGGCGACAGCCTGCTGCGCCTGTCGGTCGGCATCGAGGATGGCGCGGACCTGGTGGGCGACCTGGCCGCGGGGCTGGAGCGGGCCGGCCGGGTCGTCCCGCGACCCGTCGCGGTCGCCGCGGGCTAGGGCCTGTTCACACCTGGCCGGTCGTCGCTGCGGGCTTCACACGACGTGCCGCAACGTTCATGCTCGGCCCAGCCATGAACACGGATCCGGACCAGGGGCACGCGGGCCGCATCGCCGGGGCCAGGCGGATCGTCGTCAAGATCGGCTCCGCGTTGCTGGTCGACCGGGCCAGCGGGACGCTGGACGCGCCGTGGTTCGAGGACCTGGTCGCCGACATCGCCAGGCTGCGCAAGCGCGGCCAGGAGGTAATGGTCGTGTCATCGGGCGCCATCGCGCTCGGTCGCCGGCACCTGGGGCTGCGCAGCGGCACGCTGCGGCTCGAGGAAAGCCAGGCCGCCGCCGCCGCGGGACAGATCAGGCTCGCGCACGCCTGGCAGGAGGCGCTCGGCCGCCACGATGTCCCGGTGGCGCAACTGCTGCTCACGCTCGGCGACACGGAGGAGCGCCGTCGTTACCTCAACGCGCGGCGCACACTCGAGACACTCCTCGCCCTCGGCGCGGTCCCGGTGATCAACGAGAACGACACCGTGGCGACCGAGGAAATCCGCTATGGCGACAACGACCGCCTCGCGGCGCGCGTCGCACAGATGATCGGGGCCGACTGCCTGCTGCTGCTGTCCGATACGGACGGGCTGCATACCGCCGACCCGGCCCGCGATCCCGCTGCGCGGCTGGTGCCCGAAGTGCACGCCGTGACGCCGGAGATCGAGGCCATGGCCGGTACTGCGGCGACAGACTTCGGCTCCGGCGGCATGATCACCAAGATCGCGGCCGGGCGCATCGCGCTCGCGGCGGGCTGTCACATGGTGATTGCCTCCGGCCGGGTCAGGCATCCCGTCAGGGCGGTCGAGGAGGGCGCCAGGTGCACCTGGTTCGTCGCGACCGTCAGCCAGGCGCGCGTGCGCAAGCAGTGGATTGCCGGATCCCTGCAGCCGCGCGGCGAGATCGTCGTGGACGAAGGGGCTGCCGCCGCGCTGGCGAAGGGCAAGAGCCTGCTGCCGGCAGGCGTGTTGCGGATCAACGGTGAGTTCGACCGCGGCGATACCGTCCTGATCCGCGACCCCGGCGGCGGTGCGCTCGCGCACGGCCTGGCGGCCTATGGCTCCGCCGACGCAATCCGCATAATGGGCCTGCGCAGCGGCGAGATCGAGGCGGTGCTCGGCTACCGCGGGCGGGAGGAACTGGTGCACCGCAATGATCTCGCGATGGTGACGCGTCATGGTTGACCTGATGGCCCGGGACGATGAAACGGATCTCGACCGGTTGATGTCGGGAATCGGGCAGCAGGCGCGCGAAGCTGCAGTGGCGCTGGCGCGGGCGCCGGCAGGTCTGCGCGATGCGGCGCTCCAGGCGGTGGCATCGCTGTTGCGGGCCGATGCCGGGCGGATACTCGCGGCCAACGCGAACGACATCGAGGCGGCGCGGGCCCGCGGGCTGTCGGCCGCGCTGCTGGACCGCCTGCGGCTGGATGAAGCGCGCGTCGAGGCCATGGCCGCGGGCGTCGATCAGGTCAGGATGCTGCCGGACCCGCTGGGGCGCGTGCTGGCCGAATGGACGCGCCCGAACGGCCTGCTGATCCGGCGCGTGAGCGTGCCGCTGGGCGTCATCGGCATCATTTACGAGAGTCGTCCGAACGTGACAGCCGACGCGGGGGCCCTGTGCCTGAAGTCGGGCAATGCGGCGATCCTGCGCGGCGGGTCGGAGAGCTTTGCGTCGAGTCGCGCCATCCATTCCTGCCTGGCCGCCGCGGTGCGCGAGGTGGGGCTTCCGCCGGCCGCCCTGCAGATGGTCCCGACGCGCGATCGCGCGGCCGTCGGATACCTGCTCGGCGGGCTGGGAGGCAGGGTCGATATCGTCGTGCCGCGCGGCGGGCGAAGCCTGGTCGAGCGGGTGCAGCGCGACGCACGCGTCCCGGTCATCGGCCATCTCGAGGGCATTTGTCACGTGTACGTGGACGGGAGCGCCGAGCTCGATATGGCCGAGCAGATCGTGCTGAACTCCAAGATGCGCCGCCCGGGGATCTGCGGCGCGGCCGAGACGCTGCTGGTCGACCGGGCGTGCGTGGCGACTCACCTCGCGCCGCTGGTCGACGCGCTTCTCGCCGCCGGCTGCGAGGTGCGGGGCGACGACGTTGCGCAGGAGTCTGATGCGCGCGTGCGACCCGCGAGCAAAGCCGACTGGCGCACGGAGTACCTTGACGCGGTGATCTCGTTGCGCGTGGTGGACGGCGTGGAGGGCGCTATCCGCCATATCGGCAAATATGGCTCAGGCCACACCGAGTCCATCGTCGCCGCCGATCCCGAGGTGGCCGCACGATTCCTGGACGAGGTCGACAGCGCCATCGTGCTGCACAATGCATCCACGCAGTTCGCCGACGGCGGGGAGTTCGGCATGGGCGCGGAAATCGGCATCGCGACGGGCCGCGTTCACGCCCGCGGGCCCGTGGGCGTGGAGCAGTTGACCAGCTTCAAGTACCGGGTCATGGGCACAGGCCAGGTGCGTCCCTGACGCGGCCGGACGGCCCCGTGTGATAAACTCGATGCATTGCAACATCTGTTAGCGGAGGATCACGCTTTGATCAAAGCGCCTGTGGCCGCGTTTGCGGCCTTTAATTTGTTACTCACCGGAGCGCCCCTGCAGGCGCAGGAGGATGCCCCCGTGGTCAGCGACGGCAACACTGTCAGCATCGAATACACGCTTAAACTGGCTGACGGGTCCACCGCCGACAGCAACGTCGGCGGCGAGCCGCTGGTGTATGTCCATGGCGAGCAGCAGATTCTGCCGGCGCTGGAAACGAAGTTGCTCGGCATGAAGGCAGACGAAACCCGCGAAGTCACCCTGACGCCGGAGGAAGGCTACGGCCCGGTGCAGGAGGAGGGCTTTCAGACCGTGCCGCTGGAGATCATTCCGGAGGATGCCCGCCGTGAGGGCGCCAGGCTGATGGGACAGGGACCGCAGGGCGAACCCATTCATGCCAAGGTGACCGAGATCAATGAGGACAGCGCGGTCGTCGACCTGAACCATCCCCTGGCAGGTGAAACGCTGCACTTCGATATCAAGGTGGTCCGCATCGAGTGATGCCGGCACCCCTCGGGAGCCACGTGGCGGCCCGGCCACCGCTGTGGGAAGATATCCGTGGCACCGGGGGAGAGCACCAATGACGCGCTGGAGAACGATCGCGGAGTCAATCCGGGAACTGCAGGAAGACGGTCAGCTGGACGTCTTCGTAGGCGAGCAATCCGTCACATTCGAAGTGAACGTCGATGACCAGGGTGTTTACCTGACGATCTGCCCGCACTGCGTCGGCGAGGCGGTCAACCTTGCCCTGGGCGGCGAAGAGCAGAGCGCGCCGCCGGACTGCGAAGTGCACTGAGTTTACCGCGCGCGGCGGTCAGATCCGGAACGGCAGGGCCTCGCGAATCGACTGCGCGTCGGCATCGGCAAGATTCTTGTGCAGCTCGGTGGTCAGCCGGTGCCGCGTCGCCTGCGACAACCCCTGGCGCAGATGCCCGAGGAAGCGCGGATCCGCGACGAGCACCAGCCTCCCGAAGCAATCCTTCTTGCGCGCGGCGTCGATTTTCGTGGCGACCGTCTTGGCGAACCGGATGTTCTCCTGTTCGTGCGCGTCCACGTGCTGGCCCATCACGTGCCGGCCGTGGCCGCCGCTGTCGAAGCTGCGGGCGGGCCGGCCGGAGGCAAAGGCGCGGCCCCGCAGGCGGCCTTCGGGATGCTCGATTTCTGCGATCTGCTGGAGAGGGTGACTATGCTTGTGCTGAGTGAAGATCCGGCAACGGGTGCTTGACGCCACGACAACCCAGACATCGTTCATAGTTTTGCCATCTCCATGCCGAAAGCGCGCCGCCAGGCGGTAACGCGCGTAAATCCACGCCTCTCAATTTCAGGGTAGTCTTCTGTCCGGGGCATTGCCAGATAAAACCTTGCGCTTAACTGTGACACTGTTCCTGAGATCCGGGCGCAAGCTCTTGTAATCTTTGCGCACAATGTCCAGAATGCCGTTCCAGAAAGAAATCGGCAGGAACAAGGACTTACAGGTAATTCTTAAGGCCCTACATTTGGACCCTGCATGAGCGAACAACAGTCGCCGGACGCGGTGGCCCGGATCAGCGCGGATCTGGGCGCTGCCATTCGCAGGAGCCGGGCGACCCCGTCGCGGGTCGGCCTGAATCCCGCCATCACGAAAGTGGCGGTCGACCTTCTCAATCTCGATCCCGAAAATGCCGAGGAAACCTTGAGTGAATCGCTCGAGGTGATCCGCGACGCGATCGGTGCGGACTCGGTCTGTTTCGCCCTCCTGACGGAGGACAGCGCGGCCTTCGACCGCGTCAGCCACGCGTCCACCGTGCTTGCGGGTTGCCGGCCGGAGCGGCTCGCAGGCCACCGCATGGCCGACCTCGAGTGGCTCAGCAGCAAGTTCGGCCACATGCGCCTGGTGGAGATTCGCGATGCGAGCCGCCTCGCGGCGCCGCTCGCGGGCGAGGCCGCCCTGATGCGCGAGATGGGCGCGGGCGCAGCGCTGTTCGCCGGCCTGGATATTCACGGGCGGCTGGGCGGCGTGCTCGGCGTGCTGTCGGCGCGGCCGGTCGAAAGCTGGCACGTCGATGTCTACCTGTTGCTCAAGCTGGTCGGCGCAAGCCTCTCCGCCGCGCTGACGCGGCTGAAGCTCGGGCGCGAGCTCGGCGATATCTACGAGCGCGAGGAATTGACGCGCCACGCCTCGAACGACGGGGTGTGGGACTTCGACGTCGAGACCAACATCATTCGCTTCTCGCCACGCTGGAAGATCATGATGGGCTACGGGGAGGGCGAGGCCGACGAGGACATGCCCGACTGGCGCCAGCTCGTGCATCCCGAGGACATGGTCCGGGTGCAGGGCAAGATTCGCGATCACCTGGAAGGCAAGTCGGAGCTGTTCGAAAGCGTCCACCGCATGCGCCACAAGTCCGGCGACTGGCGCTGGGTGATGAGTCGGGCGAAGGCCATGGTGGACGACGAGGGCCGGATGTTGCGCCTGGTCGGCGTCGAGCTCGATATCACGGACCAGAAGCTTTACGAAGAGGCGCTGTTCCGCGAGAAGCAGAATGCGCAGATCACGCTGCAATCCATCGGCGACGGCGTCATTACCACGGACTCCGACTGTCGCATCGAGTACCTCAACCCGGTCGCGCAGGAACTCACCGGCTGGAGCCTCGATGACGCCTCGGGCCGCTCGGTGGACGAGATTTTCCGCAGCTTCCACGAGGAAACCTGCGAGCCGATGGAAAACCCGTTATCGGTGGCAATCAGGCGCGACCGGCTTTACAAGTCGATGCGCCCCACGCTGCTGATCCGGCGCGACGGCAACGAGCTGTACGTGGAGAGCTGTGCGGCGCCGATCCGTAACGACATGGGCCAGGTGATCGGCGGCGTGCTGGTGTTCCATGACGTCAGCGAGGCCCGCGAGCTGAACCGCCGGCTTTCGTATCACGCCAGCCACGACATGCTGACCGGGCTCGTGAATCGGCGCGAGTTCGAGTCGCGTCTCGAGCGTGCACTGAAAATGGGGAGGGCGCGCGAGGCACAGTACGCACTCTGCTACATGGACCTCGACCAGTTCAAGATCATCAACGATTCCTGCGGCCACATGGCGGGGGATGCGTTGCTCGGCCAGCTCGGGGCGTTGCTGAAGTCCAAGATCCGCTGGCGCGACACGCTCGCGAGGCTCGGCGGCGACGAGTTCGGCGTATTGCTGGAGAACTGCACGCTCGACGAGGCGATCGACACGGCGGAAGCGCTCCTCAAGGCGGTGCAGGACTTCCGTTTCGTTTGGGAGGACCGCAGTTTCAGGCTCGGGGCGAGCATCGGCGTGGTGCCGATCGCGCCGGAATCCGCCAGCGTCGCGGAGCTCCTGACGGCCGCGGACAGCGCCTGCGCGGCAGCCAAGGAATCGGGACGCAACCGCGTCCAGACGTGGCAGGAAAACGACATCGACCTGATGCGGCGGCGACGGGAAATGCAATGGGCGGCGCGCATCAACAACGCGCTCGAGGAATCGCGCTTCGAGCTGTTCCGCCAGCCGATCATGCCGCTGCAGGACCAGTCGACCGGCGCCCACTACGAGCTGCTGCTGCGGATGCGCGACGAGCAGGGCCAGATCATCGCGCCGGACGTGTTCATCAATGCGGCCGAGCGCTACGGCCTGACGCCGAGCATCGACCGCTGGGTGATTACGAACGCCTTCCGCTGGCTCGTGTCCGAGGCCGACGAGCGCGAACGCCTCGCGATGTGCTCGATCAACCTGTCCGGGCAGAGCCTGTGCGACGACAAGTTCCTGCCTTTCGTCATCGAGCAGTTCGAGCGCAGCGGGCTGGACGCCTCGAAGATCTGTTTCGAGATCACCGAGACGGCCGCGATCGCGAGCTATTCCCAGGCCAACCGCTTCATCAACTCGCTGAAAGAGCTCGGCTGCAAGTTCGCGCTCGACGATTTCGGTACCGGGCTGTCGTCATTCGGCTACCTGAAGCACTTCCCGGTGGATTTCCTCAAGATCGACGGCAGTTTCGTGAAGGAAATCCTGCACGACCCCATCGACCGCGAAATGGTGCGCTCCATCAACGAGATCGGTCACCTGACCGGCAAACAGACCATTGCCGAGTTCGTCGAGAACAAGGAACTGATCACCATGCTGCGGGGCATGGGCGTCGACTATGCCCAGGGCTACGGCGTCGGCGAACCGCGCCGCATCATGGACCCGGAGTTCGCCATCCTCGAGGTTCGCTGACCGCGCCCGCCTGGCCGCGTTTCGCCGGCCGTCACGCCGCCTGCTGGCCGGCCTTCTTCTTCGCCGGCCCCGGAAAGTCGTCCACGGCGATCGCCGCCGCAGTGATCGCCAGCGCCTCGCGCACGGTCTCCGCCTCGAGCTCGTTGATGACGCCGCCGGCGACGCCCTTGGCCAGCACCGCCTCCATGTTGACCATGGTTACGCTCGCCCCGAGCGCGGCGGCAAGCTTGCGTTCCACGGGCTCGGCCGCGATCACTTTCTCCAGTGCCAGCTCCATCAGGCCCATCGGGTCGTCCGCGCGCATCTCGATGAACAGCCCGGCGGTAAGGCGATCGCGCGTTGCCGACGGGCTGAGCAACAATCCGGCAACCTCGTGCCCCAGCCGGTCCGAGGCGCCCCGGTGACGCCGGCCCAGCGGCAGCACGAACGGGCGCAGCGCGGCGCCTATGCCGCGCAAGGGGAAGTTGCGCAGGATGCCGTCCAGGCGGTCCTCGATGATCGCCAGGGAGTCATCGAGCGCCCAACGCACCAGCGGCAGGTCGCCTTCCGGTCGGCCGTCGTCCTCGTAGCGCTTGAGCACGGCCGAGGCCATGTAGAGGTGGCTCAAGATGTCGGCAAAGCGTCCCGAGATCTTCTCGCGTCGCTTCAGGTCGCCGCCGAGCGACAGCATCGCGACATCCGCGAGCAGGGCAAAGGAGGCGCTCATCCGCGTCAGGCGCCGGGCATACGGCACGGTCGGGCCGAGGTCCGGCGCCCGGACGAAGCGGGCGCCGCTCAGCGCGAGGATGAACGAGCGCACCAGGTTGCTGAGCGTGAAGCCCGCGTGCGCAAAGAATGCCTCGTCGAAGGCCTTGAGCCCGGCCGCGCCGTCCTCGTCGGCCGCTGCCAGCATTTCCTTCAGCACGTAGGGATGGCAGCGGATCGCCCCCTGGCCGAAGATGATCATGGTCCGGGTCAGGATGTTGGCGCCTTCGACCGTGATCGCCACGGGCACCGTCTGGTAGCTCTGCGCGAGGTAGTTGCGCGGCCCGAGGCACACGGCGCGCCCGGCATGGACGTCCATCGCGTCGTTGACGGTGAGACGCATGGCCTCGGTGTTGTTGTACTTCAGGATTGCGGACAGCACGGACGGCTTGCCGCCGAGATCCAGCGCGGTGGCCGTGAGGATGCGTGCGGCGTCCATCCGGTACGTCACGCCGCCGATCCGCGCCAGCGGTTCCTCGATTCCTTCGAAGCGGCCGATCGGGATACGGAACTGGCGGCGCACACGTGCATAGGCGCCCGTCATGCGCGCCGCCACCTTGGCGCATCCCGTGCTGAGCGCGGGCAGCGAAATGGCACGGCCCACCGACAGGCAGTCCATCAGCATTTTCCAGCCGTTGCCGACCTGGGCCTGTCCGCCGATGACCCAGTCCATCGGCACGAACACGTCGCGGCCGCTGTTGGGCCCGACCAGGAACGCGCCGCCCGGGTTGTGGCGCCGGCCGATTTCGACCCCGGCCGTGTCCGTCGGGATCAGCGCGCAGGTGATGCCGAGATCCTTCGGCCCGCCGAGCAGCCCGTCGGGATCGCGTGCCTTGAACGCCAGCCCCAGGAGCGTCGCGATCGGGCCGAGCGTGATGTAGCGTTTTTCCCAGGTGACACGGAACCCCAGCACCTCCTTGCCCTTGTACTCGCCCTTGCAGACGATGCCCACGTCCGGCATCGAGCCCGCGTCCGACCCGGCCCAGGGCCCGGTGAGGGCAAATGCCGGAATATCCTCGCCGCGCGCCAGGCGCGGCAGGTAGTGCTGCTTCTGCTCGGTCGTGCCGTAGTGCATCAGCAACTCGCCCGGGCCGAGCGAGTTCGGCACCATGACGGTCACGGCCGCTGCGCCGCTGCGGCTGGCGACCTTCAGCACGACCTCGGATTGCGCGCGCGCGGAAAACTCGAGACCGCCGTACTCCTTCGGGATGATCATGGCGAAGAAGCGGTGCCTGGCGAGGAAGTCCCACGCCTCGGCGGGCAGGTCTTCCAGCTCGCGGTTGATTTTCCAGTCATCGAGCATGCGGCACAGTTCTTCCACCGGCCCGTCCAGGTAGGCCTGCTCCTCGGCGTCAAGCTCGGAGCGGGGCGTGCGCAGCAGGGCGTTCCAGTCGGGGCGCCCGGTGAACAGCTCCGCATCCCACCAGACGGTGCCGGCGTCGATGGCGTCTTTTTCGGTGGCCGACATCGGCGGCAACACCGACCTGAACCAGTTGAGCAGCGGCTTGCTCAGCAAGGCGCGGCGGACGGGCCTGACGTTCAGGAGCGCGGCGATGACCGCAAAAACGACCCACGGCGCGAGCGCGAGACCGCCTCCCGCGAGCTGCATCGCGAGCAACAGGATTGCGGCGGCACCGGTCCACGTGGGCAGGGTGCTGCGCCGGTAGGCGAGGATGCCGATCGCGACCAGGGACAGTAATAGCCAGGTAATTCCGGACATGGTGCTCTCCGCCAGTGTCGGCCAGGCCCGCGGGGGCAGGCTGCGATGCGGTTTTCCGCAGCGCGTCATCCGCTTATAACCCACGTTCAGCGGGCCCGGCAAGCCGCTACGCGGCGTTTTCAAACGCGTGTTGGGTCGGGCATTTCGCGGTGCAAAATGGACTCGGTGAGCGAACCATTGCAGCCGCCCGGAGGCTCAAATCCGGGCCCTTCGCGCGGCGGGCGGTGCGCGGCAGGCAGAACGCGCCTAGTGCACTGCAACAAGAATCTTCAGGCGCCGGCCGCCTCGTCGAGACGAAACCGCATCGACAGGTCGATGGCGCGCACGTGCTTGGTCAATCGGCCGACCGACACGAAGTCGACGCCCGTCGCGCCGATCTCGCGGACGTTGTCCAGGCGGACGTCTCCCGAGGCCTCGAGCCGCGTCGTACAGTCCGGCCGCGCCCGCGTGCGCCTGACGGCGTCTCGCAGGGCGTCGGGCCCGAAGTTGTCGAGCAACACGATGTCCGCCCCGCCGGCCAGGGCCGCCTCGAGCTCCGCCGCGGATTCGACCTCGATCTCGACACTGAGGTCCGGGTGGGCGTCACGCGCCGCGCGCAGGGCCGCGCTGATTCCCCCGGCCGCGATGATGTGATTCTCCTTGATGAGGATCGCGTCGTAGAGGCCTTGGCGGTGATTCGTAGCACCGCCGCAGGCCACGGCGTATTTCTGCGCAGCACGCAGGCCCGGTACCGTCTTGCGCGTGTCCAGGATGCGGCACCCGGTGCCGGCCACGGCATCGGCGTAGCGGCGCGCGGTCGTCGCCGTGCCAGACAGCATCTGCAGGAAATTCAGCGCCGTGCGTTCCCCGCTGAGCAGGGGGCGGGCAGGGCCCTCGAGCCGGCACAGCTCCATGTCCGGCTCGATCGTCATGCCGTCGCCTGCGAACCATGCGATCGCGATCCGGCTGTCCAGCTGCGCGAACACCTCACCGAACCATGCGGTGCCGCACAGTACGGCGTCCTCCCGCGCAATGACGGTGGCGACGGCACGCGACTCCCGCGGCAGGAGATCCGCCGTGACATCGCCTCGCCCGATGTCCTCCGCGAGCGCGTACGCGACTACCTTTGCGATGTCCTTGGGGAGCTCAGGGTGCGGCATCCGGGGTCCTCGGGCTGGGCGGCCGGCAGTATATCCCGAGCCGTTCGAACGTGGCGTTCCTCGCCATGGCCCGGCAGATGCGTCTGGTATACTTGCAGGCCTTCGTTCGGGGCGTTTGTCCCGAAATTCAGACAGCTATGATTTTCCAGGAGGCCGCAATGGCACACACCCTGCCTGAACTTCCCTATGCGATGGATGCCCTGGAACCGCACATCTCCCGCGAGACCCTCGAGTACCACTACGGCAAGCACCATCGGACCTACGTCGAAAAACTCAACGGCCTGATCGATGGCACGGAGTTCGAGAAGGCCTCGCTGAAGGACATCGTTCGCAGCGGGTCCGGAGGGGTATTCAACAATGCGGCCCAGGTCTGGAATCACACGTTCTACTGGAATTGCCTGTCGCCGAAAGGCGGCGGCAAGCCCGACGGAGATCTCGGCAAGGCGATCGACACGGCCTTCGGGTCCTTCGACGCATTCCACAAGCAGTTCTCCGACCGGGCGGTGACCCTGTTCGGCTCGGGCTGGACCTGGCTCGTCAAGCGGGAGGACGGCGAGCTTGCGATCATCCAGTCCGCGAATGCCGATACGCCGCTGACCGGCAATGACACGCCACTGCTCACCTGCGATGTCTGGGAGCACGCCTATTACATCGACTACCGCAATGCGCGGCCGAAGTATCTCGAGGCATTCTGGCAGCTGGTCAACTGGGACTTTGTCGCGAAGAATCTCGATTGAACCCGGCTCGATTGGCGTCGCCATGAAGGTGCTCGCAGCGTTGTTGGGGTCTTTGGCACTGCTGTCGGTGACCGCGTGCGTGCCGCTCGTGGTCGGCGGCGCCGCGGCCGGTGCGTACTATGTCGGCAAGGACGATCGCACGGTGGCGGTCATCGCCGACGACGGTCGCATCACCACGGCTGTGAAATCCCGCCTGATCGCCGACAAGTATGTCGATGGCCTGCAGATAAAAGTCGCGACCTACGAGGGCATCGTGACGCTGAACGGCGAGGTAAGCAGCAGTCTCCCGCGAGAGCAGGCGGAACGGCTCGCCGCGTCGGTCGAGGGCGTCAAATCCGTGCGCAACGAAATCAGGATCGTGCGCGAACCCGCCAAGTGAGGCACACGATGGCACGAATCAACATGTTTAACCAGGAGACAGTGGCGATGGCAGAACTCAACGAGCGGATCCGCACAACGCTTGCGTCCAACCCCGTCCTGCTGTTCATGAAGGGCAACCCCGATTTCCCGCAATGCGGCTTCTCGGCGCAGGCGGTGGCGGCGCTGCGCGCCTGCGAAGCGGAATTCGCGACTTTCAACATCTTCGAGGATGCGGAGATCCGCGAGGGGCTGAAGGCGTATTCGAACTGGCCGACCTACCCGCAGCTCTACATCAATGGCGAACTGGTCGGCGGCTGCGACATCATCGTTGAGATGTATCACTCCGGCGAGCTGAAGAAGCTGCTCGGCGAAGCAGAGAAGGGGACACTGCTTTAAGAAGGGGACACTGCTTTAAAGCAGTGTCCCCATCCTCCCCTTCTTCATCCCCTGGCCTTCTCGTACATCCCGCGAAACTGGTTGACGATCGCGCAGAAGACTTCGGCGGTGATGCGTGCGTCGTAGGCCGCCGAGTGCGCGGAACTGCTGTCCCACTCGAGTCCGGCCGCTGTCACGATGCGTGACAGTACGGTCTGGCCATAGGCGATCCCGCCCAGCGTCGCCGTGTCGAAACTGGAGAACGGGTGAAAGGGGTTGCGCTTGATCCCGCAGCGCTCGATCGCGGCATTCAGGAAATGCAGATCGAAAAATGCGTTGTGGCCGACGAGGATCGCGCGGCTGCAGTCCTGCGCGCGCACTGCCGCGCGGACTTCGCGGAAGATTCGCTGCAGCGCGTCGCGCTCCGGCAGGGCCGGACGCAGCGGGTGATACGGGTCGATACCGTTGACCTCCAGCGAGGCGGCCTCGAGGTTGGCGCCTTCGAACGGCTTGACGTGGTAGCGATACGTCTCGCCCGGCATGAAGCTGCCGTCTGCCTGCAGCTCGATCAACACCGCCGCGATCTCCAGCAGGGCATCGGTACGCGGGTTGAATCCGCCGGTCTCCACATCCACGACCACCGGCAGGAAACCGCGGAATCGTTGTGCCATCGGGTGCGTGGCGATGCGGTCCCGGTCGAGCGGTTGGGTCGGGTCGTCGCTCACGACGGCGTTCCGGCAAGCGCCCAGCGGACAGGTTCGTCGGCGCGGAACGGCACGAGGCGCTCGTCACCTGCAATATATTCTGCCGGCGGCCGCCATGCGCGTCTCTCCAGCACGATTTCGTCGTCGTTCAGGGGCAGCCCGTAGAACCGCGCGCCGAACTCGCTCGCGAAGGCCTCCAGTCGCGGCAGTGCGCCGGCCGCCTCGAAGGCCTCTGCGTAGGCCTCGATCCCCACCGGCGCGGAATAGATCCCTGCGCAGCCACAGTCGGATTCCTTCTGGCGCCTGGTGTGCGGCGCACTGTCGGTGCCGAGAAAGAAGCGCTCGTTGCCGCTGACGGCGGCGGCGAGCACGGCCTCGCGATGATGCTCGGCCTTGAGCACGGGCAGGCAGTAGTTGTGCGGCCGCAGCCCGCCCGCAAACAGCGCGTTGCGGTTCAGCAGCATGTGCTGCGGCGTGATCGTCGCGGCGATGCCCGCTCGGCCCTTGCGCACGAAATCGACGCCGTCCGCGGTCGTGACGTGTTCGAGTACCACCTTCAGCCGCGGGTGTTGTCGGGTCACGGGGTCCAGGACGCGCTCGATGAACACGCGCTCGCGATCGAACACGTCGACCGCGGCGTCCGTCACTTCGCCATGGACCTGCAATACGAGGCCCACCTCCTCGATAGCCGCGAGCGCCTCGCCGCAGCGGGCCGGGTCGGTCACGCCGGAGTCCGAGTTCGTTGTCGCACCCGCGGGGTACAGCTTGACGCCCGCGATGAAGCCGCTGTCGCGGGCGCGGTGGATCTCCGTCACGGGCGTATTGTCCGTCAGGTACAAGGTCATCATCGGCTCGAATCTCGAGCCCTTCGGCAGCGCCGCCAGGATCCGCTCCCGGTAGGCCAGCGCGGCCGCCGTCGTGGTCACCGGCGGCGACAGGTTGGGCATCACGATGGCGCGTGCGAAGCGCGCCGCGGTGTGGGGCAAGACCGCGGCCAGCAGCGCACCATCGCGCAGGTGCAGGTGCCAGTCGTCCGGCCGGCGCATGCGCAGCGTCATGGACTTCCGTCCTCGCGTGGAGCGGCCGCGAAAGCCTGGTCGACGAGCATCGCGAGCGTGAGACGCACGCCGAAGCCGGTCTGCGCGGTCGGGACGTGCGCGAGGCCGCCCTTGTTGTGCCCGGCGGCCAGGTCGATGTGCAGCCAGGGCGTGTCCTTGGGAATGAAGCGCTGCAAAAAGCGCGCGGCGAGGATGTGATCGCCGTCGTTGTCCACCGAGCACTGCAGCACGTCGGCCACGCCGCTTTCCAGCGCCTCGTCGAAGTCTTCGTCCATCGGGAACGGCCAGATGCGCTCGCCGCTGGCACGGCCGGCCGCCACCGCGGCCTCGACGACGTTCGGCCGGTTGCCGAACACGCCGCTGTAGCGGTGGGTCAACGCCGAGACACAGGCGCCGGTGAGCGTGGCGTAATCGATAATCAGCTCGGGCTTGTCACGCGCGGCGAGCGCGAGCGCGTCCGCCAGCGCGAGGCGCCCTTCGGCGTCAGTGTGAATGACCTCGATCGTCACGCCGTTGACGGCGCTGATCACGTCGCGCGACTTGTAGGCATCGGGTCCGATGTGATTCTCGCTGATGGCCAGCCAGCAATCCACGGGCCGGCCATAGCCGATCCGCGTCAGGGCGAGCAGGGCGCCGAGCGCGACCGCGCTGCCCTGCATGTCCTCGTGCATGTCGAGCATGCTGCGAAAGGTCTTGAGGTTGGTCCCGCCGGTGTCGAAGCAGATACCCTTGCCGACCAGCGCGACGTGCGGGACATCGCCGGTGGGTCCCGTGGGACGGTACTTGAGGCAGGCGATGCCCGCGTCGCGGTGTGGATTGCTGCGCGCGACGGCGAGAAAGGCGCCCGCGCCGAGCTCCGCCAGCGCCCGTTCGTCGAGAAACGAGAACTGCCAGCCCTCGCGCATGGCGAGCTCTTCGAGCAGGCCGCGGTAGCTTGCCGCGTCGAGGCGGTTCGGCGGCAGCGCGGTCAGCCAGCGTGCCAGGTAATTGCCTTCCGCCTCGGCGCGAATCCGCTCGATATCCAGTGCCGGCGCGTCATCGAGCAGCGTGATGGTGGACAGGCGCGTCGGGGCAGGGCGGTCGTCGCTGCGGAATCGGGGCATGAGTCCCGCCGCGGCAAGGAGGCCGGAAATCGCCGCTTCCAGCCAGGCGGGCGCGATCTCCGCCGGCGCGCCCGCGGTCATGACGCCGACCTTGGCCGGCCGGCTGGTGCGGACCTCGGCGGCAAGCTTGCGCGCAAGCGTCAGCCAGGCGAAGGGCGCGGCGTCGGGCGCGGCAATCCCGATCGTCACCGGGCAGGGGTCGTCGAGGTGCAGCGTACAGACCGCCCCGGGCTTGGTCAGCTGCCTGCGTCGCACGGCGGTTGCCAGCGCGGCGCCGCCCGGAATCGATGCCCAGACGCTCCTGGGGGAGTTCTCCGCGACGATGACGAGCAGGTGGTCGAGATGAGGCAGCGTCCTGGCGTCACGGCGCCGCACGACACGCGGCAGAGGGCCTTCCGGCAGCAGACTCGTCATGAGTGATCCTTGACCTCACCAGGGGCAGCCCCGAAGATATCGAAGCGATAACAACGACGGTCGCGACTCGCCCAGCGACGCCTTTGTTGCAGGGCGCCATCGTAGCAGCAAGACCGCAAAGATTCATCCGAGCGACCCTTGTAGGACCTGGTCGCTCCCACCGCGAGGGAGCCGGTAGAAAATGTCGTACGACCCGAGTTTTCACGACGAAGATCCGGACGAAACGCGCGAGTGGCTGGAGTCGATCGACTCCGTGCTGCAGGCGCATGGTGGCGAGCGCGCCCACTGGCTCGTGGAGCGCCTCATCGACCACGTGCGGCGCGCCGGGCACTATTTGCCGTTCGGCCCCAATACCGCATATCTGAACACCATCTCGGTGGCGCGCGAACCGTCCTATCCCGGCGATCGCGAGATGGAGAAGCGCATCGAGGCGTGGCTGCGCTGGAACGCCATGGCGATGGTCGTGCATGCCAACAAGGAGAGTTCCGAGTACGGTGGGCATATCGCCAGCTATGCGTCCTCGCTGACGCTCTACGAAGTGGGCTTCCATCACTTCTGGCGCGGCGCCTCCGAGGACAACCGCGGCGACATGATCTTCATCCAGGGCCACTCGGCGCCCGGCATTTACGCGCGGTCGTTCCTCGAGGGACGCCTCGGCGAGGAAGACCTGCTGAAGTTCCGCCAGGAAGTCGGCGGGGGGCTTTCGTCGTATCCGCATCCCTGGTTGATGCCCGAGTACTGGCAGTTCCCGACGGTGTCCATGGGCCTCGGCCCGATGCAGGCGATCTTCCAGGCGAAGTTCATCAAGTACCTTGAGCACCGCGGCCTGGTCGAGCCTTCCGACCGCAAGGTGTGGGCCTTCCTCGGCGACGGCGAGATGGACGAGCCCGAGTCGATGGGCGAGATCGGCCTGCCGGTGCGCGAAGGGCTCGGCAACCTGGTGTTCGTCATCAACTGCAACCTGCAGCGGCTCGACGGACCGGTGCGCGGCAACGGCAAGATCATTCAGGAGCTCGAGGCCGCCTTCCAGGGCGCCGGCTGGAAAGTCATCAAGGTGGTCTGGGGCAAGGGGTGGGACGCGCTCCTGGCGCGCGACGCAAACGGCCTGCTGCGCAAGCGCATGGAAGAATGCGTGGACGGCGATTACCAGAACTTCAAGTCCAAGGACGGCGCCTACGTGCGCGAGCATTTCTTCGGCAAGTATCCCGAGCTCAAGGCGATGGTCGCCAACATGTCGGATGCCGAGATCTGGAACCTGCATCGCGGCGGGCACAGCCGCCGCAAGGTCCATGCGGCCTACAAGGAGGCTGTCGAGACCGAGGGTCGCCCGGTGGTGATCCTTGCGAAGACAGTCAAGGGCTTCGGCATGGGTGCAGCCGGCGAAGGCCGGATGATCGCTCACCAGCAGAAGAAGCTCGACCTGGACGACCTCAAGGCGTTCCGGGACCGTTTCGATCTGCCGATTTCCGACGAGGAGATCGCTGGCGTGCCGTTCCGCAAGCCGGCGGACGACAGCCCGGAGATCCGTTACCTCCAGAAACGCCGCGAGGCGCTCGGCGGCTATCTGCCGCGGCGTATTTCCAAGGCGCCCAAGCTGAAGATCCCGAAGCTCGAGGAGATCTTCAAGGGCCAGCTCGAGAGCTCCGGCGAGCGCGAAATCTCGACCACCATGGCGATGGTGCGCATGCTGACCGCGCTGTGCCGTGACAAGGGCATCGGCAAGAACGTCGTGCCGATCGTGCCCGACGAGGCACGCACCTTCGGCATGGACGGCATGTTCAGGCAATTCGGCATCTGGTCCCGCGAGGGACAACTCTACACGCCACAGGATGCCGACACGCTGAGCTTCTACAAGGAAGACAAGACGGGGCAGATCCTGCAGATCGGCATCGACGAGGCCGGCGCGCTGTGCGCGTGGACGGCGGCCGGCACCGCCTACGCCAACCACGGCGTGAACATGATCCCCTTCTACCTGTTCTACTCGATGTTCGGCTTCCAGCGGGTGGGCGACTTCATCTGGGCGGCGGGCGACTCGCAGGCCCGCGGCTTTCTGATCGGCGGCACCGCGGGGCGCACCACGCTGGCCGGCGAGGGCCTGCAGCACCAGGACGGTCACAGCCACGTGTTGTCGTCCACCGTGCCGAACTGCCGCTCCTACGATCCGGCCTACGCCTGCGAACTGGCGGTGATCGTGCACGACGGCATGAAGCGCATGTTCGAGCAGGAAGAGCGGGTGTTTTATTACATCACCTGCATGAATGAGAACTACCGGCATCCGGCCCTGCCGAAAGGCGCAAGCGAAGGCATCCTCAAGGGCATGTACGAGCTGCGCAATGCCGGCAAGGGCGCGAAGACGCGCCCCCGCGTGCAATTATTGGGGTCAGGCACCATTTTGCGCGAGGTGATCGGCGCCGCGGACCTGCTCAAGGAGGAGCACGGCGTCGATGCCGACATCTGGAGCGTGACGAGCTTCAACGAGCTGCGCCGCGACGCCCTGTCGGTGACGCGGCGCAACCGGCTGCATCCCGAGCGCAAGCCCGAGGCCTCCTTCGTGGAGCAGTCGCTGCAGGGGCGCGAAGGACCGTTCATCGCGGCCACGGACTACATGACTGCCGTGCCGGACCAGGTACGGGAATGGGTACCGGGGCGCTTTGTGACGCTCGGCACCGACGGCTACGGGAGGAGCGACGCGCGCGCGGCGCTGCGCGATCACTTCGAGGTGGACCGCCGCTACATCGTGGCGGCGGCGCTCGCCGCGCTGGCCGCGGACGGCAAGGTCAAGCCCGCGGTTGCGACGAAAGCGATCAAGGGCTACGGTATCGATCCGCAGAAGCCCGATCCGGTGGACCTGTAGGGGCGCGCGATGAGCAGCAACAGCGAAGTGCGCGTGCCGGATATCGGGGATTTCGAGGACGTCGAGATCATCGAGGTGCATGTCAAGGCAGGCGACGAGGTCGCCGCCGAGGACCCGTTGATCACGCTGGAGACCGACAAGGCATCCATGGACGTGCCCGCGCCGGCGGCCGGCAAGGTGGTCGAACTGAAGGTCAAGAAGGGCGACCGTGTCTCGCAAGGCGATGTCATCGCGGTCGTCGAGGGATTGGAAGAGGATCGCGCGGAGGAAACAAAAGAAGACGCGGGGGGAGCGGAGAAAGGCACAGAGAAGAGCGCGGGGAAGAAGGATACAGGCAGGGAGGAACCGGCGGAGCGCGAGGATCACGGCAAGGAAGCGACTGCACGAGAGGCTGAGGTCCGCAAGCCACCGACGGGTTCGGAGCTGCCGCCCGAGGTGTCGGCCAAGGTGCATGCGGGGCCGTCGGTGCGCAAGTTCGCGCGCGAGATGGGCGTGGACCTCGGCCGGGTCAAGGGCAGCGGCGTCAAGGGGCGGATCACGCACGATGACGTCAAGGCCTGGGTGAAGCAGGCGCTGCGCGAAGGCGCGCCGGCCGGCGGCGGCGCGGGCCTGCCCGCCGTGCCCGAGGTCGACTTCTCGAAGTTCGGTCCGACGGAGCTCAAGCCGCTGTCACGTGTGCAGCGGATTTCCGGGCCGCGGCTGCATGCCGCCTGGGTCAACCTGCCGCACGTCACGCAGTTCGACGAAGCGGACATCACGGAAATGGAGCGCACCCGCAAGGAACTCAAGGCGGATGCCGAGAAGGAGGGCGCGAAGCTGACGCCCCTCGCGTTCATGTTGCGCGCCTGCGTCAAGGCACTGCGAGAGTTTCCGCAGTTCAATGCCTCGTTGCACGCGGACGGGCAGCAGCTCGTCATGAAGCAGTACTTCAATGTCGGCTTTGCGGTGGACACGCCCGGCGGACTCGTGGTGCCGGTCATCAAGGGCCTCGAGGGCAAGAGCCTGTTCCAGGTCGCGCGGGAACTCGGCGAGTTGTCGGAGAAAGCGAGGGACGGCAAGCTGGCGGGCGCGGACATGCAGGGCGGCAGCTTCACCATTTCCAGCCTCGGCGGCATCGGCGGGACGTTCTTCACGCCGATCATCAATGCTCCCGAGGTGGCGATCCTCGGCGTGTCGCGCCACAAGATGCAGCCGGTGTGGCAGGACGGCGAATTCGTGCCGCGCCTCATGCTGCCGCTGTCGCTGTCCTACGATCATCGCGTCATTGACGGCGCCTCGGCCGTGCGCTTCACGCGCTTCCTGGCGGAGATTCTTTCCGACGTGGACCGGTTGCTGGCCTGAGCGCGGCGCGAATGAGGCACACATGAGCGAACGCAAGGAAATCCGCGTCCCCGACATCGGCGACTTCAAGGACGTCGAAATCATCGAGGTGCTGGTCGCCGCCGGGGACACCGTCGCCGCCGAAGACGCGCTGATCACGCTGGAGACCGACAAGGCCTCCATGGACGTGCCCGCCCCGTTCGGCGGCAAGCTCGTCGAGCTCAAGGTCGGCAAGGGCGATCGCGTGTCGGAGGGCGACGTGATCGCGGTGGTGGCCGCGGAAGAAGAAGAGTCTCGCGCGGAGGAAGAAGGAGAAGACGCGGAGCGAGCGGAGAAAGGCACAGAGGAGAGCGCGGGTAAGAAGGATGATGAAGGGACGGATGCGGCAGGTAAGCGCGAGTCCGAAGCGGAGAAGCGTGCGGCGCCTGCGGCGGACGAGGGGCCCCCAGCGGATGTTGAGGCGGACCTGCTGGTACTCGGTGCGGGGCCGGGCGGCTACACGGCGGCGTTTCGCGCGGCGGATCTCGGCCGTGACGTCACGCTCATCGAGCGCTGGGACACGCTCGGCGGTGTGTGCCTGAACGTGGGCTGCATTCCCTCCAAGGCGCTGCTGCACGCCGCGGCAGTGATCGAGGAGGCGGCCCACATGTCCGGGCACGGCATCGTGTTCGGCACACCGAAGATCGAGCTCGACAAGCTGCGCGGCTGGAAGGAGGGCGTGGTCGGGCGCCTCACCAAGGGCCTCGACACCATCGCGAAGCAGCGCAAGGTCAAGGTGCTGCGCGGCACGGCGAAGTTCACCGGCCCGCATCGCCTCGAGCTGGACGGCCCGGACGGCAGGCAGGTCGTGCGTTTCGCCCAGTGCATCATCGCCGCGGGCTCCGAGTCCGTGAACCTGCCCGGCACACCCGATGATCCTCGCATCATGGACTCCACCGGCGCGCTGGAACTCGAGGAACTGCCGAAGAGCCTGCTGGTGATCGGCGGCGGCATCATCGGCCTGGAGATGGCCTGCGTGTACGACGCGCTCGGCGTCAAGGTGAGCGTGGTCGAACTCACGGATACATTGATGCCGGGCTGCGACCGCGACCTTGTGCGGCCGCTCGAGAAGCGCATCAAGTCGCGCTACTCAGCGATCATGACCGGCACCAAGGTCACCGAGATGAAGGCGCTCAAGGGCGGCATCAAGGTGAGCTTCGAGGGCAAGAATGCGCCCGACAAGCCGCAGACCTACGACCGCGTGCTGGTCGCCGTGGGGAGGCGGCCGAACGGCGAGGCGATCGAAGCGGCGGCCGCGGGCGTCAAGGTCGAACGCGGCTTCATCCCGGTGGACCGGCAGCAGCGCACCAACGTCGAGCACATCTTCGCCATCGGCGACATCATCGGCCAGCCGATGCTCGCCCACAAGGCGACCCACGAGGGAAAGGTCGCGGCCGAGGTTGCCTCCGGCCACAAAAGCGCCTTCGATGTGCGCGCCATCCCGTCCGTCGCCTACACCGACCCCGAAGTGGCGTGGGCCGGCCTCACCGAGGACCAGGCAAAGGCAGATGGCGTCGAGTACGAGAAGGGCGTGTTCCCCTGGGCCGCGTCCGGGCGCTCGCTCGCCATCGGCCGCGACGAGGGCATGACCAAGCTGCTGTTCGAGCCGAAGACGGGCCGCGTGCTCGGTGCAGGGATTGTTGGTACCAATGCAGGTGATTTGATTTCCGAGGTCGCACTGGCCCTCGAGATGGGATGCGATGCAGCGGACATCGGGCTGACGGTGCACCCGCATCCGACGCTGTCGGAGACGGTGGCCATGGCCGCCGAGGCGTTCGAGGGGACGCTGACTGATTTGTATCTGCCGAAGAAAACCCGCAAGGGGAGCTAGCTGGTACGGCCGGGACGCTGGTTCCGGTTGACGCGTTTCCACGGAAACGTTTGATCAGCGTCTGACGGCGATGATACTCAGGATGGTTAGAGAAATACGCGCCAATATGGAGAAGTATTCGGGCTCAGATAAGTGATTCCACGGGGAGGTTTTGGAACTCCAAGCAACTGAAGCAGAGTGAAGCGCCATCTTGGGCGAAGACAAAGAATTGACTATGAGGTTGTCGTGGTGGTGCCCAATAATTGCATGTAGCTGATGTGTCACGCCTTTTGCGAAGCGCAAGAGCTGCGCCACTGTTGCCACGCAGCTGATGCGTATCGTTTGGTGCTCAGGAGCGAATTGTTTAACGGGCCGGCGTATGCCTCCGAAACGGACATTCCCACTGAACTTGACGAGACCGCCAATGACGAAATCCGGGTGATCGCCAAGGGTTGCGTGCCGCACAATACCACCCCAACCTTGTGTGGTATATGAAACTCCAACAATCGCATGGAGACCAACGCTTGACGGCTTCCTTCCTTCGCTGTCGCTCCGGTCAATCGCCGTCGGGCGCGGCTCATGCGTGGCGTTGGACAACCAGACGATGATGCACCCGCTGAGGACACTTGATCGGCACCTCCACCGCCTTACTCGCGCCAGTATCTTGGCGCTGACGGTGTGCGGCGTCCTGATAGTTGGAGGGGTCGATTACGTCACTGGATACGAGGTGGCGATGTCCTTGTTCTACCTCGGTCCAGTCGCGGTAGCGGCCTGGTATGCCGGACGCTGGACTGGGTCTGCCATCGCCGTCCTCTCCTGCATGAGCTGGTACATCGCCGACTTAGCTGCGGGCAACCAGTATTCGCATCCGGCAATCCCTGTTTGGAATGCGCTCATCCGATTTGGATTCTTTTTCATCACCTGCTCGCTGCTAACGACACTCCGCAATAGTCTTCGCGCTCAACAGTATCTAGCACGAACGGATGACCTCACCGGACTGTACGGTCGGCGCGAATTCGAGAGCAGGCTCAAGCACGATCTGGCAATGGCACAACGTCGCAAGAGCGTGCTCACGCTTGCGTACTTGGACTTGGACGACTTCAAGGCCGTGAACGAAACCCACGGTCACGCTGGTGGAGATCGGGTGTTACGGGCGATTGGCAGTGTGTTGAGAAGTTCAGTACGGGAGGTTGACACCGCGGCGCGGGTTGGCGGCGACGAGTTCGCGCTGATTTTGCCCGATACTGATAGTCACGGGGCCCAGCGGGCTATTTCGAAGCTCACACGCGGATTTAACGAGGCTCTCGGAGCGAGTGATTGCGAGGTCACGTGCAGCATTGGCGTCGTCACATTGCTGGATTCAGCGACATCACCGGAGCACGCGGTCGCGGCCGCAGATGAGTTGATGTACGAAGTCAAAAATAAAGGCAAGGGTGCAGTCGCGTTCAGCGTGCGCGGAAGGGCCGTCCAAGGCCGCGCTGCAGCGGACGTGTTGAAAGCGACGCGCCACTGAGCGCGAACCGTAGATTGCAAGGAGCATGACAATTCGGAGAGAGAAGTCCGTAATTGCTCAGCCTCGCGTCGCGCTCGTGACTTGCGCTGCCTTTCCCAGCTGAGTGGAGGCTTGTCCACTTGCACGCATCCGAAATCGCGCGATAGGCGCCAAGGAGAAACATCATGAAAGGCGTCGTAAAGGACATCGAGAGCATTGCCGTGAAGAACGAGGAGTTCCGCCGGGTGCTGTACACGGCGAAGAACTGCCAGCTCGTCGTCATGGCGTTAAAACTGGATGCGGAGGCTGACAACGAACACTTTGACGGCAAGACGACAGAATGACTTTCCGGGTTTCGGCGCTTCCAGTAATCCGCCAGGAATCACCATCGGATGCTGCGGCTATCCACGCCGTAACGGCCGCTGCATTCCTGAAGGCACCGCACACGGCGCACACTGAACAGTTCATTGTTGAGGCCCTGCGTAAGGCCGGCGCCCTGACGATCTCGCTCGTGGCCGAGCAGGGCGAGGAAGTGGTAGGCCATGTGGCGCTATCGCCGGTGTCGATCTCGGATGGCTCCACGGGTTGGTATGGGCTCGGCCCAATCTCCGTTAAGCCGGAACTCCAAGGAAAGGGAATCGGCAGTCTCCTCATGCAGGCCGCACTTCGGCTGCTACGCGAGCGGGGCGCCGCAGGCTGCGTTTTGGTGGGGGATCCGTCCTATTATTCGCGCTTTGGGTTCAAGGCTGAGCCCAGCCTGGTGCTGCCAGATGTTCCTCCGGAGTATTTCCAGGCGTTACAATTTGGCCCAACGTTGCCCCACGCTGTGGTGACATTTCATGAAGCATTCAGTGCGCGGGGCTGACCATTCGCTGTTGGCGGACGGCCCTGCATTGCGAGCGCTGGCATGGGAATGACGCTGCGTCAGGCGGCACTGGTCGCCGCTTGCGCCTTCTTCGCCCCGCTGATCCTGGGCGGGGTCCCGTTCGCCGAGTTCTACGTTTTCGCCAAGCTGATCGTGCCGGGGGACACGGTCGAGACCGTGCAGAACATCCTGGCGAACCGGTCGCTTTTCCTGGTCGGAGTGTTCGCACACCTGATCACTTTCGTCGCCGACATCGTCCTCGCCTGGGCGCTGTACGTGCTTCTCGTACTAGTCCACCGCGCCTTGTCGCTGCGGTTTGCGTCGCCAGGCGCGGCGGCGCACGAAACAGGCCGTTCCAATGGATGTTAGCGGGGAACCTGCGGATGCTGCAGAAGATCAAGTCGGAGTTCCGAGAGGTCAAGAACGGTGCACCGGGCCGTCGATTCCTCGACCACTACGAGCGCACCAGGCGGAGGGAAGGCGCTCGCGGCAGCTTATGGAGGTCAGTGGGATTCATCGGCACCGGTTTGGTCCTACTCATTTGCGGGTTGGTGCTTTCGCTACCGCCCGGGGTGCCGGGCTTTCTCCTTTGGATTCCCGGCCTTTCCTTAATCGCAGCGCGCTCAAAGCGTATTTCGATTCTTCTGGATCGATTGGAAGTAGTGGCAAGGAAAGCGTGGCAGGCTGTGCGCACTGCACGTCGTCCATGACCAACCCCAGGGATACAGTGCTCTTTCAAAGCTACCTGCAGGATATTTGATGGAAACTGCCCAGCCTCGCGTCGCGCTGGTGACCTGCGCTGCCTTTTCCAACCTCTACGAAGACGATCTCCTGCTCGCCCGAGCACTCGAACAGCTCGGCATCAGCGCGATCCCGGCGGTCTGGAGCGACACGGCCATCGACTGGACGTCGTTCGCCGCGCTGGTGATTCGGACGCCGTGGGACTACTTCCAGCGCGCCGCCGAGTTTCGCGCCTGGCTCGACGCGCGCATCGCCAGTGGCGTGCTCATGTGCAATGCTGGCGACATTCTCGACTGGAACTACGACAAGCGCTACCTGGAGGATCTGGAGGCGGCGGGCGTGCCGCTGGTCCCGACCATCTGCATCCGGCGCGGCGAGCAGGCCGATGTCGGGGCGCTGGCGAGAGCGCGCGGCTGGAACGAGATCGTGGTCAAGCCGACCATCTCGGGCGGCGCCTATCGTACCTATCGCTTCCTCGTCGAAGACGCGGCAGCCTATACGAAGGAGATCGACGACACGCTCGCGGACCGGGGCGTGCTCGTGCAGCCCTTCTTGTCCGAGATCCTGAGCGACGGCGAGCTATCGATGCTTTTCTTCGACGGTGTGTACAGCCACGCCGTCTGCAAGCGGCCCAAGCCCGGCGATTACCGAGTGCAGTTTCAGTTCGGCGGCACAAATGAAAGCGTCGAGATCGAGCCAGCACTGGTGGCGCAAGCACGAGCCTGTGTGCTGGCGGCGCCGTCGTTACCCGTCTACGCTCGCGTCGATGGCGTGGTGAAGGACGGCCGGTTTCTCCTGATGGAGCTCGAGGTCTTCGAGCCGCTGATGTTTCTCTCCAGCCATCCGGAGGCGCCGGGGCGCTTTGCCCGCGCCGTGCAAGGCCGGCTGCTGGCGCGATAGTTCCTACGGTTTCCCTCGGGCGCAGTCAGTCGAGCAGGCCGTCCAGCAGTTCATGCTCGGCCTTGATCCAGCGCTTGACGTCCTCCCGGACCGCGTCGATCTCCTCTTCCTCCAGGTGGTGGGCGCCTTCCGGGGTGATTCGCGCGACGTCGATCTCCAGACCCACGCTGGGCGAGGTGACGCTCAACGCCTCGATCACCCGGACCGCACCCAGTACCCCGTAGTCCACGGGTCTTTCGACCATGCGGAAGTGGGCCAGCAGCGCCCCGGCCTGCTGCGCCTGGGGAGCACCGCTGCCGATCGCGTGGAAGCCGATGTCTTCATAGCGGCTGACCATGCCGTTGGGATTGATCTCTACGATGAACGGCTCGCCTTTGCTGTAGCCGGCAGCCAGCAGGTAGGCCGACGGAGTCCCCTGGGTGTCCTCACCAGGGATATCGCTGATGAACATATCGTAGTGACGCCGCAGGATCGGCAGGGCCAACTCCTGCAGCGCGTGGCTGACCTCGTCGGCAGCCAATACCTCCTCGGCCGCTGCATCCAACGCCTTCTCGATGTCGGTGAGCACCCCCCGGGCCCCGCTGCCCCCCCAGGCTGCATGGTCGCCCAGGTGGTGCAGCTTCTGGCCGGGGAAGCTCATGCCCCGGTTGGAGTCGGTGATCTGGCTGTCGGCGGCGATCACGACGCCGTCGGCACACATGATTGACAGGACAACGGTCACAACACGGTTTTCCTCGGAGGGGTGCCGCAAGGTCGCGGAAGGGACACGTGCAGCAGCACCGACGGAAAGGATAGGATGGGCCTTCGAAGGTTGCAAGTTGGAAGGTCGGGAGCGTGTCGCGACGGCGGAATGGAGCCCGAGTAATACAGATGAGCATGCGATTAGCTGATTTTATTCGGGCGGAAATGGAGCCGATTCTTCAGGATTGGGAAGAGTTTGCGAAATCCATCTTTCCTGCCAGGTATATGGGCAAGATCGGGCTGCGCGACCACGCCAGGGACATGCTTCTGGAGATCGCCGAAGATCTCGATTCATACCAGAGTGAATCAGAACGAGCCGCCAAATCGAAAGGCCGTGAGCCGGACGATGGGGAGGAGACCTGGGCAGAAGTGCACGGTGGCGATCGGCAGACCAGCGGCTTCAGCGTCGTCGAGACGGTTTCCGAATTTCGGGCCCTGCGTGCGAGCGTGGTGTCACACTGGACTAACGCTTACCCAACGATTTCCGGCCAGCAGCTTGAAGATCTCACCAGGTTCCATGAAGCGATAGACCAGGCCGTGGCCGAATCGCTGGAGCAGTATGCGACCGTAAAAGAGATGGAAACCCGGCTGTTCGGCGCCATACTGGTCGCATCGCCTGATCCGATTTATGTGCTGGATCTCAAGGGCAGGTTTGTTTATGCAAACAGGGCCACCTCGGATCTTTTCGCTCTGGAGCCCGAGGCGATCATCGGGAAATCCACCTTTGACCTCGGGTTTTCGTTCGCCTCAGACTTCCAGCGCAATCTTGAAAAAGTGATTGCTGACCAGTCCACCTACCGGGGCAAGTTCGTCCACACTTTTGCTTCTGGCCACGGTGAAAGGTTCGAGTATCTGCTTGCGCCCGTGCTGGACGAGGATCGAAACACCGAAGCGACTGTCTGCATTTCCCGGGATGTTACCGAACAGGCGCTCGCCGAGGAAAAGATATGGCACAACGCTCACCATGACCTTCTGACCGGGCTGCCGAATCGACGTCTTTTCCTGGATCGCCTGGAGGAGGAAGTCATTCATGCAGAGCCCAGTGGCCTACCTCTTGCCGTACTTTTCATGGATCTTGATGGCTTCAAGGAAGTCAACGATTCGCTTGGCCATGAAGCGGGAGACCGTTTACTGTCTGTTGTGGCAGAGCGCCTGACTGCCTGTGTCCGGGAGAAAGATACGGTGGCCCGTCTGGGCGGCGATGAATTTGCCGTGATTCTTACGGGCGCCAGGCAGCGCATGGATGTTGAGCTTGCGGCCCAGACCATTATTGATGCCCTCGCGATGCCTTTCCATATTGCGCAACAGCTGGTCCAGATTTCCGTCAGCATTGGAATCACGCTCTACCCACAGGACGCATCGTCTCCTGTCGCTTTGCTAGCAGCCGCGGATAGAGCCATGTATAAAGCCAAAAAGTCCGGTTCCAACCAGATGTGTTTTTACGACATATCCGATAAATGAGACAGATAGTCGGCCTGAACCATGCTTTCGTTACCAGGACGTTCCACTAAGCGGTTACTGCACCCGCTGCCTCGAACCTGGGGCCTTGCCCGGTCTCGACCGGCCCGACTCGTCTGCGCCATGTTCCTGTGCTGCGCTATCTTTGCGTTCACCTCAGTTGCTGCCCAGCAGTCAGGCGGTAGCGAGGATAAGCCGGTACCGGCGAAAGCGCCTGACGGCAAACCCGAGTCCCCGGGCAAAGTCGAAGTCCAACCCGTCGCCAGGGATGACGCGATCAGGCAACGAATCGCGGATATTCTTGAAACGACAGGCTGGTTCGGCGAGCCCGAGGTCAGTGTCCAGGAAGGAATCGTTTTCCTGGAAGGAACGACGGAAAACGATGAATCCAGGCAATGGGCCGGAGATCTGGCGAGAAATACGGAGGGCGTGGTTGCAGTCGTCAATCAGATCGAGGTGGCTCCCACCACGGTTTGGGATTTCGATCCAACCTTCCAGGTACTGAATGATTTAGCACGCCGCTTCGTTCGATTCCTGCCCCTGATCGTGGTGGCGGTGATCGTAATCGCTATTTCATGGATCTTTGCCAGGGTAACGGTATACCTGCTGCGTCGCCGGCTTCGAACTCGATCCAGCCCGCTTTTGCGCGAAGTGATGGCCCGGACTGGCGGAATATTCGTAATGCTTGCCGGCTTATACCTTGTGCTCCGTATCGCCGGGCTCACGCAACTCGCGTTTACGGTGGTGGGCGGCACAGGCCTGATTGGTTTGGCGCTGGGCATCGCATTCCGCGACATCACCGAGAATTTTCTCGCCAGTCTCTTTCTGAGCTTGCAGCAACCGTTTCGTGAGGGCGATCTGGTAGAGGTAGCAAACGTCACGGGTTACGTTCAGCGGCTGACCTCTCGCACGACTGTTCTGCTGACACTCGACGGCAATCAAGTGCAAGTTCCCAATGCGACCGTTTTCAAAAGCACGATTCGCAACTTCACGAGCAATCCCAATCGCCGCGAGGATTTCATCGTAGGTATCGGCTACGACGATTCCATCTCTTCTGCCCAGGACGTCGTCTTGAAGGTGCTCGCTGAACATCCGGCCGTCCTGGATGAGCCCGAACCTTTAGTGCTCGTGGAAAACCTTGGACCGGCCACGGTAAACTTGCGGGTTTTTTTCTGGCTCGATGGCGGTCGACACAGCTGGGTGAAAGTGAAATCGTCCGTCATTCGGCTCACCAAGCGGGCCTTCCAGGATGCGGGAATCTCACTGCCGGACGAGGCGCGCGAAGTCACCTTCCCTCACGGTGTGCCCGTACGCATGATGGAAGGCGAAGGGGCTGCGGAACCAGCCGACCTGACGCGCGCGAAGCCGGCCGCCGAGCCCGAAACAGTCGCAACCAAGGCGGAAGCGGGCCTGCAAAGCGAAGCCGGGGAAATCAAAGAACAGGCGCGCAGATCCTGGACCCCCGGGGATGGCGAGAATCTCTTGAGTCCATCGTCATCTGCGGATAGCAGTTGAAGCGCCTGGCCTGGATAGCCGGGGCGATGCTCGCTGCGGCCACGCCGGGTCTTGTTTTCGGCGCCCCCGGCGCGCCGCTGGAGATCGAGTTGGCCCGCAGTTCACTCGCCCATTCCGACTTCGGCGACGCCCGCCTGCGCGGCATCGAGAACCGCCTCTCGATCCGCGGCGCATGGCATCCGGCCGGCCCTGGCGAGTTCCGCTGGGCGCTGGACTACGCCTACCAGCGCTACGAGTACCAGGGCCTGCCCAGCCGCAATCGCGACCTGCACCGGCTGGAGGTGCCGCTGAGCTGGCACGGCGATGCGGCGTATTCGTGGACAGCCGAGCTGCGGCCCGTCGTTGCTTCATCGTCCAATGTCTTCAAGGAACTCTGGTCGCGCGGCGGTTCAGACGACCTGATGCTGCACGGCCGGGTGATCCTCGAACGCCGACCCGGCGGACCGCGTTGGGGCTGGCGCGCGGGTGCGGCGCGCGACGACGCCTTTGGCCGCGAGGCGATCTATCCCGTTGCCGCCCTGCTCAGGCAGCACGACGGCATGCGGATGGAGCTCGGCTGGCCGGTCTCTCGGGCCATGCTCGACGTCGGCCGCAGCTTCGAGCTGGGCGGGGAAGTCGCGCCGGCCGGCGCGCGCTGGCATGTCGTCAGCGACGAGCGTGACGGCGCCAGCTTCGACTACGAGGTGCGCGCGTGGCGGGCCGGCGCGATCCTGCGCTGGCGTCCGGCAGGCGGCTTCGTGCTCACGACGCGCGCCGGGCTCGAGTTCGACCGCCGCCATCGGCTGGAGGACGACACGGGCGCGATCGTGAACCGCGCCGTCGATGAGGCGGCGTATTTCGAACTGTCGGCGGGGTACCGGTGGTAGCGTCCTCATTACCATGATTTATAACGAAAAAGTACTTGCGTTCGGCGGTGTTTTGCGCGCATAATGCTGTATGTTTAACCAGCCCAAAGGACGCCCCGCCATGGACCTGGACGACCGCCGCCGGCTGAACCCCGAGGGCTTCGCCCGCCAGGACCGCGCCAGGGACCTGGAGACCGAGATCGCCACCCTCGCCGCACATATCCATGCCGCCAGTTACCGGCTCATCGAGTTGCTCGGCGAGTTCGAGGCCGTGCGTGGCTGGGAGGGCTGGCCGTCGCCGGCCCACTGGCTGCAGTGGCGTTGCGGCTTCTCGCTGAATGCCGCGCGGGAGAAGTTCCGCGTCGCCCGCGCCCTGCCGGCGCTGCCGTTGATCAGCGCCGAGTTCCAACGGGGCGCGCTGTCCTTCGCCCAGGTGCGAGCGATGACGCGCGTGGCGACGCCGGACAATGAGGTCACGGTGCTGATGTGGGCGCGGCATTCCACCGCCTCGCAGCTCGAGCGCTTCGCGCGGCTGTACCGGCGACATGGCGAGAACGCCGCGGCGCTGGCGCAGCATCGCGAGCGGAGCTTCAGCCACTGGGAGGAGGACGACGGGATGGTGAGCTTTCACATCCGGCTGCCGGCGGAGCAGGCGGCGGTGGTGCTGAAGGCCGTGGCGGCGGCCAAGGACTCGCTGGATGGCAGCGACCGCGAGGAGCTCATGCTGGCGCGAACGGGGGATGAAGGCCTCGACGAAGAGGGCGAAACCCTGCATGTGGACGAGGACGTTTCCGCGGAAACGCGCCGCGCGCGGCGGGCGGATGCCTTCGTACGCGTGATGGAGAGCTACCTCGAACCCGACGCGCGCCCGCGGGCCGTAGCCGAGAAGTACCAGGTGCACGTGCATCTCGACCTGCGGCAGCACACCGACGGGCCGGTCGCGGACCCGGATGCGCCGGCGCTGGCCGAGGAGACGATCCGGCGCCTCGGCTGCGAGGCGAACCTCGTCGCCGTGCTCCACGATGGCGACGAGATCCTCTCGGTGGGGCGCCGGACGCGCGCCGTGCCGCCGGCGATCCGGCGGGCGTTGCGATTGCGCGATCGCGGCTGCCGTTTCCCGGGTTGCTCGCATACCCGCCATGTCGATGCCCACCACATCCGCCACTGGGCGGACGGTGGCGAGACGAAGCTGTCCAATCTCGTGGAACTGTGCGGGCGCCATCACCGCCTGCTGCACGAGGGCGGCTATGGCCTGAAGCTGACCGACGACGGGGCGCTGGTCTTCACGCGGCCTGGCGGCGAGCGGATTCCCGACGTTCCCCGGCCGCTGGAGCTCACTGGCGATCCCATCGACTTCCTGCGCCAGGCCCACGGCCGCGCGGACGTTTCCGCGGAAACGTGGCGGTGTCATTGGGATGGTGTGGCCCCGGACTACGGCACACTGGTGGAAATTCTCGGCCGGCGGCGACCGCCGGCGGGCGTCGCGAATCAGGCCTGCTGGCGCGAGTGCAGCCAGCCCGGCAGGAAGCTGTAGGGATCGGCCTCGGCCTGGGCATCGAAAGACACGCCGTTGGCTGCAAGCTTCTCCTGCAGCGTGCCCGCGATCCAGGCGTCGAAGGTCTCGGTGCAACCGCCGATGTGCTCCCCGCCCACGTATACCTGCGGAATATTGTTGGTGCCGAGCCGCTGCCTGAGAACGGCGCGGATCTTGCCGCCGCGGTCGTCCTCCTGGTACGCGACCGAATCGAGGTCGACTGAACGATAAGCAATGCCGTAGGCGGCAAACAGCTTGCGCACGGCCCAGCAGAATTCGCACCATTCCAGCGCGAACATCACGACGGGCTGCGCGGAGTCGCCGAGCACCTCGTCGACGAACGCGACCGCATCCTGCGATGGTCCGATTGCAGCCGTGTCCGCGCTCGGGGCCGGGGCGGGCGCCGGCGTCGGCGCGCCGCCGGCGTCGAATCGATAACCGGGCGTGGAGCGGGAGATCTCGCGTTCCTCGTCGCTCATCTCGACGGGGACTGCCTCGAACAAGGGCGTGCTCAGGTAGCGCTCGCCGGTGTCCGGCAGCATGCACAGGACCGTCTCGCCCTCCGCGGCGGAGGCGCACACGTCGAGCGCGCCGGCGAGGGTCGCGCCGCCGGAAATGCCGGTGAAGATGCCTTCCTGGGTCGCCAGTGCCTGCGCGAGCCTGAGCGCCTCAGCGCCGCTGACGGGGACGATGCGGTCGATCAACCCCAGCCCGACGGCATCTTCCGTCAGTTTCGGGACGAAATCCGGGCTCCACCCCTGCATGAGGTGCGGCCGGAAACGCGGGTGGCTGCCCGCGGGCGCGCCGTCTGCGCCGCGCGGCTGGGCGATGCCGCTGCCCAGGACCTGGGAATTGTCGGGTTCACAGACGGCGATGCGCGTTTCCGGGCGCTCCGCCTTGAGTACGCGCGCCACGCCCTTGAGCGTGCCGCCGGTACCGTATCCCGTCACCCACCAGTCGAGCCGCTCGCCCGCGAACGCCGCGAGGATCTCGGGGGCGGTCGTGCGCGAGTGGATGTCCGCGTTGGCCTCGTTCTCGAACTGGCGGCACAGGAACCAGCCGTGCGCTGCCGCAAGCTCGACCGCCTTGGCCAGCATGCCGCTGCCTTTTTCCGACGCCGGCGTGAGGACCACGCGCGCACCGAGGAAGCGCATCATCTTGCGCCGCTCGATGCTGAAATTCTCGGCCATGACGAGGACCAGTGGATAGCCCTTGGTGGCGCAGACCATGGCGAGGCCGATGCCCGTATTGCCGCTGGTGGCCTCGACGACCGTCTGCCCCGGCTGCAGGGCGCCGCTGCGCTCGGCGGCCTCGATGATGCCCAGTGCGAGCCGGTCTTTCACCGAGCCGAGCGGGTTGAAAGCCTCCAGCTTGGCATACAGGTTGACGCCGGGAGGGGCGAGACGGTTGATGCGCACCACCGGCGTGCGGCCGATCGTCTCGAGAATGTCGGCGAATTTCGTTGGCATGACCTGCTCCCCGCTGCACCGTATTCTGCGGGCATTATACTGCCGTGCAAACTGACGTCAGCCGGAGCTGTCTTGACATGATCCCCCAGTCCTTCCACCCGCCGCAGCGGACGCTGCTTGGCCCGGGGCCTTCGGATGTCCATCCCCGCGTGCTCGAGGCCATGGGCCGGCCGACGATCGGCCATCTCGACCCGCAGTTCGTCGCGATGATGGACGACCTGAAGCACCTCTTGCAGTACGCCTTCCGGACCGCCAACCCGTTGACCATCCCGGTGTCCGGCCCGGGCTCCGCCGGCATGGAAGCGGCGTTCGTCAATCTCGTCGAACCTGGCGATACGGTCGTCGTCTGCATCAACGGCGTGTTCGGCGGCCGCATGAAGGAAAACGTCGAGCGCTGCGGCGGCACGGCGGTCATCGTCGATGACGAGTGGGGCCGGCCGGTGGATCCGGACAAGGTGGCGGCGGCGCTGCAGGCCCATCCCGAGGCCGGCATTCTCGCCTTCGTGCACGCCGAGACGTCCACCGGCGCACGGTCCGACGCCGAAGCACTTTGCCGGCTCGCCCGGGAACACGGCTGCCTCGTGATCATGGATGCCGTGACATCGCTCGGCGGGATCCCCGTGGAGGTGGACGGCTGGGGCGTGGACGCCGTCTATTCCGGCTCGCAGAAATGCCTGTCGTGCACGCCCGGTCTGTCGCCGCTGAGCCTGTCGGCCCGTGCGGTGGAGCGGATTCGCGCTCGCACGCGTCCCGTGCAGAGCTGGTTTTTGGACCTGAACCTGGTGATGGGCTACTGGGGCGGCGCTGAGTCGACGCCGAAGCGCGCTTATCATCACACGGCGCCGATCAATGCCCTGTACGGACTGCACGAGTCGCTGGTCATGCTGGCCGAGGAAGGCCTCGAGGCAAGCTGGGCGCGCCACCGCGACATGCACCTGGCGTTGAAGGCCGGCATCGAGGCCATGGGGCTCGAATTCCTGGTCGAGGCGCCGTGGCAGCTTCCGCAGCTGAACGCCGTGCGCGTTCCGGACGGCGTCGACGAGGCCGCGGTTCGGCAGCGCCTGCTGGACCAGTTCGGCCTCGAGATCGGCGGCGGCCTCGGCGTGCTGGCCGGCAAGGTCTGGCGCATCGGGTTGATGGGCTACAGCGCACGCCCGCGCAATGTGCTGCTGTGCCTCGAGGCGCTCCAGGCCGCCCTGGCCGGGCTCGCGGGCGTTGCGACCGAAGCGGGGCCCGAGGCCGCCCGGCGCATCCTCGCGGATGTCGCGGCCTGAGGCGCATTACGGAACATACGGGCGAAGCGCGCGGGGTGTTCGGCTAGAATTTGCCTCGCCCCCGTCCGGAGCAAGCACTTCCAATGGCCGATATCCTGCTGCTGTATGCCAGCGTGTACGGACACACGAAGCGGATCTGCGATCGCATGCGGGCGACGCTGGAGAGTAGCGGGCACCGGGTAGAGCTCGTGCCGCTCGACGCCGCTGCCGTGGATCCGGCGAGCTATGACGCGATCCTGATAGGGGCGAGCATTCGCAACGGCAAGCACAACCCCGCCGTGATGGAATTCATCCTGCGCCACCAGGCACTGCTGGAGGCGAAACCCAGCGGTTTCTTTTCCGTCAATCTCGTGGCGCGCAAGCCGCACAAGAACACGCCGGAGACTAACCCCTACGTCAAGGCCTTCGTTGCCCGGAGTCCCTGGCGGCCCGGGCTCGTCGGCGTGTTTGGCGGTGACCTGAACTACCAGCGCTACAGTGCCTTCGACCGCAACGTCATCCGCTTTATCATGTGGTTGACCAAGGGGCCGACCGACCCGCGTACCGAGGCCGAGTACACCGACTGGGACGAAGTCCGGCGCTTCGCCGAGCGTTTCGCGGCGCTCGCCGGCGGGCCCGCCTCCTGACGGCCTCAGGGAATCGCCTGGCCGGCGTCCAGCACTTCCTGCTGGCGGCCTGCTCCGCGTGGCTGATCCTGACCAGTCCATGGGTGCATATGTACCGCGGCGTGCCGCGCACCACGGGCCTGCTCGACTACGGTCACGTCGCTGTCGGCCTGGTCGCACTGGTATTGGCCGCCACCTTCACGATTTTCTGCGCGCGCCACGGGAGCTGGCGCGTGTATTTTCCATGGCTCACCGGGTCGCTTGCCGCGGTCGGGCGGGACCTGCGCGGCCTGCTGCGGGGTGCAGTGCCAACCAGCGAAGGCGGCGGCCTGTTCGCGCTGCTCGAGGGCCTGCTGTTGCTGGCGACGCTCGCCGCCGGCGTGACCGGCGCCGCCTGGCTGCTGGTCCAGGGCTCGACCGAGGCAGTAACCTTGCGGCATTACCATATCTTCGCCGCGCGCGGCATGACGGCGTTGCTGGTGCTGCACATCTTCGCCGTGTCGCTGCACCTGCTGGAATTCATCAGGGAGTGAAACCGATGGCAAGTGACGAAGCGGCCGCCGCGCCCCATCGCTGGCGTTTTTACCGCTGTGGCGGGTTCGACCAGGTCGCGATCGAGACCGGCGAAGATCTGCGCCATCTCGCGGAGCTGGATCCCAAGCTGTGGACGGCCTTGAGCTGCCCGACGACAGGCCTGGAGTTCGACGCCCGCACGCTGGCGCTCATTGATGGCGACGGGGACGGCCAGATTCGCGTGCCGGAGATCCTGGCGGCCGTGGCCTGGGTATACCGGATGATCAAAGATCCGCAGGCACTGTTCGCCGCTGAACCACTGTCGCTGGATACGATCGACGACAGCCACGCCGAGGGCGCAGTCCTGAAGGCCGCCGCGGCGAAGGTTCTCGGTTATCTCGACAAGCCGGCGGACAGGGCAGTCGAAGTCGGGGACTTCGCCGACATGACGCGGCTGTTCGCCCCCGGTCATTTCAATGGCGACGGCGTCGTGCCGGCGACCCTGGCGGCCGACGAGATGCTCAAGAGAGTCATCGAGGAAATCGTGGCGACCCAGGGCGCCATCGTCGATCGCAGTGGTGAGCCCGGCATCACCGCGGAATCGCTGGAGGCCTACTTTGCGCAAGCGGAGAGCGTACTCGCGTGGCGCGCCCGTGCGGCCGAATCGGCGGAGCTGGTCCTGCCCCTGGGCGAAGCAACGGCCGGAGCCGCCGACGCGTTCGCGGCGGTACAGGCCAAGGTCGACGACTATTTCGCGCGCTGTCGCCTCGTGGCGTTCGACGCGCGCGCGGACGAGGGCCTCAATCCGCCTGCCACCGTCTATGCGGCACTCGGCGAGCGCCTGCTCGACACCGGCGATGCCGACATGACCGCGCTGCCCCTCGCAGAGGTCGCGGCCGGCAAGTCGTTGCCGCTGGCCGAGGGCGTCAATCCGGCCTGGGCCGGGCGGATTGCCCAGCTGCACGACGAAGTCGTCGAGCCGTTGCTGGGCCTCCGTGAAGCGCTCACCGCGGAGGAGTGGCGCGAGCTGTCGGCGAAGTTTGCCGCGTATCGGGCATGGATGAGCGAACGCCCCGCGACGCTCGTGCACGACCTGGACCCGGAGCACCTCGAACGCATCAGGAACGACGGCACCCGCGAACGCCTGGCCGGACTGATCGAGAAGGACCTGATGGCCGAGACCTCGGCGGCCAACATCGATGCCGTGGAACGCCTCGTGCGGTACCAGCGCGATCTCGTCAAGCTGCTGCGCAATTTCGTCACGCTGAGCGATTTCTATGGCGGCGAGCACAAGGCCATCTTCCAGGCCGGAACCCTGTATCTCGACCGGCGCAGCTGCGAACTCGTGCTGCGCGTCGCCGACATGGGCCGGCATGCAGCCATGGCGCCGTTCAGCGGCTGTTACCTCGTCTATTGCACCTGCGTGCGCGCCGGCAGCGAGCCGATCGAGATCGTCGCCGCGTTGACCGGCGGCGAAACCGACGAGCTCATGGTCCCCGGGCGCAATGGGCTGTTCTACGACCGCGCCGGGCGTGACTGGCGGGCGACCGTGGTGAAGGTCGTCGAGCAGCCCGTGAGCATCCGCCAGGCATTCTGGTCGCCGTACCGGCGCCTCGCCAGTCTCATCGAGAGCCAGATCCGCAAGTTCGCTGCCTCCCGCGACAAGGACGTGGAAAGCAGGACGGCCAGTGGTGTGGCCGACGCCGCCGCCACCGCCGACGGTGCTGAGGCGAGGGCCCAACAGGCTTTCGACATCGCGAAATTTGCGGGCATTTTCGCGGCGATGGGCCTCGCGATCGGGGCCATCGGCGCGGTGCTTGCGGCGGTGGTCGGCGGACTGTTCACCTTGTCATTGTGGCAACTGCCGCTTGCGTTCGCGGCTATCCTGCTCATCATTTCGGGCCCGTCGATGCTGCTTGCCTACATGACCTTGCGAAGGCGCAACCTCGGGCCGCTGCTTGACGCCAATGGTTGGGCCGTGAATGCGCGTGCGCGCATCAATGTGCCGTTTGGCGGAGCGCTCACGGCCGTGGCCACGCTGCCGGCAGGCTCGCGCCGCTCGTTGCAGGATCCCTACGCGGAAAAGAAACGGCCGTGGAGGACCTGGCTGTTTCTCGTGGCGCTCGCGGTATTGCTCGCCGTGCTGTGGCGCCAGGGGTGGTTCGCCGGATTGTCGGGAAGCTGATACCCCGGTCAGGCGAGCAGTTCCCCGAGGGCCGCGTCAAAAACTGCCGGAGCGCGCTCGAGGAGCCGCTCCGGGCGCGTCAGCTGCGCCACGATCAGGCGCGTCGCGAAGGGTTTCGCTGCAGTGGTGATGTCGAAGTCGGGGTAAATGGCGCGCGCGACGCCTTCGACAGTCACCAGCGCCTTGACAAGCAGGCCATAGCCCACCGGGATCGGAATCTGGAAATCGGCGAGGACTCCAAGGAATCCCAGCGCGAAACCGCGTACGTCGGCTCGCCCGGGGCGGGCGAGATGCGCCTCCATCAGTCTCGCTACCGCGGCCCGTAGCGCCGGCGCCTTCTCGTCGGGCACGTCGAGTCCGAGATCGCGCGAGTAACGCAGCGCCCTGTCCGGGTCTCCATTGACCGTGGCGGCGAGTACCTGGGCGATTGCGATGCGCTGCGCCGGAGTCGTGCAGCCGACGATGCCGAAGTCCAGGTAACAGATCCGGCCATCCGGCGTGACGAACAGGTTGGCCGGATGCAGGTCGGCGTGGTAGCGGCCGTGCACGAGCACCTGGCGCATGAAGACTTCGGCGCCGTGGGCCGCAAGCTTTCGCGCGTCGATCCCGGCACGCTCGGCGTCGCCGAGCTGGTTCAGCCGCCAGCCCTTAATGAACTCCGTCACCAGAACGCGCCGTGTCGAGTGGCGCCACACGACCCGCGGCACCACGACCAGCGGATCGTCGGCAAAGTCGTGTGCAAAGCGATCGGCGATCCTGCCCTCGTTGCGCAGGTCGAGTTCACTCGCGAGGGTCGCCTCGAACTCGCCGAGCAACTTCGCCGGGCGCAGGCGCCTTGTCCCCGGGAGGCGCTCCAGGCGGCGGGCCCAGCGTCCTGCCAGGGCAAGGTCCGCGGCGATCTGTCCTGCAACGCCCGGGCGGACCACTTTCACCGCCAGGCGCATCCCGGCCGGCATCGGCGGGCCGGCCACGGGACGGTAGTCGTTGGCAAGGCGGGCTGCATGGACCTGGGCGATCGACGCAGTGGCGATCGGTTCAGGTTCGAAGTCGGCGAACACGCGCTCCGGCGGCGCGCCGAGCTCCGCGGTGACGATCTCGCGAATCTCGCCGTACGGCACCGGCGGGACGCGATCCTGCAGGCGCTCCAGTTCGAACACGGTTTCCGGGGAAAAAACGTCGGGCCGCACCGAGGCGAGTTGGCCCAGCTTGATGAAGGCCGGTCCCAGGTCCTCGCACGCCAGCCTGAGCTGCACGGCGACCGCCGCGCGGCGCGAATGACCGCGCCGGATGCCGAGACGCGCGTGCCAGGCCGCCGCGGTGGCGCGCCTCAGGAATACGGCGGCGATCGTACGGCCGCGTGCCGACACCGGGCCCCTAGTCCTTGCCGCGGGCTGCCATGGCGTCGACCGAAGCCTGCAGCGACTCGATCCGGCCGCGCAGCTCCGCGAGCTCGAAAGCCAGCGCATCGAGTTTCCCGCCAATATCAGCGAGGGCCGGACGTGGCGTGGATTCCCCGCTGGCGAGTTCCGCCTTGAGCTTGTCCTTTTCTTCTGCAACGAGCGCCGCAAGGCCGTCGACGAAGGCCTGCGGCCCCTGGTCCGGCGCGCCGGCCACCAGCTTGCGCCCGCGGTCGACGGCGGCTTTCCAGCCGTCGTCGGCGCTCTCGTGAAGCAGCGCCCAGGCGGCGAGAGTACGCACGAGGTCGCTCATTCGATGACACGGCCGACCGGCCGCTCCTGGCGTTACTTCTGTTCCCAGTTGCCCGCAGCGGTACGGTACCACCAGCCGCTCTCGGCCCGCTCCACCCAGCGTTGCGCGAAGGTCTTGCGGATCTCCGCCTCCCATTCCGGCTTCTCGTTCGCGACCGCAATGGCACGATAAAGGGCGTTGCGATCCTGGTTCTCGGCATCCACCAGCTGGCGGACGGTGTTGCGTTCGGCCAGCGGGACGACATTACGGTCGCGGATGTCCACGAGCCCGTCGGCGGTGAGGCCGATGGCGCCGGCGTCGTAGCTCGGCTTGAGCTGGCGATGGCGCGCGTTCATCGAGGCCGTCAGCGCCCGGATCTCCGGGGTTTCGATGTTCAAGTCCGCCTGCGCCTCGGCGTGCGGAATGACGAAATCGAGTGCCGACAGCGCCGCGAGGCGCACCGCATCGACGGCTTCCGGGCCCCATCCATGCCGATGCAGCCGGCCCTGGGGTTCGCCCTCGGGGTCCGCCGGTTCGACTCCCCAGACGTCGGAAATGATGCGATCGGCGGCCTTTTCGGCCTGGGCCGCCGGAAAATAGACGTTGATTGTTACGCAGGCGGCCACGAGTACGGACGTGGCCAGAAGCAGCTTGACGGGCAGGCGGCGCATCTCGATTCTCCTTGGCGCGGCGTGACGATATGCAAAGCATACTCGGGAAACCTGAACGCTGCCCAACAGCCGCCGGGTTCAGCGCACCTCGGGGCCCTCGGATTCGATGATGGCTTCCAGCTGCTCGACCAGGGCCGACCAGCTGACGCGGCGCGCGAAGCCTATTACGTCGATGCGCGGCAATCCCCGGCCGCGCAGGATGACATACCCTTGCTCGCCGGGCTCGAGGCCGGACATCTCGCAGACGTCGCCCTCCAGGCGGCAGCCGAGTGCGAAGGCGTCGTATGAAAAGTCCTCGAAAAACCGCAGAAAACCGGTCGACAGCCCGCCCGCGCCGCCACCGCCGATGCTGGCGATATTGTCCACGGCGCGCTGGCTGATGCGCTTGCGCGAGCGATCGTCCGCCGGCGTCTGGAGGCGCGCGTCGAATGCGACCGGCACCCAGTCGATCATATCGAGCCCGTGCACGTAGCCGTCGAGCCGCCCGGTCATCAGGCCGAACGACATCGCCTCGGTGACTTCCGCCAGCTCCAGGCCGCGCAATTCGATCTCCGCCTGCAGGCGCGCGCGCGGCTGCAAAGGGCGCTGGATGCGCAGGTCCCTGATCGACACGATGCCGTCGAAGACTTCGGCCGTGAGTTCGCCGCCGAGGCTCACGATGCCTTCCGCGTGGCTGAGCTGGGGAAGGGTGCCCGACAGCCGGCCGGACAACGGCGGCCAGTCGAGCGCGCGCGACAGTTCACGCATGCTGACCGGCAGCAGGCGGGCGTCGAACAGGAGAGTGTGATTGCCGGCGGTGAAGTCACCGAACTCGAAACGGTCGATCTCCAGGGCCCCTTCGAGGAGCGGGATGGAGACCGGCTGTGCGAGGACCCAGCGTCCGGGCGGCGCATCGAAGCGGGCTTCGGCCTCGCCGAACGGAATGCCGTAGACGAACCCGCCGGACCAGCGCAGGTTCAGCGGTGGCGCCGGCGCGCCGCTGCCCGCGCGCACCCAGCCGAGGTCGCCCGACAGGCCGTAGATCGCGAGGCGGGCCTCCTGGTCGTCGAAATTCACCTCGGCCATGTCCAGCCAGACGCCCTCGAGCGCCCCGTTGCGCCATGCCAGTTCGCCGCTCAGCGCGCCGGACGTGTCGAGTTCTGCAAACGCCGTGCCGGCCAGGAAGGGCTGCAGGAGCACCGCATAGGCGCCTGGCAGCTCCGCCCGGGGCACGCGCACTTGCGCTTCCACCAGGCGCCAGTCGTTGTCCGGCGACCGCTCGAGCTCGGCCGAAGCGTCGGCATGCACCGTGGCGTGCTGATCGAAGATGACCTGATTCAGGGTGATACCGTGCGCGTCGGCAAGGCCGCGGGCCACGATGCGGACCGGGTGGGCCGCCAGCTCGATGTAGACGGGCTCCACGTAGGCCTCGCCGCTCGCAAGCGCGCCGCGCACATCGAAGGCGAGGCGCTCGTCGCGCGGCCAGGCCGAGCCGCGCAGTTCCACGCGCAGGCCCTCGGCGGCGATCGTGCCGGGCTCGTTGCCGCCGGTGACTCCGCTGGCGAGCAGTTCGAACACCAGGCCGGCGAGTTCGCCGTCCTCGCCGCGCGCGACCAGCGACATGTCCAGGACGCCGGCAATCTGCGGCACGGCCAGCCCCAGGAAGCGGCCGAGCCGTGCGAACGCGTCAAACCGCCAGTCGACGGCCGTCACGTCCACGGACCACGCGCCGGCCGCAAAATCGCCGTCGACCTGCAGTTTGCCGGAGCCGTCGGCAGGCAGTTCGAGCGCCCATCCCAGCGCGCCCGTGGTGCGGCCGTATTCGAGCCTGCCCGCGAGCCGCAGGCCATCCGGCGGCGTGCCCGCGATGTCGATGACCAGGTCGTTGCACGTGAAGCGCCGCGGCGTGATGACGAGGTCGCGGCATTCGCCCCGCAAGTCATCGCGAGTGCCGATCGGCGGCGGCAGCGCCAGGCGAGTCACGGATACATCAGCATGGAGGCGGCCGGAGGCATCGTGCCGCAGGGCGAGACCGATGCCCTCTGCACGCCATCCCGCGCCGTCGACCGCGGCGATCTCGAGCTGCAGCGCGACGTCGCCCGTTGCCTGTCCCCAGGCAAACGTCGCAAGGAACACGGCTGGGATGAGCCGGCGGGAGGGCACGCCGAGGCTGTGCATTGTACGCAATGGGCGCTCCAGGAAGCGGTCCATGGGCAGTATAGCCAGCGCCGGCCGTGAGCGGCTTGGGCGCAGCGGGCGGTGGATGTTAGCGTAGCGTGCGGTCAGGTCGACCGGTGACTGAAGAGCAACGCATGCTCGCGATTCCCCAGTGGTTCAAGATCGCCTACGCCGTCCTGGTGCTGGCGTTCATACTCATCTACTGGCAGCGCTACGGGCCGCGCAACTTCCTGTGGTTCTCGGACATCGCCCTGATCGGCGCGGTGCCGGCCATGTGGCTGGAGAGCGGCCTGTTGTCCGGCACGCTTGCCTGCATGGTATTGCTGCCGGAAGTGCTCTGGAATGTCGACTACGGCCTGCGTCTCGTGCTCCGCCGCCGCATCACGGGCCTTACGGACTATATGTTCGACGCGTCGATCCCGCGCTGGCTCCGGGCCGTGTCGTTGTTCCACGTGCCGTTGCCGCTGGTACTGGTGTGGCTCGTCGCAGCCTACGGTTACCCGGAGGCCTCGCTGGCCGCGGCTGCCGGGACCGGTAGCGTGGCGCTCGCCCTGAGCTACTGGTTCAGTCCCAGGGAAAAGAACATCAACTGGGTCTTCGGCCTAGGCCGCGTCCAGGATCGCCTGCCGCAACCGGTCTACGTCGGCCTGCTGTATCTCGGCTTCGTTCTCGTCGTCTTCCTGCCGACACACTGGCTGTTGCGCTGGTTCTTTCCCGCTCAGGCCTAGCTTTCCACGTCGACCGGCGCCTGCCTGCGCCCCGACGAAGAGCCCTGGAAGCGGTGCGCCCCGTAGCGGAGCAGCAGCACGGCAATGGCCAGGATCAACACCGCGCCGGTCGTGACCAGGATCCGCGTTTCCGTCAGGTCCTCGGCGCTGATCAGCTTCCGCGTCATGACCGTGATCGTGATGTAAAGCAGGAACTCGACCGGCAGCTCGTCGGTGCGAAAATAGATCCCCACCATCGCGCCCAGCTCGAGATAGATGAACAACAGCAGGATGTCATGCAGCGTCGCCTCGCGCGCGGCGACGATCTCGAGGAAAAAAGCCGCGGCGGACCAGAAGATCGTCGCGCCGATGACGAACAGGGCCAGCAGCTGAAAGCCCTCGACGAGCTGGTCGCCCACGCGTTCGGCCACGTTCTTGGCGCGTTCTTCCACGGACTCGGTCTTTTTCAGCACTCCCATCGTGAAGGTCTCCACGCTGCAGGAGCATGGAGAGTAGCGCAAACGCGCCGCGGAGGGCATCGTCCCGCCGGCTTCCTCAGGCGACGGCGCGCCCGGCACGGCGTGCGGCGTGCGGCGCCGGGCCGAGGATCGTCTGTTCGGCGGACGGCTTGCACGTGGGGTGATCACGGTTGAAGTGCGCGCCGCGGCTCTCCCGCCGCAGCAGCGCGCTGCGCGCGACGAGCACCGCGACACAGGCAAGATTGCGCAGTTCGAGGAGCCCGCCGCCGGGCCCGTGTCGCGCATAGAGCAGGTCGCTGCGCCTTGCCAGCGCAAGGAGTGTCTCCAGCGCCTCGGCGAGGCCGCAATCGCTGCGGACGATCCCTGCATGGCGGGACATCGTGTGCCTGATGGCGCGCGCGAGCCGGCGAGCCTCACTCTGCACGTGCGGCCCGGGACCGGACACGACCGGCTGCAGGGCGTCGCATAGTTGCGCGGCCACCGGCGTCTCGTTACGCGGGCCCGCGGCGAGGATCGCGGCGGCGGCCGTTGCCGCGAATGCGAGTCCCTCGAGGAGGGAATTGCTGGCCAGGCGGTTTGCGCCGTGCAGCCCGGTGCTGGCTGTCTCCCCGATCGCGTAGAGATTGGCGACGCCGGTTTCGCCGTTCATGCCGGTGACGACTCCGCCGCATGTGTAGTGCGCGGCGGGCGTGACAGGCATGGGCGCCCGCGTGATATCGATGCCGAGCTCGGCGCACCGCGCGTAGGTATTCGGGAATCGGGCCTTGACGAATTCCGGCCCGGCATGACTGATATCGAGAAACACGGATTCGAGCCCGTGCGCGGCCATCTCCGCGCAGATCGCCCGCGCCACGATGTCGCGCGGCGCAAGCTCGCCGCGCGCATCGTAGCGGAACATGAAGCGCTCCCCGTCAGGTAGCAGCAGGCGCCCGCCCTCGCCGCGCACTGCCTCGGTCACGAGCCAGCCCGGGGCGTCGGCGTGGTGGAGCGCCGTCGGATGAAACTGGACCATCTCCAGGTCCGCGACGCTGCAGCCGGCCCGCCAGGCGAGCGCGATGCCGTCGCCTGCCGGGCGCGCGGCATTGGTCGAAATCTCATAGATGCCGGAGGCGCCGCCCGTTGCGAGGACCACGTGGCGGGCGCGCAGCGAGCGCAACACGCCGCGACCCGTGTCCAGGACGCGCGCGCCCACGCACCGCCGTCCGCCCGGCGCCGCGTCGAAAGCACGCGTCAGCAGGTCCACCGCAGTGTGTTCCTCGAGAAGCGTGATGCCTGCATGCGAGCGCAGGCGCCGGCCAAGCACGGCCATGACGGCCCGCCCGGTGGCGTCTGCGACGTGAACGATACGGCGGCGGCTGTGGGCGGCCTCCCGTGCCAGGTCGAATTCGCCGTCGGCACGATCGAACTCCACGCCCTGGGCGACCAACCAGTCTATGCAGGCGGGCGCCCGCTCGACGACTGCGCGCACGCCTGATTCGCGACTGAGGCCGCAACCGGCCGCGAGCGTGTCCTCGAGATGCAGCTGCGGCGAATCGTCCGGCGCGATCGCCGCCGCAATGCCGCCAAGCGCCTGGGCGCTGGCCGACTCGCCCAGGCCGTCCTTCGCCAGCACGGTGACATGGCGGCCGGCATCCGCGAGGCGCAGGGCGAGGCTGGCACCGGCGATCCCTGCGCCGATGACCAGCACGTCCGCAGCGGCACGGGTCTTCATGCGACCGCGAGCATCGCCTCGACCGCCCGGCGGGCGCGCATAGCGACCGCCGGGTCCACCCGGACCTCGTGCTGGCGGGTCTGCAGGCAGCGCAGGATTTTCGGCAGCGTGATGCGCTTCATGTGCGGGCACAGGTTGCAGGGCCGCACAAATTCCACGTCGGGAAACTCGACGGCGACGTTATCGCTCATGGAACACTCGGTGATCATCACCACGCGGGCGGGGCGATGGTCGCCGACCCAGTCGATCATCCCCTTGGTCGAGCCCACGAAGTCCGCCTCCACCAGCACGTCCGGCGGGCATTCCGGGTGGGCGATGATGCGAATATCCCCGAGGCGCCCGCGGTAGTCGCGCAGTTCCGCGCCGCTGAAGCGCTCGTGCACCTCGCAGGTGCCGTGCCACAGGATCAGTTCGACCCCGGTCTGGCCGGCGACGTAACGGCCAAGGTAGTTGTCGGGCAGGAAGATCACGCGGTCGGTACCCAGGGACTCGACGACGCGCACGGCGTTACCGGAGGTGCAGCAGATGTCGGACTCCGCCTTCACGTCCGCGCTCGTGTTCACATAGGTGACCACGGGAACACCCGGGTAGCGCTGCTTGAGCAGGCGGACGTCGGCACCGGTGATGGAGGCGGCCAAAGAGCAGCCGGCCTCGAGGTCGGGGATCAGCACGGTCTTGTCCGGGCTGAGAATTTTCGACGTCTCTGCCATGAAATGAACGCCGCACTGGACGATGACGTCCGCATCGGTTTCCGCTGCCTTGCGCGCGAGGCCGAGCGAGTCTCCCGTGAAGTCCGCGACGCCGTGAAAGATCTCCGGGGTCTGGTAGTTGTGCACCAGCAGGACGGCGTTGACCTGCTGCTTGAGTTCGTTGATTGCGGCGATATAGGGCGCGTGCACCCCCCATTCGACGGCCGGGATGACTTTCCTCAGGCCCTCGTAGATCGGCTGCGTCCGGCGGGCCACTTCGGGCGTATAGCTGAGTTGTGCTTCCATGGCCTTATACTCATTTCGAGCAATAGTGGGGTCCAAAAAAAGGCCGGGATCAGGGCCTGCCGATTATGCTACTCGCGAGCATAACGACTGTCCAGCTACAGGGCGCCCACGCCGGGCGCACGGCGCTCCCGCAGGACTTCGCGGCGAAATCGGAACAATTCCGCCGGCCGCCCGCCGGTGCGCTTCTCGATCCGGCCGGTCTTTTCGACCAGGCCGCCGCCCCCCACGAGGCGGCGAAAATTCTGCTTGTGCAGCCGGAGTCCGGAGAGCGCCTCGACGACGCGTTGCAGTTGCGCAAGCGTGAATTGCTCTTCGATGAGCTCGAAGACCAAGGGACGGTAGCGCAGCTTGCCGCGCAGTCGCGCCAGGCCGGTGGCGAGAATGCGCCGGTGATCGTAGGCCATCGGCTTGCCGAACAGCGGCGCGGCCCTGGGCGGTGAGCGGCCGCGGTCCGACCATGCCTCGTGGGTCAGGCCGGCCCCATAGAGCAACTCGTAGCGCTCGAGTACGCGGTATCCGTCCCAGCCGGCACCGCTGAGGCCGAAGCAGATCTCGATCCGTTCGCCGCGCTGTGCTTGCTCGTTCGCATCCCCGGCCTTGGCGGCCCATGCCCACAGCGCAGCGCGAATCGCGTCGAGCACCGGCAGGCGCTCCGCACGCCGGTCCTCCCAGGGCAGGAACTGGTAGCAACTCATCCAGCGACCGCCGGCCTCAGCTTCCGGCAGGTCCTGCGTCAGCGCGAGATAAGCGATCGATAACATGCGGGGCCCGCCGGCCCGCTCGCGCGGGTCGCGTCCCTCGTCGCCAAAAGTGTAGAGCTGCTCGACGTAGCCCAGGTCGCGGCCCGCCTGCTGGCGCACCCAGCTGCGCAGGCTGAGCTCGAGCGTGCGGTCGTGCGCGGGATCGAACGGGCCCGAGGGCAGGCTCGGCAGGCCGGCGCCCGCGCTGCCACGCGTGCGAGATGCCGCGGGCGTGTCGACCGTCAGCACGCGGGCGTCTTCGTCGCGCACGGCGAAGATCACGGCATTCAGTCCGACGACTATGCGCCGCGTCATGCTCGCGCTCTCCCGGCGGCGGATTGCCGCAGGCACGGTGTCACTCCTCGTCCTCGCCGTCCAGGCGCACGCCGCAGATCCGGCAATGTACCGCGTCCGCCTCGTGGCCCTTCGCCTTGCACGACGGACAGGCGCGGCCAAGCGCACGCTGCCTGTTCAGGCGCGTGAACTCGGAGAAGTAGATTCCCATCGGCACGGCGATGATGCCGTAGCCCGTGATCATGATCATTGCGGCAATCACCTTGCCGACGGTGGTGACGGGCGTCACGTCGCCGTAACCGACGGTGGTCAGGGTGACCACCGCCCAGTACATGCCCTGCGGGATGCTCGTGAAGCCGCTGTCCCGTCCTTCGACGAAGTACATCACGGTGCCGAATATGATCACCAGCGTCACCACCGTGTAGACGAACACGAGGGTCTTGCGCCAGCTGGCCGCCAGTACCTCGAGCAGGATATTGGCCTCGCCGACGTAGCGGTCCATGTGCATGATGCGGAACAGCCGGAGAATGCGCAGCACCCGCATCACCAGCATCGGCGCGGTGCCCGTGAGGATCAGGCCGAGGTAGGTCGGCAGGATGGACAGCAGGTCGACCACGCCGTAGAAACTCGTGGCGTAGTTGGCGCGGTCGCGCACGCAGTACAGCCGCAGCCCGTACTCGATCGTAAACAGGATCGTGAAAAACCATTCGATCAAATACAGCTGGCGGCCATAGCGCGCGCCGAACGCCTCCACGGTGGTCAGCACGACCACGCCGACGCTGATCAGGATCGCCACGATCAGTGCCACGTCGAACAGCATTCCCGGCCCCGTATCGGAACGAAAGATGATGCGGAACAGGCGTTCGCGAGACGGACCTTCTCCGGCTTCGTGGCGCGCTCTGGTCATGGGTGGGTGGCGTCCATGCGGCTCCGCAGGCGGGTGGGCGGTTCGATTATAGACGGTCGCACAGGCGATTCCGGACGACAGCGCGCAACTCGCGGTAGACCGCGAGGTGAGATTCGATGGCCCGCTCCAGGGGGAATTCGCTGGCGATGCGCTCGCGGGCCTTGCGGCCCATCGTGCGGCGCTCCGCGGGGTGTGCGTACAGCCAGGCGATGGCCTCGCCGATGGCCCGCGCGCTGCGACGCCGGACGATGATGCCCGATTCCCCCTGCACGACCAGTTCCCGGGCGCCACCGACGTCGGTGATGACGGGGGGCACGCCGCAGGCCATCGCCTCGATCACTGTCTGCGGAATGCCCTCGCGCCGGAGTGCGCCGCGCACCGAGACGGCGCATGCGGCCGTGACCTGCGCCGCGTCGTTACGATGGCCGAGCAGGTGGAAGTTCTCGCGGAACGGACTCCGGCAGATCCGCTCCAGGACGCTGCGCGTCTCGAGGTCGGCGCCCACCAGCAGGAAGTGCACGTTCGCGTCTGCCGGCAACCACTGGGCCGAGTCGACCACGTACTCGATCCCCTTGCGTGGGCGATAGTTGGCGACCACCGCGACGGGGAAGGCGTCAGGCGGGACGCCGAACGTGCGCAGGTCGATCCGCGGCCCTTCATGCCAGGCGGCCTGGTGCCCGGGGCTGATCTTCACGACGCTGCGCGGCTCGCGCCGTCGCGCGAGTTCGCGCCGTGCGGCCTCCGACGTGCAGATGACGCGATCGATGCGCGGGTGCAGTCGCGTCAGGCGGGCGACCGGGTTCCAGCGCTGCACGCCGCCGGTGCGGTCATGCCGCATGACCAGCGCCAGGGGAAGATCGCGCAGCACGGGCAGGGCGGTGGCGGCCGCGAGGCGATCGAACAGGTGGACGATCTCTATGCGCTCGCGGCGACAGCCTTCCCGCAGCCAGCCGGCGGCGCTGCGACCGAGGACGCGCCGGGGGAATGTGCCGACGAGTCGCAATCCGGCCTGCTCGACGGCCCGGGCGCATTGCGAGCCGTCGGGCGCGATCGCCCGGATTTCGACGCCGGCGCGCGCGAGGCCGAGTGCCAGTTCGATGTCCGGCCGTACGCTGCGGGGCGTGCCGGTATGAAAGGTG
>DATKAZ010000062.1:0-63607 GCA_035514535.1 Gammaproteobacteria bacterium
ACCGCGGCCTGCACAGTGAATGCCGTTCCCAGCGTGACCAGCGCGTACAACGCCAGCGCCCAGCGGCCCTGGCGGCGATAGCCTTCCAGCAGGCTCGTGCCCGTCGCCGCCGCGTAGCGCGGGCCGAACTGGAAGCCGGGATACTTGAGCAGGCAGGCGACCAACACGACGCCCAGCAGCCCCAGCCCGAAGCTGGCGCCGGCCCGTGTCGACTGCACGAGGTGCGATACACCCACGGCGGCACCGGCCCACACCAGGCCGGGCCCGAGCGCCTTGAGAAACGTCTTCTGCCCCGGCGTCTCCGTCATGGCCGCCGAGTCTGAGGCTACTGGGCGTTCAGCGAAAGGACGAACAAGCCGTTCTCAGTGTCGCTGACCACGATGACGCCGGACGGGAAGTACGGGTAGACGCTCCAGGCCCCAGTCAGCCAGCCGTCGTCGTCGGGCGGTTGGGTGTCGAAATAGGCGATCTCCTCGATCTCGCCGTTCGCGAGGTCGCCGAACTCCAGCACGCGCAGACCCGCCCGGTAGTTGGCCTGGAACACGCGGTTGCCCAGCACGTACAGATTGTGGTCGGTGGCCGGCGTGTCGGCCTCGTAGAAATACAGGTAGACGGGGACGTCCAGGTCGGAGACATCGAACACGTGGGTGCGGGTCGGCACGCCGAAGCGGTATTCGTCGTCCTCGTCGCCGAGCAGGAAAAAGCGGTGATCCTCCGTCAGCCAGCCCTGGTGCACATAGCCGCGCTGCGGGTAGTCCAGCTCGGCCAGCGTGAGCGGCGCGGACTTGTCGGTGACGTCTACGATCGCCACGCGGTTCTCGTTCGAACTGGCGCAGATCTCGGCGCCGGCGTGTTCCGCGTCCGGGCCCTGGTAGATGACGCACTGCGTGTCATGCGTGTAGTCCTCGTCGTGGCATCCGGCGAACATCGGGTTGTTCGGCGTGCGAATGTCGATGATGTGCAGGCCGCCGCCGCAGGTTTCGGTGCCGACCGCGTAGGCGAAGCCCGATTCCTCGTTGATCGCCACGTTGTGCGCGTGCATGAACTCGCCGTAGTTGATATCCGCGCTGAATACCTGCGGCGGAATCGCATCCCTGAGCCGCGTGAGGTCGAACACCTGCATGCCGTGTGCGCCCGCGCCATCGGCGACGATGTAGGCGTGGTCCGCGTATACTTTGATGTCGCGCAAGGACGACGGCACGGTGTGGGTCGGCAGCCGACCGAGCACGCGCGGCTCGTCCGGGTCGGTGACATCGACGAACGCCGTGCCGTTGTTCAGGCCCACCAGCGCGATCTCCGCGCCTGACACCGGATCGGTCCAGCCCCAGATGTCGTTCCCCCGCGTTCCACCCATGGCGTCCGGCGACACCCGCCGGTGCAGCGAGACACCACCGCAGGGAAAATCACCGGCATGACCGGCCTCGCAGGCTGCCGGACCCGTAGTCAGGGGTGGTGGCGGCGGTGGCGGCGGGCCAATTTCGCCACCGCTGCCGCCACCGCCGCAGGCGTACAGCGCAGCGAGCGCCAGGCAGGCCGGCAGGCGCCGCCACCGCGCGATCCGGGGCATATCGTCAGAGTCCTTCGATGTGCGCCACCATGCGCTCGATCGCTGCGGCATCCGGCAGCCGCCCCCGGGCCGCGCCCATGTTGTCGATCATGTGGCGCGCGCGGCTCGTGGCGGGCGTGGCCGCGGTTACGGCCGGGTGCGCGAGCACGAACTTGAGGAAGAACTGCCCCCAGGATCGGGCGTCGAACTCCGCCGCCCACTCCGGCACCTCCCGGCCGCGCACCTTGTCCCAGAGTCGCGTCCGGCCGAACGGCGCATACACCAGCACGCCGATACCGCGCTCCGCTGCGAGTGGCAGGATGGTCTCCTCTACGGCGCGATTGTCGATTGCGTAATCGATGCCGATGAAATCGAGCGGCTCGCGACGCATCACTTCGATCAACTGGGGGTACTGGGGCGCGAACGTCGTGGTGACGCCGATGTAGCGCACGCGCTCCGCTTCCTTCAGCTCCCGGAGCAGGCCGAACTGGGTCGCCACGTCGCCGAGGTTGTGCACCTGGACCAGGTCGATGACATCCGTGCCGAGCCGCTCGAACGACGCCTCGAGTTGAGCGCGCGCCGCGTCCGGGTCGGCCCGGCCGCCGCCGCGCGGGGCGACATTGACCTTCGTGGCCCAGAAAATCTTGTCGGTGATGCCGAGCTCGCGGGCGATGTCGCCGGCGACCTGCTCGGAGGCCCCGTAGGCCGGTGCCGTGTCGAAGATCGCGCCGCCATGCTCGATCATCGCAGCCATGACTTCGCGCAGCGCCGAGACATCTTCGCTGCGCGCGACCTGGGAAAACGTGGCGGAACTTCCCAGCCCGACGGCGGGGACGCGCTCGCCAGTGGATGGAATCGCCCGCGTGATAAGGCCGGGCCGGTCGCTCGCGGCCCATCCCAGTCGGTGCGGCAGCGCCAGCGTGGCGCCGGCGGCGAGGGTCAGTTTCAGGTACTGGCGGCGTGTGATCATGGTTCCTTACCTCCTGTGTTCCATGGGTTCGAGCCGCAAACCGGCGGAGGGTTCCGGCTGGTCGCCCGCCAGCCGCTGCTGCGCCCGGCCGAGCCAGATGCCGAGCGCGGCCCAGGCAACCGCCAGGGGGACCGCGACGCTCGCGAGGGCCATCAAACCCATGCCGAGCCGGCCGAGCAGGCCCTCGATCTGTGCGCCGATGACATCGCCGCCGCGATACACGAAAGTGTCGATGAAGGCCTTGGACTTGTACTTGTCCTCCCGTCTCACGACGGTATAGAGCGTCTCGCGGGCGGGGCGCATGATGGCGCGCTGCACGGCACGGAAGCTCGCCTCGAACACGATCAGTGCTGCCAGCGAACCGACGATCGCGAGGCCGATGAAGCCCAGCGCAACCGTGGCGGGCAGCAGCGCAAGCGTCAGCGGGACGCCGAGGCGGCGCATCAGGTGGCCGGCGACGATCCCCTGCAGCACGAGCGTGGTGACCTGCGTGATCAGGTCGATGCGGGCAAACCAGGTGGTGCGCAGGTCGAGGTCGTCGCCCAGCGCGGCGACCATCTGCAGGCGGGTGAAGTAGATGAACGTCGCCATCACGGCCAGGATCACGACGTAGGTGGCGATGCCCAGCAGGTAGCGCGAGCGCACGACTGCGCGCAGGCCCGCCCAGGCGCCGCCGCCGATGATCGCGTGCTCGTCCACCGCGGGCGGTGCGTCCGGATTCTCGCCGTCACCACGGCGGCCGCGCTCCGGCTGCAGCAGGGCGACCGTCCACGCGGCCACCAACGCGAGCAGCAGGAAGCCGATCGAGACCAGGAGGAGCCCCGGCGTGCCCAGCACCGGGGCCAGCAGCGACGCCAGCCAGGGGCCGAATATCGCGCCGCAGGTACCGCCGACGGCGATCAGCGGGAAAAACCGCTTGCTTTGTCCCAGCGAGAAGCGATCGGCCATCAGCGCCCAGAACACCATCGTGACGAACAGGTTGAAGACGCTGAACCAGACGTAGAACACCTGGCCGCTGGTGACCCCCACGGCCTTCGGCGCCATTACCAGCAACAGGTAGAAGCCTAGCAGGCTCGCCGCGAAAAAAAGGTAAGTGGCGGTGATGAAATACAGGCGGCGAAAGCGGCTGACGAGCAGGCCGAACACCGGGTTCACGAGCAGCGTGACGAGCGCCGTACCCATGAACAGCCAGCGCACCGCATCGATGCCGCGCTGCATGCCGAGCGCGTCGCGTGCGGGGCGCAGCACCATCAGCGCCGTGAGGACGCAGAAGAAAAACAGCGCAGCGAACAGCACCGGGAGCACTTCGTCGCGGCGCACGTTGAAGATGCGCTGGAATATGGCAGTCACGGTCGCGAAGCATGCCGGGGTCCGAGCGACGGCACAAGGCTAAGGCCCTACACCTGGCAGCCGTTTCGAACCTGCCACCCACAGTCCGAGCATGCTGATCAGTGCTGCGTCACCGAGCCGTTCTGCGCGCCATTGGCATAGAACTCCGACTGCCCGGCCTGCCCCAACGACCGCAATACCTGCTCGAACTGCAAATGCCCGCGCAGCGGATCGAGGGCCGGCGTCACGCCGAGATACGGGACGAGGTAGCTGAAATACTGTTCGCCGGTGGCGGTCTCGATAGTTTGCAGCGCCTCGCGCGTCCTGCCCGCGTGGGCAAAGGTCACGGCCAGCTGCGCCGGGTCGATCCAGGTTACGGTCGCAGCCTGCTCCAGCGCCTGCGCCGTCCCGGCCCAGTACGCTTCCAGGCCATGCGCGGCGTCGGCGGCCTTCGGGCGCGGCCCGTCCGCTACGACACCCCGCTGCGCCAGGTCGCGCCAGGCGATGCGCTGCGCGGCCGCGAGGTCGCCCATCGCCTGGTACGAGAGCACGCTGAACCGGTCGGATGCACGGTTCCCGGGCCACAGCAGGGCCAGCCGCCTGGCGGCTTCGAGCGTGCCGGCAAAATCACGGGCGTGGAAATGGAATGCCATCACGTCAAAACTGATGGCGATGGATGCCGGGTCGAGCGCGCGGGCCAGCTCGATCTCCATCAGTGCGTCACGGTGTCGGCCGCGGGCGGAAAGCCAGGACGCGAGGCTGTGGCGAATGCGGGCGTCGGCCGGGGCCAGTTGTGCCGCCCGGGTCAGTCGCTCGGCGGCGCTCGTCCATGCGCGATCCTGGAACAGGTGGATATCGCCGAGCACCCGATGAGCGACCGGATGGTCGGGCGCCAGTTCCAGGGCGCGCGTGGCGGCGGCCCGGGCGCGCCGGACTCGCTCCGGTGTCTTTGGCGGGCCCGGCCAGGTGATCAACGCGTCGGCCAGGCCCGCATGGGCCGCAGCGAATTCAGGCGCGGCATCAATGGCGTCCTGGAAAAGCCGGGCTGCCGCGTCGGCGCTTTCCACCGATGGGCGCTGCATCTGCGCCATGGCTTGCCGGTAGGGCTCGAGGGCGGGTTCGGGCGGAGGCGCCGACATCGTGTCCAGCAACGCCGGCGCCAGGTCGTCCAGGATCGCCCCCGCGATCCGCGCGGCGGCCTCGCGCCCGGCCAGGGCTGGGTCTTCGGCGGGCATGCGGTACTGGCCGCTCCACAGCCGGCGGCCATCGCCCGCTGCGAGCCCCCGGGCGGATATGACCAGCGCGTCTCCGTCAATGCGAATTCCGCCTTTCAGGAGGACCGCCTGGTGGCCCATGGCTGCCGGCCGCTTCGCGTCGGCGACCGGCCCGCCATCGCCGGCAAGGATGCGCACGTCCGACGGCAGGGCGGCGGCGAGGTAGGCGGGCAATTCGTCGCGCACGACCCGGCGCAGGAGCAGCGCGGCCTGGTTGTCTGCAGCAAACGCCTCGATATGGAACGTAAGCGTTGCGTCGGCCGCGGCCTGCATCGAGGGCGTGGATTCGATTGACACGCTGCCTTCAAACACCAGCCAGAGCGACAGTATGAGCAGCAGCCTCCCGCTGCGCAGCCAGGCCGCAGGTGGGCGTCGCCCCGCCGGTGCCACGGGCCCGTTCGTGGTGGCGCCGAGGGGCCACGAAACCTGGGTCACGGGCGCGATGAAGCGATAGCCGCGTCGCGGCAGGGTCTCGATATAGCGGGGCGACTTTGCGTTGTCACCGAGGGCCCGGCGCAGTTCCCGGATGGTTGCGGCGATGGACACTTCGAACAGCACGACACGCTTGTCCGGCCACAGCGTGCGGCGCAGCATTTCCCGATCGACCACGATCCCGGGCCTTTCAAGCAGCAATGACAGGACGCGGGCGACCTGCGCACGAAGCTTCTGGACAGTCCCCCGACCGTGCAGTTCCCCGCTGGCCGGATCAAACCGGAAGTCCGAAAACTCGAACTGTTCCTGATCTGCCGCTTGTTCCAATCGCCCTCTCCGCGGCCCATGGCCCGGAGTCTTTTTTACCACGCCAGCGCCTCGCGGCCACCCCGCGCGACGCCGCGGTGATGGCGATTTCAGGAAAATTTCACGCGTCCGCCATCGCCGTCTCCCGGTGATTCCGGCGAATTTCCACCTGGACATCAACCCCAGGCCAGCGAGGAGATCCAGATGCCTGTTCCCAAATCCACGTCAGCAATCCTGGCCGCGGCCGCGCTCTCGATTACGGGCGGGACGCCCGCGTCCGCCGCACCACCATTGTTCCTGGAACCGGACGTGACCGTCTTGTATTCGTTGACCCCGGACGCGCCGGGTGGCAGCTTCGGCTTCGTCGCCGAGGTCATCGGTGACCTCAACGGGGACGGCGTCGCCGAGTTCATCATCGGGGCTCCTCAGGATCATGCTGGCGCCCCGTTCGGCGGTCGCGCCTTCATTTACTCGGGCAGCGACGGCACCCGGATCCATGCCATCGCCGGCGGATTTCTCGAATTCCTCGGCTTCGCGGTGGCGGGATTGGGCGACGTCGACGGCGACGGCGTGCCTGACTATGCGGTCGGCGCACCCGGGCTGCCGCCCCAGTTCGGCGCATGGCCGGGCCGGGTCCTGGTGTTCTCGGGCGCCGATCATGCCCTGATTCACGAAACGGTTTCGACGCCCGGGTCGCGCTACGGCCAGGACATCCACAGCGCCGGCGACGTCACCGGAGACGGCCGTTCCGACCTGATCGTCGGCGCGCCTTTCGACGACAGCGGCGGTGTCGATGCCGGCCGCATACATCTGCTTTCCGGCGCGGACGGAACCGAAATATGGGCTGCAAACGGCGTTGCCGCGGGGGATTCCTTCGGTGGCGGTGTGTCCGGTATCGGCGACCTGAACAATGACGGCATCCCCGAACAACTGGTCGGGGCCTTCAATGCGGGCTCGACCCAAGGTGGCGAGGCTGCGGTACTGTCCGGCCTCGACGGCAGCCTCCTGCATACGTTGATACCCTTGCCGACGGCTACGCAGTTCGGCCAGTTCTTCACTCATGACGCCGGCGACGTTGACGGCGACGGCACCGCCGACTTCTATGTCGGCGACTTCGCGGACACGGCGAAAGGTGCGACCACAGGCCGCGCGTATGTCTACTCCGGCGCCACCATGGAGCCGCTATGGATCTTCGACGGCGAGCACGCCGATGACGGCTTCGGCATCGGCCGGGGCGCCGGCGACGTCAATGGCGACGGCCATGCGGACCTGTTCCTGGCGGCCTTTCGCAGCGACGACGGTGCGGAGAACGCCGGCAAGGCCTACCTGTACTCGGGCCGTGACGGCGGTCTCATGCGAACCTTCACGGGAACCGGCGAGAACGACCGGCTGGGATTTGACGCGGTACCCCTGGGAGACGTCAACGGCGACGGCATCGATGATTACCTCCTCACGGGTGTGGACGTCGCCCACGTCGTGGCCGGCACCGACCTCAGTCTCGACGGCCGCATTTCATCGTTGTGCCTGCTGATCGAGTCGATTCCCGATGCGGCGTTCAAGCAGCCGGCCGCGCAGCGCAAACAGGCTTTCTGCGACAAGCTCTCGGAGGCCGCCGCGCAGATCGACTCCGGATCAGGAGCCGGCGCCGTCCGGCGGCTCGAGAACGACATCCAGGCGAAGATGGATGGCTCACTTGGCGGGACCGCGGAGGACGACTGGATCATCGATCCGTTCTGGCAGGGGTTCCTCGATGCCTGGCTGGACGGCCTGATTCGCCTTGCCGGACGAAACTGACACCCGTGGATGTCATTCGGGCAGGGTGGCTTGCGCGACGCCGCCCGCGCCCGTGTTGCGCACGGTCACGACGAACTCGACCACCGCCCCGGCGGTCAGCACGTCGGCATCGACAGTCTGCTCGATCGCAAGATCGGCACGGGCCAGGGGTGGAGCCGCGAGCACCGCCGCCAGGAGAACGAATACGCTGGCCTGTCTTCGCATGTCTCCCTCCCCGGGGCCGTCTCGCCCGCCATTGGTGTTATATAGGGTCACAGGAGCGCCCTCCGTGGCCGCCAATCTGCGTGGAACCTGGCTTTGGAGTCCTGAGGAGAAGGTTGAAAACTCTTAGGCGGCGGCGGTCGGGGGCCGGTCCGCATGAGAGGCTGATTCCGAGCGCAGTCGCCTGGGCCTTCAGCGCCTGGGTTCTCGCCTGGGCGGCCGTCGTGCTGTGGGCCTACGGTCCGCAAAACTTCCTGTGGCTGTGCAACCTGGCGCAGTTCCTCGTCCTGTACGCGCTGTGGCGCGATGACCGCCTTGTGCTGTCGAGCCAGGCCGGCGTCGTGTGCCTGGTCGGGCTGGTGTGGACGGCGGACTTCATGCTTGGGTTGGGCACCGGCGGGCGCGGCGCCAGGATCACGGCCTATATGTTCGATCCGAACCTGCCGCTGCTGGCGCGCGCCAGCTCCCTGTATCACACTGGTCTGCCGGTGTTCTTGCTATGGCTGCTGTCCCGCGTGGGCTATGATCGCCGCGGCCCGTGGCTGCAGTGCGCCATCGGCGCCGTGGCCGTGGTCGCGGGCTGGCTTCTGACCGAGCCTTACCGGAACATCAACTGGGTGCATGCGCCTTTCGGTATCGACCAGGTGTGGCTGCCGCCTTCGCTGTACGTGGCCCTGCTGCCCGTGCTGTACCCGTTGCTGCTGTACCTGCCGGGGCATTACCTGGTGCTCGGGATTTTGCGCTTGCACCGGGCACTACGGCACCGCTGATCAAGGAATTGCCAGGATGGCTTCGCCACGAATCATCGCCCTGACGGCCTTGACCATGCTGCCGCTGGCTGCGAACTCGTGGATCTGCCGCGTGGCGCTGCGCGACACGGGCATCGATGCGGCCAGCTTCACTTCCATCCGGCTCGTTTCCGGGGCGCTGATGCTGTGGCTGCTGGTTCGCTTCGGCCGCAATGCGCAAAGGGGTATGGGCAGCTGGCCGTCGGCGTTCGCCTTGTTCGGCTACGCGGTACTGTTCTCCTTCGCATACCTGAGCCTGACGGCGGCCACCGGCGCACTGCTGCTGTTCGGGGCCGTGCAGGCGACGATGATCTGTCACGGGCTGTGGCGCGGCGAGCGCCTCGATCGCGCGCAGGTCGTCGGCATGGCGTTGGCCCTCGGTGGCTTCATCGGCCTGCTGCTGCCGGGGCTGTCGGCGCCGCCGCTGGCCGGTGCGCTGTTGATGATCGGCGCCGGCATCTCCTGGGGCGTCTACTCGGTACGCGGCAAGGGCGCTGGCGACCCGACGCTCGTCACGGCGGGCAATTTCATGCGCACCGTGCCGATCACATTGGTGTTGAGCCTCGTCATGATCGGGGATGCCTCCGTGGACGGTGCCGGGTTCTGGTACGCGGTCGCCTCGGGTTCGCTCACCTCGGCGCTCGGCTACGTGCTCTGGTACACGGTCCTGCCGTTGATCAAGGCGACCAGCGCGGCCACCGTGCAGCTCAGCGTGCCGGTGATCGTCGCGATCGGCGGCGTCGTGTTGCTCGGCGAGCCCGTGACGCTGCGCCTCGTGCTGGCGTCGGCCGCGGTGCTGGGCGGCATCGGGCTGGTGATGTTCGAGCGCGAGGCCGTCGCTCGGGGCCGCGGCTGACGCGTCTCACTCCTCGAAGGCGGCGTACGCCGGCCAGAGGGTGAACATCTTGACGGCCTCGTCCCACGTCACGGCCTGTTCCGGATGCCAGCCCTCGCCGCTGTATCCCTCGAGGTCCGTGCGCGTGGTGGCGGCGTGGAACTCGATGCGCGGGTCGCCCACTTCCACGGGCGCATCGCTGCCGCCGATGACCAGCGCGCCGGAGTCGAGCAGGCTGCGCCACGCATAAGCGTAGCGCAGGCGCTCGAGGCCGAGCCGGCGCGGTGCGAAGTGCAGGTCGCCGATGGCATGGCTGGGTTGCATCGAGGCGATCACGCCCAGCTGCGCAAAGCGCGGCAGATCCTCGGCCGCCAGGTGCTGCGCATGCTCGATGCGCCAGCGCGGCTCCGGGACTACGCGGTCCGCCACAGGAACTTTCGCAAACGCCTCCTCGTAAAGATCGAGGACCAGGCGGTTGGCGCGATCGCCGATCGCATGCGTCCAGACCTGGATGCCGCTGCGCAGCGCGCGTTCCAGCACCGGCCTGAGCTCTTCACGCGTATGCACGAGCAGGCCCGTGTTGCCGGGATCGTCATGGTAAGGCTCAAGGAGCGCCGCCCCGCGCGAGCCGAGCGCGCCGTCCATGTTGATCTTGATGGCACGAATCGTCAGGCGCCCGTCGAACTCGCCGATGATCGGCCCGTTGTCGAGCAGGTACTCCGCGCCTTTCCCGGGCCAGCGCACGGCGACATAGTTTCGTACCGGCATGTGCTCCTCGCGATACAGCTCGCGCAGTGCCTCGACCTCTTCCCAGCTGTCGGCGATGGTGTGCAGCGTAGTCCAGCCTCGCCGTGCGGCGACCTCTCCGCCGACGCGCAGGGCCTCCGTCATATCGGGCTGGCCGCCGTTGGGGAAGTGCCGCCTGACGAGCGCCTGGGCGCGATCGATGAGCATGCCTGTCGGCACGCCCTCGGCATCCCGCAGGATTTCGCCGCCGAACGGCGGTTCCGTGTCGCGCGTAATGCCCGCCAGCTCGAGGGCGCGGGAATTGGCGATGCCGGCGTGGCCGTCGGCGCGCGTGAGGTACACGGGCCGGTCCGGCACGGCGGCATCGATGTCCTGCCGGCTCGGGAACACCGGTGGGTCGAAGTGCGTCTCGATCCAGCCGCGCCCCGTGATCCATTCCGCATCCGGATGCGCCGCGGCCCAGGCCCGCAACGTCGCCTGCAGCTCGCCGAGGCTGCGCGCCGGCGCGAGGTTCAGCGTCAGTTCGCGTTCGCCGACACCGCGCAGGTGGTAGTGCGCGTCGGTGAGATTCGGGATGGTGGCGGGGTCGGGGCGCTCGGCGGCACCGGCTGGCGGCATCGCCGCCGCGCCGACGAGCAATACAACGGTCGCGAAAACAGGAGCAAGGTCTTGCATCTGGACTCCCGTGCGTTCTGGCCGGCAGGCCGCGATGTTAGCAAACCCTCGGGGGCGCCATGCGGCAGTTTGACTTTCACCGCACGTTCGCCATGCTTGCCGTTTGGTCGGCAAGGTGGCGGCTGGGGCGATGCGACGGCTCCTGGCGGAATTGCGGCAGCGCAACGTGTTCAAGGTCGCGGCGGTGTACGTTGCCGCAGGCTGGCTGCTCATGCAGGTTGTGGACATCATGTTCCCGAGCCTTGGCCTGCCGCCCTGGACCATGACTCTCGTCGTCAGCCTGCTGATCTTGGGATTTCCAATTGCCCTCGTGCTGGCGTGGGCGCTGGAGCTCACGCCGGAAGGGATTCGTCGCGCAGGAGAGGCTCTGCCGTCGCCGGCCGCGGCGGGCGATGGCGAAACAGCCCCCGGCGCAACCGCTTCCGTGCTGGCGGGGTCTGCGCCGTCCAATGGCGGAAGCAAGTCGATTGCCGTGCTGCCATTCGCCGACATGAGTCCGGATCATGACAACGAGTATTTTTCGGATGGCCTCACCGAAGAATTGCTCAACGTGCTGACGCGTGTTCCGAACCTGCGCGTCTCGTCGCGCACGTCGTGCTTTGCGTTCAAAGGCAAGGACGCCGACATCCGGACGGTTGTCGAGCGCTTGCAGGTGAGTCATATCGTCGAGGGCAGCGTTCGCAAGGCTGGAGACCGCATCCGCATTACGGCCCAGCTCATAGAAGCGGAGAGTGATTCCCACCTGTGGTCGGAGACCTGGGACCGCGGTCTCGGCGATATCTTTGCCGTCCAGGACGACATCGCACAAAATATCGTCCGTGCGCTGGCGTTGAAGCTTCGCCCCGAGGACCAGCCCGACGCGACGACCCAGGATCCGCGCGCGTACGACTTCTACCTGAAGGGACTGAGTTTCCATCATCGCTTCGGGCCGAAGAGTCAAGGTTACGCCATCGACCTGTTCGAGCGGGCCACGGCGATCGATGCGGGCTTCGCCAAGGCATGGGCCGGCCTTGCCGGCGCGCACGCCGTACTCGCCGTGTACCACGGTGGTGGGGAAACGGCTCTCGCGGCCTCCGACGAAGCGAGCCGCAAGGCTGTCGAGCTGGCGCCCGACCTGGCCGAGACACACACGGCGCGGGCGATATCCTATTCTGCGATGCAACGCTTCGATGAAGCGGCGAGGGAGTTCGAGCACGCGATCAGGCTTAATCCCCGGCATTACGATGCGTGGTACTACTATGCCCGTACTGCGCTGCACCAGCACCGGCCGCAACGCGCCCTGGAATTATTCGAGCGTGCTGCCGAGGTCAATCCAGACGACTACCAGACGCCGCTATTGGCGGCACCCATTTATCGCAGCCTCGGCATGGAGGGCAAGGCTCTGGAAAATGAGCGACGCGGAGTCATGCTGGCAGAACGCCACGTCGAGGATTATCCGGACAACGCTCGCGCCTATTTCCTGGCGGTTTCCTCACTCGCCAGTCTCGGGCGAATGGAACAGGCGCTTGAATGGACGGAGCGGGCGATCGCCATCGACCCGGACGACCCGCAGACTCGCTATAACGTTGCATGTTTCTACGCCCAGGTGGGCGAGACCGAGAAGGCGTTGGACTACCTGGAAAATTCAGTCATGTCCCGCTCCTGGCTGGAGAGTGATCCCGAGCTTGAGCCCTTGCGCTCCCATCCACGGTACCTGGCGATCGTCGCAAGCTTGGACGGCTGACGTGCGCCTCAACGATAGTGATAGCCGAGCTGTTCGCGGTAGGCCGCGAGCTCATCCTCATAGCCGGGGATCGCACGCTCGAGCGCATCGATTTCCACGACCAGGAGGCCGCGGCGTTCGGTGAGGTTCTTCGAGCTCAGCAGCGCCTGGGCGCGTTCCTCCGCCGTGCTGCTCTCGCCCATGATAATCAGCCCGGAGGAGACGAGCACCTCGTCGATGCGAACGATCTCGGCGCGCCGCGCGGCGATGCCGTTGATCGCGTCGCTGAGCCGGCTCTCCAGCCGCCACAAGGTGCGGCCCGCCTCGTAGGCCGCAGTGAAATCCGCCGCGAGATGCTCCGGGCACACGCCCCCGTAGCCGCGCCCGCTCGCGCCGACGCGGAAGCCGTTGTCCGCGCGGCAGTATTCCCTCAGGCCCTCGTCGCGCCCGAGGCGGTAAGCATCGAGATCCGGCACCACGCCGTGCTTGGCGCAGGCCTTGCGCCGCTGCGCGAGCGAATGCACACCCTGGCCGGTGGCGCCGTCCTCGTAGCCGACCGTGCGCCAGTCCATGGCCAGGCACTCGTCCTTGCCGATACTGGCACAGCCCGCGAGGGCGACGGCCGCGACACTCATGATGGCGGCTCGGTACAGGGCGATGGACCGCATGGGACTTTCCTCGTGGGCCGTTTGGCCGCGATGGTAGCAAGGAGTCGCATCGGTCGCTGCAACCGGGAGAGGCCGGGGTGATTGCGGCGCAGTCGTGTTGCCAGCCAGACACACCCCGTGCGGCGTAAGTCGCGAAACCCCGCAGCTTGAGTCCCGGGCGGCGGAATTTCCGGATGATGCCGCACTCTCCCGGCCTGTGGCCGCGGGGCCACGCGATCTAGCTCACACTTGGCTAAGTCCTTGAATCAGGGCGCCATTCGTGCGATGCCCAAGGGACACGGCCCGGTCCCAGCGGGCCGCCCGCCGGGCTTCTCCGGCGTACAGGTGCTCGTATTCCGCCCGAATCGGCTCGTAGCAATCACAGCTCTGGGCCGCCAGGTTCTCGCTGTCGAGGACGTGGATACGCCCGCGCCAGTAGCGGATCAGCCCGTCGCGCTGCAGCTCTCGTGCCACTGCGCTGACGCTCTCGCGCCTTACGCCCAGGCGGTGCGCCATCAACTCCTGCGTCGCCGGAAACTCGTCCGACGCGCCGCGGTCGCGCATTTCGAGCAGCAGTCGGCACAGGCGTTGCTGCAGGCAATGGCGCGAGTCACACAGCGAGTGATGCGAGATATCCATCAACAGCGTGTGCAGGTAGCGGAGCAACAGGCGCTGGCAAGTCGTATCCGTGGTAAAGACCTGCTGCAGCACCTTGCCGGGCAGGCGCCAGGCATTGCCCGACGTGACGACGGTTGCCCAGCTTCCCGAGGCGGCGGAGCCCATGATGGCGGAAATCCCGATCATGCCTTCCCGTCCGACGGCGGTGAGCTCAGACATGCTGCCGTCAGTCGCGATGCAGGACAGCGATACCATGCAGTTGGTGGGGAAAAAGACGTGCGTGGCCGGCTGCCCGTGCTCATGCAGCACCTCGTCACGATTGAGTTGGACGGGAGACAGGTGCGGAAGCAGCGTGGCAATCGACGGCGTGCTCGACAGCACGGCCAGCAACTTGTTGGAGGCGATTTGTGTGCTGGGGTGGTTCATGGGACGAATCCTCGACTGTGAGCCGTGGCACCGGCGTTGAGGACTACGTTGCAAGTCCCGTGCCATGTGCTTCGATGCGCTGCGGCACTTTATGTTAAGCAGCGGACAGACCGGACCGGCCCCATTACGCATCATAAACTTTCACTTTGGCCGCGCTCCCGCGGCCTGAACAAAACATTAGGAGTCGAGCATGAAAACCACATCCTTAGTGTTTATCGGTGCCCTCGCATTCGCGATTCCTGCGCTTGCTGTGGCGCAACAGCAGCGCGACCCGCAGCGACCCGAGACCAGGGAGCAGCCCGCGGAACGGCAGCAGATGGACCGCCAGCAGATGGACCGCCAGTACCAGCCGAAGCCCGCAGGGCAGGCTGATTCGATCACCCGCCTCGAGCCTAACCACATCAGCCTGGGGGCCCTCAAGGGCGCGGATGTCGTCTCGCAGGCTGGCGAGAAGGTCGGCGCAGTGGAAGACCTCGTGATCGACGAGACTGGTCGCGTGGCTGCGATCGTCGTGCGTACCGGGGCCGTCATGGGCCTGGGCGGAAAGAAAGTGGCCCTGCCATGGCACATGACATCGATCACGGCCGGTGCCGCGGCCGAGGGCAAGGACAAGGAGAAGGACAAGGGCAAGCATCACCTGCACGTCGGCATGAATGCCGACGAGTTGAATGACCTGCCGGAGTTCGAAGACAAGGCTGCCAGCGCCGAGAAACCCCGCAACTAGGCCCCACGCGGGCAGCGTGAATGTGGCCACCCGGCAATGTCCGGGTGGCCACGGGGCAGGGCGCGTGCTCTGGCGTACAGACGCCTGTCGAGTCATCCTGCAACGTGCAGACACAACCTGTGCGCGAATGACGGAGAACTAGATGAGCATCGCCCTGAGTCCCCTTATCGCCCTGATCGCCGGCATCCTGATCCTCGTCATGCCGCGCCTGCTGAACTACATCGTCGCGTTCTACCTGATCATCATCGGCCTGGTGGGGCTGTTCGGCGGCGGCGCGAACTTCACTCTGTAGCTCGACGCAGTGCCGGCCACGCATTGTGCCTGGCACGCCTGCAGAGCACGGGCAAACGATTGAAGGCGACGGCCCGCCTGGTGCGGGCCGTCGCCTTCATCGCAACGGTCAACTATTTCATTGGACGGGGTAGAACCGGACCTGGATGTTGTACGCGCCAGTCGAGTCGAGCTCCCACAGGTAGCCGACGAAGTCCGAAATGTTGAACACCCACTCGTTGTCGTAGGAACGACACTGCGCATTCACCGCATCGGAATCCGCCGGGCACTGGAGCGTCATGCCTCCCATGCCGTCGTCCACGAGCTCGCCAACGTCGGTCAACAGGCTGCAGCTCTCATAGATGCCGTCGAAGTCCGCATCCTCGCAACAGAGATCCATCCCGGTGCAAACGAAATTGCCGAACTCGTCATAGCAATAATCGCTGGCGTCCGCCTGCACGTAGCAGGCTTCACCGGTCCATTCGAACAGCGCCGTCAGGTTGGAGAACTTCTGCGCGCCTTTGCCTTTCTTCGACGTATCCGTGCTGGTGCGATAGATCGTCTCGCCATCAGACGAGAACGTGGCGGTACCGTTCGCATCGACCAGCCCGAGCAGGACCAGGTCATGCCCTGCCTCGTCCTCGACATAGGCCAGGCTGGGACTGATGTGTGCGCTCGGTTCACCGCCGTCCCCGGGTTTGCCGAGAATACGCGCATAGACTGCATAGCCGTCGGCCTTCGGCAGCCTGAGTACTGCCGGGTCGCCCTGGTTCTCGCCGTAATCTGTAAACGACTCGGTGCACCAGTCGATCACCTCCAAGGTTTCGGCGTCCTGGTTCCCTTTCGGGCCCTTGGCACCGGATTCCATCAGGATGTTAATGGGGTCATCGCCCTGTTCCCGTGGAATGAAGATCACATTGCCGAAGACCTGGTTGCTGTCTTCGTCGAACTCGGGCGGCGGGCACTGGAAATGGTCCTTCTTGCCGAGCAGCACCAGGTTGAAGTGCTGGCCGCTTGGTGCCCCGTTGCCGAACGGCACGCCGTTGTCGTCGACCGGCTTGGTCGCCAGGGCCGTGGAAGCCCCGACGCTCAGCAAGGCGCCGATACTCAAGGTCACGATTGGGAGTTTCATACTGAAGCCCTCCTTGAAAAACGTCGGCACAGGCACGACCAGTGCAACGACCGACGAGATGTCGCCAGGAAGGGTCCGATACTGGAAGTTCGCCATTGCGAGTCGTGGCGCGGATGCGCGCACCGGGAATCGCTGGCTTGAGGACTGGCTGGGTTCACACTCCCACCTGATCTTCGGTAGCTCGGCCGTCATAGCGCTGCTGCGCCTTAGACCCGGAACTTTGCGTCGCTGACTTTCGGCAGCTTTGCCGTTATCGGACCGGTGTCACACCAGTCAAACTGGCGCTCAGGTTCAAACCTAAACTGGTTTGTCGCTGGAAAATGTGACCCGAGTCACAGTTTGGGGCCGAATGTGACGCGCGTCACAAGCCGTAATCCGCCCATCGCGCGTCCCGGCGCCACCTGTATTTCTGCTCGACCACGGTCTTGCCGATGCCCCGGCCGCGACGTTTCGGCAGCACGAAGTAGAGGCGCTACCTGCGAAAGGTGGTCTACGGATTCTTCCTCATGGCGAGATGCCACCAGGGCGGAATCATGCTCAGGCCGCCGGCGAACAGCAGCGAGATCCAGAGTGCCCGGCTCGGCATCCAGGTCGGCGCCGGGCTGCCCACCAGCAGTGTGCCGGCGGCGGCCAGCAGGCAGAACACCGAGAACGCGCACAGGACCATGGCGAGCAGGGCGCGTCCAAGGCGCCGTATCGGCGCCGCATCGCCTGATACCCCTGCCGCTTGCGCCACCGGCCCCCACAGCCCCGGCGGCCGCGCCCGCCGGTAGAATTCCTGCAGCTGGTCCGCGTCCTCCGGGCCGAAGATAAAGATCGCCGCCAGCGCCGCGAGCGTGGAGATCAGCGCCATCGACAGGAGCTGCAGGGCATAGCCACTCGCGCCCGCCGGGAAACGCGGCAGATCGAAGAAGATGATTGACACCGCCATCAGCAACGAGGCGGCGATGGCGCCAATCTCCGCCCAGGCGTTGACGCGCCACCACAGCCAGCGCAGCACCAGCGGAATGCCCATGCCCGCGCCCAGCAGCAGGCTGGTGCGCCAGGCACGATCGATGTTGTCGAGCTGGGTCATGACATAGACGGCGATCGCCAGAATGAGGAGATTGGCAAGGCGTGCCACCCACACCAGGGACCGCTCGCTGGGCGTCTTCTTCAGCCAGGTCCGGCAGACGAAGCGTTTGTAGATGTCATTGGTCCAGTAGGACGAACCCCAGTTCAGGTGCGTGTCTACCGTGGAGGCCAGCGCCGCGAGCATGCCGGTTACCATCAGGCCCTTGACGCCCGACGGCAGGAGCTCGGCGATGCCGCGCACAAAGCTCGCTTCGCGGTCGGCCTGCAGGATGGCGGGCTCAAGCGCCAGGTCCGGCGGAAACAGCAGCAGCAGGCCGACGCCGATGGGCAGCCACAGCAGGCTCCTGAGCAGAATCTGGGTGCCGACGAACACTACGGCGGCCAGCTTGGAGTCGAATTCGCTCCGGCAAGCCATGCAGCGCTGCGCCAGGTAGCCCGTACCGTCGGCATTGAGCTGGATGAGCCACTGCAGGGAGAACAGCAGCAGCACCCAGCCGCCCGCTTCCATGGCGTTGCTCGGGTCGAAGGCCAGGATCTGGTCCGGCGTGATGCCGCCGGGGCCGCCGTCGGCGAAGCGCTCCCGCACCTGGGTGCTCATCGCTTCCAGCCCACCGACCCGGTCGACCACGATCCAGGCGAACAAGAAGGTGGCGCCGAGCATGATGCTGATCTGCACGACGTCCGTGTTGGCCACGCTGCGCAGGCCGCCGGTGGTCGAGTACAGCGTCGTCACCAGCACGATAGCGAACACCGAGATGAGATTGCTGGCGGACTTGATCCAGATGTCCGGATCGCCGGGATCGGTCGAAATCGCCAGCGGCCTGCTCATCGCCCAGCGCACCAGCTCGACGAAGTTGTCGAACAGCCAGGGCGGCAGCCACTGGTCCCAGAGCAGGAAAGGCTCCGCGACCTTGGCCGCGGCAAAGAACACCCAGCCGAGCACGACGCAATTGAAGATGGTGCCGAAGTAGATCGCCTTGAAGGCCCGCAGCAGGGCGGCGGGGGTGCGGCCATAGCGAATTTCGGTCAGCTCCGCGTCCGTGAGCACGCCGGCGCGGCGCCAGCTGCGCGCCAGCACGAAGCCCATCAGCAAGAAGGCCAGCGCGTAGACCCACAGTTGCCACAGGGCGAAAATCCCCGCGGTGGCGATCAGGCCCGTCACCAGCAGCGGCGTATCGGCGGAAAACTGCGTGGCGGCCATGCTCAGGCCGGCTTTCCAGCCGGGCAGGCTGCGCCCCGCCAGGAAATACTCCTCCAGGCTGCGCGATGCCACCGCACGCTCGCGAAAGCCGTTGCTGATGGCATAGACGATGAATGTGACGACGATCAGCCCGTCAAGCGCGCCCATGCGTGTCGCCCCCATCTGCGGCGAGAAGCACACGATAACAGCGCCGGCAGTTGAGTGCCGGGTCGTAGTTTCGTAGCGTTGCAGTCGCAGGGGCCACGACATGCAATCGAAAACAGGAGCAAGGCCAGTGCCGAAACTTCCACGCACCGCGCTATGCGCCCCGGTCATCGCCATCATCGTGACAGTGGCCGGCGGCTGCGCCCACCGGGCGCCGGCACCCGCGGCGCCGGACGCCGCCCGACTGGAGCAGCGGCAAAGCGACTTCCTGGAGGCGCTGACCGCGAAGGACCCGGACCAGGTCGCAGCACATTTCGCCGAGGACGCCGTCATTCACATCGCGAACCTGCCGCCGATCCAGGGACGCGAGGCCATCCGGCAGCTGTACCGGAATATCTTCCGCTTTCTGCGCGCATCGAGCTACACGCCGGAAGTGCTCCGCCTGGCGGGAAGCGGCGACATGGCGTACAGCGCAGGTGGCGTGACGACGGCCTTCGACGGCGAACAGGGCCTGGCGGAGTATCCCGGCAAGTACCTGCTGATCTGGGAGAGACGCGACGGCGACTGGTCAATCGTCGCCTACAGCATCAGCAACAACCAGGCCGACTAGGCACCGCCGGTCTCCAGGGAGACTCGGCCATCCCTAGTGCTGTCGCTAAACTGCCCGCGTTCACCCGACAGGACACCTGCGCATGCGTTTCACTTACAGGCTTCTGGCCGCAGCCGTCTTGATTCTGGCATCCGCGCCGCCCGCGGCTGCCGAAGCAGACGCGCGACGATCTGCTGCCGGAAGCGTTCCGGGCCGGAATCACCAGCCGCTTACCCGGTGCCGATCACCAGGAGCAGCCCCACGCCGCAAACGTACAGCACGAGGATGGCCGCGCTTTCGAAGCCGATAGCGCCCGGTCCCTGCTCCTGGCGCCGGATGAGCCCCATCATGAGGATTGCCGTCATGAGGAGCGTCAGGGCGACCCACATTGTCGAGGATGCGGACATGGTGTGGTAGATGGAGCCGTCCCGATAAGCGATGTCGGAGGTCGCGGTAAACAGCGTGTCGAAGGCGTTGCCGCCGATGATCCCGCTGACCGCCAACGTCAGGGCGCCGCGCCGCACCGCCGCGACCGAGGTGACGAGCTCCGGAATCGACGTGCTGGTGGCGGTGAACAGCACACCGACGACCGACTGTCCGAGCCCTGTCTGCGAGGCGATGTTCACGGCCGCAGGCTCCAGCACCCAGCCGGCCACTCCCATCGCGGCGAGTACGAAAGCGAACTGTGTCCAGAGCGTCCCCAGCGAGGGCATCCCGCCGGTATCGTCCGGCACGTCTTCCCGCGTCTCCCGCGTCTGCGAGGGCTCCCACATCGGCTTAATGCGCGTCGCCCGCGCGAGTCTTACGCCGTAGACGTACAGACCGAAGATGAGCGCGGTCACCGGGTGTATGCCCCAGAATGTGGTTTCCGGCAGCAGCGGCGCCAGCAGGATCAGCGACAGCAACGACATCAGCAGCGCGTTGTGCAGCATGTTCGGCACGGAGGCGGCGGCGTGCTCGAGGTTGGCGCGACGATAGAACATGTCCGCGACCGCGAGGAACATCGTCTGCACCGCAATCCCGCCCAAAGCGTTGCTGACCGATAGCTCCGGCTCCCCCCGCCAGGCAGCCGTCACCGACAGCACCATCCCGGAGAAGGAAGTCGCGGCGCCCATCAGCACCGCGCCGGCGATGGCCTCGCCGATGCCCGTGCAGTCCGCGAGCTGATCGACGATGCGCGCCATGAACGTGCCCGCCACGCCGATGACGGCAGCACAGACCACGAAGACGACGATGCTTGTCGTCAACGTCCATGTTTCCGGACTGAAGAAGGGCAAACGGACCTCCTGGTGTGAGCAGAGTCTGCCGGGGCGGCGCGACTACGTGCCGCGCCGGGCGAGCTTCAGCACGCTGACGAGCAGCGCCGGCAGGAACGTCAGCGTGACGACGGTAGCGAACAGCAGGCCGGTCAGCACGACCACGCCGACGCCGCGATAGAGTTCCGTGCCTTCGCCGGGGATGAATACCAGCGGCGCGAGCCCGAAGATGGTCGTAATCATCGACATCATGATGGGGCGGATGCGCGTCGCGACCGCATCGCGCACGGCCTCGACGGCGTCCGTCATACCCGCGCGCAGGTTGGCGAGGGTGCGGTCCACGATCAGGATCGGGTTGTTGACCACGACGCCCAGCAGAATCAGGAAGCCAAGCATGGTGATCATGTCGAAGGGCTGGCTTACGCCGACACCGTTGAGCAGCGCCAGGCCGCCGATACCGCCGGCGATGCCCAGCGGCACCGATGTCAGGATGACCAGCGGCCAGCCCCAGTGGCTGAAGATCGCGACCAGCACGAGCAGGCAGAGGATGATCGACACGACGTAGTTGTCCCCGAGCGCCGCGCGCGTTTTCATCAACTGGTCCGTGGCGCCGGAAATGTCGATACTGACATCAGGCGGCAAATGCCCTTCGAGTCGCAACCAGTCGATCACCTCGCTCTGCACGCGGCCGAGGGCAGTCTCTAGTGCCACCGAGCGCGGCGGAATGATGTTCAGGGTCACGGCGCGCCGGCCGTTCAGGCGCCTGATCGACGCCGTATCGACGACTTCCACGATCTCTGCGACCGCCGACAGCGGCACGACCCCGGCGTCCGGCGCGTAGATCAACAGGTCGTCCACGTTCGACAGTAACTGCTCGCTCCCCGCCTGGCTGAACAGGAAAATATCGATCTTGTCGTCACCGCGAAAATACTCGTCGACGAATGCCCCGTCCGTCAGCGCGGCAACGGCGAAGCCGAGTTGCTGGGCGCTCAGGCCCATCTCCGCGGCACGCTCCCAGCGCGGCCTGATCTCGACCAGCGGCTGGTCCAGCGACAGCGACGACGGCGACGAGCCGATGCGCGGATTGTCGAACACGGTTTCCGCACGCGCGTAAGCGCGCTGGGCCACGGCGTAGATCTCGGCCAGGTCGCGCCCGGTGATATCGAGCGTGACGCTACGCGTGCCGCCGTCGTTGCTCGAGATGATCGAGCCGCGGCTGACGAAGGCGCGCATGCCGGGATAAGTCCGGAAGTGATCCTCGAGCGCTTCCATCAGGCCGTCGATCTGCCCCGGGTCGACGGTTTCCGCGAGGACCCGCAGGCTTTCCGCGCTCACCGAGAGGTTGATGTACTGCATCGCCGGGACCGGCGCTTCGCCGCGCGCGAACCTGTCCGGATCGTCTCCCACGAAGGGCAGCAGGTAGGCCTCGACCTGCGCCGCGATACCGCGCATCTCGGTCAGGTTATAGCCCGGCGGGGCCAGCATGCGGGCGAAGGTCTTGGGCTCCTCTCCCTCGGGCAGGTACTCGGCGGGCGGCGTGAGGAAGGCGATGATCGCCAGCACGCCGGCGAACACGCCCGCGAGCGTGACGAGGCGTCGCCGTGTCGTCGCGATCAGCCAGCCGACCGCCGCGACGATCCGCTCGCGAAACTGCTCGCCGGCCGGGGCGCCTGCCCGGCGCACGCCGAACTGCAGGCGCGCACTCAGGCTCGGCACGACCGAGATCGCGACCAGCATGCTGGCGAGGATCGAGGCCGAGATCGCGATAGCGACGTCGGAATAGAGCTGCCCGGCTTCCTGGCGGATAAAGAAGATGGGTGCAAATACCAGCACGGTGGTCATCGTGGACGCGAGCACGGCCGGCCAGACCTGCCGCACGCCCTCCAGGGCCGCGGCCCGGCGTTCAACGCCTTCGCGGCGCCGCCGCTCGATGGCCTCCAGCACGACGATACTGTTGTCCAGCGTCATGCCGATCGCAAACGCCACGCCTGCCAGCGAGATGACGTTGATCGTGCGCCCGGCCGCCAGCAGCCCGAGGAAGGCGGCGATGGTGCAGATCGGGATACCGATGACGCCGACGAGCGTCGCGCGGGCAGAGCGCAGGAACGCGAACATGACGAGTGTGGCGAGGACCGCGCCGAGCGCCAGGTTCTGCCAGACGTTGGCGACCGAGGACTGCACGTAGCGTACGTCATCGCTGGTGAGAACCATCTCCATGCCGGCTGGGGCCAGCACCTGCTCGTTGATCTCCTCCACGGCGGGCAGCATCGCCTGCTTGATATCGATCACGTTCGAGCCGGGCTCACGGTCCACGGAAATGCTCATCGTGGGACGGCCGTTGGACGAGGACACGTTGCGCAGCTCGTAATGCGACATCTGTACCTCGGCGACGTCGCGCAGGCGGATCAGACTGTCGCCGCGGCGCGCGACTATCATGTCCTCCAGACCCTCCAGGTCGCGGAAGCGGCCGACGGTGCGCAGCAGGTAACGGCGCTTGCCGAGCTCGAGATCACCGCCCGAGGAATCCCGGTTGCGCGCGCGTACGGCGTCGCGGATCGAGTCCAGCGTGATGCCACGCTCGGCCAGGGCCGCGGGGTCGACCAGGATGCGCACCTGCCGGTCCGCGCCGCCGCCGATATTGATCCGGGAGACGCCTTCCACGCGCTCCATCCGCGGCCGCACGTTGTCGTCGATGAAGTCGAACATCAGGCGAATGTCGAGATCGAAGGGATTGCCCTCGAGCGGCGCGACGCGGAAATACATGAAGGAGTTCTGCGAAAAGGAGCTGGCCTCGAGCCGCGGTTCGTCCACGTTCTCCGGGTACGACGGCACCTGGCTGAGCGCGTTGTTCACCCGTATCAACGCCTCGTTGATGTCTGTGCCGAAGGGGAACTCCAGCTCGATCTCCGCCCGCCCGTCGCTGGCGATCGAGATCATCCGCTTGAGGTTGGGGAGGGAGCGCAGGTATTGCTCCTGTTCGACCAGGATTTCCTTCTCCACGTCCTGGGGTGTCGCGCCGGGCCAGCGCGTATCCACGCCGATGACGCGGACCTCAAGGTCGGGAATCATCTGCACGGGGATGCGCGACGCGGCGAGCACGCCCAACACGCAGATGATCAGCACGACCACGGCGACGATCGTGCCGTGGCGGATCATGCCGGCAAACATCAGCGCTCCACGATGCGCACGGGCTCGCCCTCGCTCAGCACCTCGTTGCCGCGGATGATGACCCGCCGGCCGGGCTCGAGCTCGCCGGCCAGTTCGGCGCGCTCTCCCACGACGCGCAGCAGCTCGACCTGGTGCTGCCGGGCGACCTCGCGTCCGTCGGCGGTTTCGACGATCCAGATCGTGGTCGTGCCGTCGGGATAGCGGATGATGGCGTCGCGCGGGACCAGGGTTACGGCAGACGTGCCCGGCAGGCTGATCTGCACGCGGGCCGACATGCCGGGCGTGATGCCGCCCGTTTCATCATGCACCAGGAGGCGCAGCAGGAAGGTGCGCGCCGCCGGATCATTGACGGGCACGCGCGCGTGCAGGCGCACGTCCAGCGGCGTATCCGGCGCGGGATCCGCGAAGGCGACCAGCTGCGTGCCGGCGTCGATGCGCGTCCAGTACTGTTGCGGCACGCGCACATCGAGCCACAGATCGTCGACGGTCACCAGCTCGAGCACGGCCGTCCCCGTTGCCACCCATTCGCCGGCCTCCGCGAGACGCTGGCTGACCACGCCGTCGAACGGCGCCGCAATGACGTGCTGCGCCAGGCGCTGCCGCACGATCGCCAGCTCGCTGCGGGCGCGCGCAAGGGCCGCGTCCGCCTGCAGCATCGCGGCCTCGCGGGCCTGCACCTCGGTGTCGGGCACGAAGTTGCTTTCCACCAGGCGCCGGCCCTCGTCACGCAGGCGCTCCGCCTCGGCACGCGCCGCGAGCGTCTCGTCGACCTCGGCCAGCGCCCTGGCTTCCTCGAGCCGCGCCATGCGGGCGTCGAGGCGCACGAGCACATCGCCCGCCGCGACCCGGTCGCCTGCGTCGACGACCATGTCCGCAACGAGCCCGGCGACCTGCGGCGAGAGCCGCGCCGATTGCCGCGCGATGAGGCTGCCGCTCAGGGAAAGCGTCTGGCTGGCCCGGCCGGTCTCCGGCTCGACGACCGAGACCGGTACCTGCGCCGTGGCCGGGGAGAGCAGGGCGAGACTCAGGATCACAGGCCACAGGCCGCGGTAGTACATCAGGCAGATTTTCCCTGCAGCGATATCGAAAGCCTAACCGGGTCGCGGGTGGCCTTCAATTCATTCAAGGACACCGGGCGGCGGATTCACGGGGGCTCAGCGGTGCTTTAGCGCGCGCCGGGGGCCGCGAAGGCCACGCCCTGCAGCGTGGCGGTCCCGATTTCCAAGCCGTTGCCGGCGAGAGATTTCACCGCAAGGACACACTAGTCCGGGCGGAGGCGGCATTCAATCGCGCGGCCGTGTAAAGTGACCCACTTCAATCAGATCGAGTCGGCCCGCAATGAACCCAGTATGTTGTTGCGCGTGAAGGTCCAGGCGCTCCTGCTGATCGGCTGCGTGGCCCTGTGCCAGCCCGGCCAGTCGTTCGCCGAGACGGCGGACTACGACCTGCTGCTGCGCAACGGCCGCATCGTCGACGGCACCGGGAATCCATGGTACCGGGCAGACGTTGCGATTCGCGGCGACACTATCGTGCTCATCGCGCCTTCGATCGACACCCCGGCGACGACGGTCATCGACGTCGGTGGCCAGGTGATCGCCCCGGGCTTCATCGATATTCACACGCACGCCGAGCATGGCATCTTCAGCGTGCCGACGGCCGACAACTACGTGCGACAGGGCGTCACCACGCTGATCGGGGCGCCCGACGGCGATTCGCCCGTGCCGCTCGGCGCATTCCTGGCGAGACTCGATGCGCTGCCGAAGACGATCAATATCGGCATGTTTGCCGGGCAGGGCGCGGTACGCGCGGCGGTCATCGGCGAGCACGACCGGGCCGCCACGGCCGCGGAGCTCGACGAGATGCGTGCGCTTGTCGCGCAGGCGATGGCGGATGGCGCCTTCGGCCTGAGCACCGGGCTGTTCTACGTGCCGGGCAGCTTCACGCCGACGGACGAGGTGGTGGAACTGGCAAAGGTCGCGGCCCGCGCCGGCGGGATCCATATCTCGCACATGCGCGACGAGGCGGCCGCGGTGCTCGACAGCGTCAGGGAGACGATCGCGATCGGCGAGCGCGCCCTCCTGCCCACGCAGGTGACGCATCACAAGATCGTCGGTCGGCCGAACTGGGGCAGGAGCACGGACACGCTGCGCCTCGTCGACGAGGCGCGCGCGCGTGGCGTCGACGTGACCATCGACCTGTACCCCTATACGGCCTCCAGCACGCGCATCAGCGCGGCCCTGTTTCCCGCCTGGTCGCGGGAGGGCGGCGCCGGGTCCATGCGGGCGCGCCTCGAGGACGGCGCGACCCGGGGGCGGGTGAAGGTGGAGGTCGCCCGGATCATCCGCGACGAGCGCGGTGGCGGGGACCTGGAGAACGTCGTACTCGCACGCTGCGAGTGGGACGAGTCCCTCGCGGGCAAGACCCTGGCGGACATCGCCCGCCTGCGCGGCCTGGAGCCCGGACTCGAGGCCGGTGCGGAGGCAGCGATCTGGATCGTCGAGCAGGGTGATTGCCAGGGCAACTTCCACGCCATGAGCGAGGAGGACCTGGAGCGTATCCTGCGCCACCCGGCGAGCATGGTCGCGTCGGATGGCGGCGTGGTCGTGTTCGGGCGGGCCCATCCTCACCCCCGCAGCTACGGCACCTTCGCGCGTGTGCTGTCGGAATACGTCCGCGAGCGCGGCGTGCTCACGCTTGAGGAGGCCGTGCGCAAGATGACCTCGTTCCCGGCGCAGCGGCTGGGGCTGCCCGATCGCGGCGTGCTGCGCCCCGGGTTCAAGGCGGACGTCGCGGTGTTCGACCCGGCACGGGTGCGCGATGCGGCGACCTACCGGGAACCGCACCAGTACGCCAAGGGCTTCTCGCTCGTGCTGGTCAACGGTGTGCCGGTGTTCGACGGCGAGGCCGTCACCGGCGCGCGGCCCGGGCGCACGCTCGTGCCGGGGTCGCGCACTTGATCGACCTGCGCTCCGATACCGTCACGCAACCCTCCGCGGGGATGCGCGCGGCCGTCGCCGCCGCGCCCGTGGGGGACGACCAGTTCGGAGAAGATCCTACAGTCAATCTCCTGCAGGCGCGGGTGGCTGCCCTGCTGGGCAAGGAAGCGGCGCTGTGGGTGCCGACGGGCACGATGTCCAACCAGGTCGCCCTGCGGACCCTGACGCGACCCGGCGACGACGTGATCGTGAGCCAGCAGAGCCACACCGTCTGGCACGAGACCGGCGCGTCGGCGGCGAACGCGGGCGTGCAGTTCACCGCCATCGGTGCCGACGGTCGCTTTACGCCCGAGGATTTCCTCGCCGCCGTGAAGCCGCGCGACCACATCATCTATCCGCCCACGACGCTGGTCGAAATCGAGAACACGCACAACCGGGCCGGCGGGATCGTCTTCCCGCAGGCAGCCGTGGAGCGGATCTGCATGGCGGCCGCGGAGCGGGGCATCGCGACCTACCTGGACGGGGCACGGCTGTGGAACGCGGCGGTCGCCTCGGGTCGCGACCCGAGCGAGCTGGCCGCGCCCTTCGACCTCGTGTCGGTGGCGCTGTCAAAAGGCCTCGGCGCGCCGGGCGGCTCGGTCCTCGCGGGCTCCGGCGAGGTCATCCGGCGCTGCCTCCGCTACCGCAGGATGCTCGGCGGCGCGATGCGCCAGGTCGGAATCTTCGCGGCCGCCGGACTGTATGCCCTCGAGCACAACCTCGCGCGGCTGGCAGAGGATCACGCCAACGCGCGCCTGATCGCGCAGCGGCTTGCCGGCGGCAGCAGGATCGTTGTCGACCTCGACACCGTGCAGTCCAATATCCTGATCTTCGACCTGGCAGAGGGGGCACCCGACGCTGCCACCGTGGTGACGCGCGCAGGCGAACGCGGCGTGCTCATGTTCTCGTTCGGCCCGCGGACCATCCGCCTGGTAACGCACCTGGACGTCTCGACGGAGGCCTGCGAGCGCGCGGTCGAAGTGATCCTCGAAATCGTCGCGGCGTGAAGCACCTGCTGCCTGCGCTGCAGCAAAATAAATCCATCGCCGGGCTTGCACACCAGCGCCACTCGACTATGCTCCAGCGCTGGTGCCAACAGCGTAGTGGAGTCGACTCATGAAGCGCCGCGCCTTTCTCCGGTCTGCTCTTGCTGCAGCCGCGACCGCCGCCATCCCGCAGCAGCACCTCTTGGCAGCGCTTTACCAGCCGCTGCGCCAGGACGTGCCGGACATCCCGGCCGTCACCGGAGACGGCCGGGAATTGACGCTGCGCGGGCGGGACATCGCTGAACTCGGGGCGCGCCTGCGCGGGCACCTGCTGCTGGCGGGCGACGACGGCTACGAGGATGCACGGCAGATCCTGAATCCATCCTTCGACAAGCGCCCGGCCCTCATCGCCAGGGTTGCGGGCGCCGCCGACGTCCGCGCGGCCGTGGATTTCGCCCGCGACCACGGTGGGCTGCTGCTGGCCGTGAAATGCGGCGGCCACAGCTTCTCCGGTGCCTCGACCTGCGACCGAGGCATGATGATCGACCTGTCGCCGTTCCGGAACGTGCGCGTGGATCCTGCGGCGCGGCGCGCCTGGGTCACGGGCGGCAGCCTGCTCGGCCACGTCGACCACGAGACGATGGCGTATGGCCTCGTCGCGCCCTTCGGCACGGTGTCGCACACGGGCGTCGGCGGGCTGGTGACGCAGGGCGGCTTCGGGCGCCTCGGGCGGCGCTTCGGCCTCAGCATCGACAACCTCGAGTCCGTGCAGGTCGTCACGGCCGACGGCCGCCTGCTGCACGCCAGCGCGGAGGAAAACGAGAATCTCTTCTGGGGCGTGCGTGGCGGCGGCGGCAATTTCGGCGTCGTGACCAACTTCGAATTCCGGCTGCACCCGCTGCAGCAGAAGGTCGTCGGCGGGCGCATCATGTTCCCGCTGGAGGTGGCGCGCGACGCGCTGGCGATGTACGCGGACTACGGCGCCGAGATGCCCGACGAGCTCTACGCGGACCTGTCCGTGACGCTGCCGCCGGGCGGGCAGCCCGGCGTGGTCGGCTTCTCCGTTTGTTACTCGGGCCCCGCGGGCGATGCCGAGAAAGCCCTCGCGCCCATCCGCGCGCTGGGCAAGCCGCTATCCGACGACATCAAGGCGGTGGACTACGTGGCGCTGCAGCGTTCCGGCGACATCGACGACCCCCGCGCCACCGGCATCTACCTGAAGAGCGGTTTCCTTGCCAGCCTCAGCCCGGCGGTCGCGGAGATCGTCGCGGGTGGCCTCGAGGGTCACCCGGAGCGCGTCACGCGCGTCGCCTTCCAGCACAGCGGCGGAGCCATCGGGCGCGTCGACCCGCTGGCCACTGCCTTCGCACAGCGCGACGCCAAGTACAACATGCTCGGCATCACCGGCTGGCGGTATGGCCCCGACGCGAACGCGAAGGCGCACATGGATTACATGCGCGGCTTCTGGAAGGACATCGAGCCGCACACCCACGGCTTCTACACGGCCGACATGGTGCCGGATGTCAGCCAGCAGGAGATCCAGGCCAACTACCGTGCGAACCACGAGCGGCTCGTGGCGGTGAAGAACCGCTACGATCCCACCAACCTGTTCCGGCTGAATGCGAATGTGAAGCCGACGGTAAAGGCGTAGCCAAGGGCGCTCCTCGCCATCGAAGGACGATAAGCAAGTGAAACCGACCACGACCGACACCTCGCTGAAGAACGCCGGCCGGATCCGCGGTGAGATCCTCGAGCCGGGCGACCCGGACTACGACCAGGCCCGCAGGGTCTGGAACGCCACGGTAGACCGCCGCCCTGCGTCGATCGTCCGCTGCCGCGGCACCGCCGACGTGATCCAGGCCGTGAACCACGCGCGTGAAAACGGCCTGCTCCTCGCGGTGCGCGGCGGCGGGCACAGTTTCGCGGGCAAGTCGGTGTGCGACGGGGGCCTGGTGATCGACCTGTCGCCGATGCGCGGCGTGTGGGTGTCACCGGACACCAGGACCGCGCGCGTGCAGGGCGGCGCGACCTGGGCCGACCTCGACCACGAGACACAGGCCTTCGGGCTGGCCACGACCGGCGGGCTGATTTCGCACACGGGCGTGGGCGGTCTTACGCTGGGCGGGGGCATCGGCTGGCTGGCGCGCAAGCACGGGCTCGCCTGCGACAATCTCCTGTCGGCCGACGTCGTGACGGCCGACGGGGAGCTGGTGCATGCCGACGAGGATGAGGCCGCGGACCTGTACTGGGGCCTGCGCGGCGGCGGCGGGAATTTCGGCGTGGTGACGTCCTTCGAATTCCGCCTCCATCCCGTGGGACCGGAGGTGCTCGGTGGCTTCATCATTCATCCCTTCGAGGCGGCCGCGGCGGGCCTGCGCTTCTATCGTGAATTCACCGCCGATCTGCCGGACGAGGTCGCCTGCTACGCGATGTTCGCGCGCATTCCGGACGGGGAGCCCTTCCCCGAGGAGCACCGGGGCCGCACGGGCTTCATCTTCGCCGCCAGCTATGCCGGCGCCGTCGCCGCAGGCGAGCAGGCGCTCGCGCCGCTGCGCGCGTTCGGCAAACCACTCCTCGATGCCCTGCAGCCGATGCCGTATGCCGTGCTGCAGCAAGCCTTCGACGAGCCGCAAAAACCCGGCAACCGGTGGTATGGCAAGTCCGGCTTCTGGAACGAGTTGAGCGACGAGGCTATCGACACGCTGGTGGGTGGCGTGGATCCGCTGTCCGGCCCGCTCACCATGGTGTTTTTCGAATGCATGGGCGGCGCGGTCGGCCGCGTGCCGGTCGACGCGACGGCCTTTCCTCATCGCATTGCGCCGTTCAACTTCGGCATCACCGCCGGCTGGACGGACGCCGCCGAGGACGAGCGGCACATGGCCTGGACCAGGAAGCTGCACGCGAGCCTGTCATCGTACGACCAGGGCGTCTACGTCAACTACGCGGACGAAGACGAATCGGGCCGCACGGGCGCCGCCTACGGCCGGAACTACGAGCGGCTGGTCGCCGTGAAGAACCGCTGGGACCCGGACAACCTGTTCCAGATGAACATGAACGTCGCGCCTACGGGCTGAGCTGCTGTCAAGCCGCCAGCCGCATTATGATCCGTGCAACGGCCCGGAACCCTGGAGCAGATGATGAAATTCACGATCACCGTGTGGCTGATTTGCGCCGGCCTGTTTACTGCGGTGCAGGCCGCCGAACCGCCCGCGAGCTTCGATGCCGCGCTGGCCGCGGAACTCGGCGCTGATGATTACGGCATGCGGCGCTACGTGATGGCCTTTCTCAAGGCCGGCCCGAACCGCGACCACGACGCCGATACCGCCCGGGCATTGCAGCGGGGCCACATGGAGCACATGCAGCGCATGGCGGCGGACGGCAAGCTCGTCCTCGCCGGGCCGTTTCTCGACGACGGCGAGTTGCGCGGTATCTTCGTGTTCGCGGTCGAGACACTGGCGGAGGCCGAGGCCCTCACGGCGGCGGACCCGGCCGTCGAGTCGGGCCGGCTGTCGATGGAGCTGCATCCGTGGTACGGCTCGGCGGCGCTGATGAAGGTGGGGGAGATCCACGCGGCGGTCAGCCGCACGAGTTTCTGAGGCGAGATACGTCGCGCGATAGCATCACGGTCCGGAGCGACGGCGCTTGTCGATCGTCCCTCCCGGACATATACATGAGAAGGAGGCCGGCATGCCCATCATCCAGTGCGACATCCGGGAAGGCCGGACCGAGGAACAGAAGCGGGCGCTGGCTCGCGAGATTACCCGCGTCGTGCACGAGACCATCGACGCGCCGGTGGAGTACATCTACGTGCTCATCCGCGAGCAGCCGGGACGCGACCACATCAAGGGCGGGAAGCACCTTCCCGAGTACGAGAGCGGCCGCGATTAAAGGGCACCCTTGTAGAGAGTGACTGTGCCTTACCCACGCGCACACTATCTTGTTGCCCTCGTTTTTCTCGCTGCGATTGTCGGTTTCTGGCCGAGCTATTTCGGCAAGCTCAGCGACGTGCCTTTGGCATTCCACCTGCACGGAATGACAGCATCCGCCTGGGTCATTTACTGGGGCGCAGACACGGGCGTGTGGAGGCAATTCTTTGGCTGGTACGCAAAGTTACCCGCGACAATCACGGTTGGCTCCGGAGTCTTTCTGGGAGCGCTAGCTGCCTGGTACGGGTGGCGTCAGCCGTATGACGGTTTCAAGAGAGCACCTGAGCTTAAACGTCAGGCGCGTAGGCCTTGAACAACCTTCGTATGACCTTCAATACCGTCCTGGCAGTCGTACTACTCGGCGGTGGCTTCTACCTGCTGGGGGAAGATTCGTTTTTTCTGGCTGATCGCTGGAATCCTGAAGTAGGAACGCTTTTCCATGGCACCACACTGTATTGCCTGGCAACTGGTCTTATTTTTCTAGGCGCCTTCGCTGGCAAAGTCGCCTACGATTGGGTCAAAGGCACGCTGCCAATGCCAGATCGAAACACGATCAGGCCGCACCCTGCATACAAAGGCGCGCTTCTCGTAAAGTTCTGGTATTTGGTGTTGCCGGCAGTCGTCTTCATCATGCTGGCATTCTTACTGGCCGATAAAGCGCCTAACCCGTCGCTGTAACCGACGCCGCGCTCAAATCCTGCGCCCGAAAGTCAGGTAAAAGCCAACGTCCTCGGCGGTGTCGGTCAAACCGATGAACAGCGATGCCGACACGCGCACACGTTGTGCCTGGTCCAGGGAAGTGCCGACGCCCAGCGCCAGCGAGCGCCGATCGTCCGAGCCCTTGATCGTGTTGGTGCGATTATCCAGGTACAAGTAGGAGTTATGCCGGTTGTTCGGGCCGAAGTTCATGGCCACGCCGCCGCCCACGCGCAGCACGTTCCGGAGTTCGAAATTTGAGGAGCTGCCGACCCACGTGTAGCCGACGTCAGCCAGCCAGTTCACCCGACCGTGCGGCTGGATCAGGCCGAATCCGACTTCCACGTCCGTGGCGCCGGTGCCCAGGCCCTTGTCCTCGTCGCCGGTCGGTGCCTTGAGGCGCAGCAGGCCGATCACCCACGGGCCGGATTCGGTAGCGGTGCGCAAGTAGTACTCGCCCTGGACCACGGCGTCGCCAAGCCCCGATTCCGCGCGCGAGTCGCCGTCGCCGGGGATAAACACCGGCTGGCCGCCGATGAAGCGAATGTCGGCGGGACCATCGATGCGCAGGTACGGCACGCTGAGCTGCAGTTCGACGCGGGGCAGGTACCAGCGCGCGGTCAGATTCACCAGATCCACCGTCGTATCTTCGTCCAGGCCGTAATCGCCGGTGAACCGTCCCGCGCCCGCATTCAGGAACCAGGTGAAACTCCCGTCGTCGTGCATTTCGTCCGCCTGCGACATGGGACTGATCGCGACCAGCATGGCCACCGCGAATACGAATCGACGCATAAGAAACGATCTCCGTGGGATGACTGGAGCGCAACAGGCCTTCGGTGCGGCCGGAAATCTGAAAACGGTCTCAGCCCCCTGGCCGGCCGGGCACAACGGGTCGGGCGGGGATTACCGGCCGACTCGGGATCACGGGCCTGCTGGGGACCACGGGCCGGTCTGGCACGACGGGCCGGTCGGGCACGACGGGGCGCTCGGGCACGACGGGGCGTTCGGGCACGACGGGGCGCTCGGGCACGACGGGGCGCTCGGGCACGACGGGAAGTTCGGGCACCGCGGGGCGCGCGGGTACGACGGGGCGGTCGGGCACGACGGGAAGCTCAGGTACGGCGGGAAGCTCGGGCACGGCGGGGCGCTCGGGCACGGCCGGGCGCTCGGGCACGACGGGAAGCTCAGGCACGGCGGGTACAGCAGGCCGGTCGGGTATGCTCACCTCTGGAACTTCGGGACGGACGACGAAATCGGGCCGCAGCACGTCGGGAAGCTGGCCCATCAGTTCGACCGGGTGAAACCGCGTGGACGCCAGCAGCGGCTTGCTCGACAGCGCGGATTCTTCCACTTCTGCGAGCAGATCCTCGCCCTCTGCGGACATCGCAGGCGAGTCGGCCCGCGCCAGGATCACCGTCGGGTAAGTCGGCGGGGCCTCTACGGGCGGCAAGCGTTCGAGGCTTGGTTGCGGTGCCTTGACGGCGGGCCCAGCCTGCGCTTCCTGAGGCGCGGTGACCTCCGCCATTCGCGCCGGCGATTCCGGGGTTTCGGCCGATAATTCGAACGCCACGAGCTCGAGTCGCGGATCAGGCAATAACGGGCCTGGTTCCGCCAGCGCCGGCGGACCCTGCTCGGCGATCGCCTCGGGCTCTGACGACATGCCGCCGGACCTATTATCACGCAGTTCCTGGGCGGCCCAGCCGACGATCACCGTCGCCATCGCTATCGTCGCCGCGGCGGCGCGCCACCGGGCGTTGTCCAGGCCGAGGCGCGGCTTGGGCTGGAGCGGCCACGGCAAAGTGGAACGAAGCCTCGTGGGCAAGCGGCTTGGTAGCATGACCGGCTCAGGCCAAAGCGCATCCACGAGTGCCGTGGTGGAAGCGGTGCGGCGTTCCCTGACCGGCTCGAGCGCCTCGCGCAGAAATCGCCATTGCGCGTGCGTGAGGCCGGCCGGCGGCGTCGCTCCCGGCGCATCCCCGTGCTGGATGCTGCGCGGCAGGAACGGTTTGCCGGTGATGATCTGGAAGGCCATCGCCGCCAGGCTGTAGACATCGTCGCGCGGATCCGCCGGCGCACCGCCGACAGCTTCGGGACTGGCGAATGCGGGGGTCAGTCCGCCGTGCCGGGTCCACGACGCGCCCGTGCGCAGGCCCACCAGGTCGATGAGCCGCGCGTTGCTCTGCCTGAGGCCGAGCCGGCCCCGCGAGATCAACACATTGGAGGGCTTGACGTCGCCATGGACGAAACCGGCCTGATGCTGTGCGTCCAGTCCGGCGGCGATCTGACGCATCCACCGCGGGATTTCGGCGGCCAGGCTCAGCGTGCCCGACTGTGGCTTGAGCAGCGACTCCAGCGTCTCGCCATCGATCCAGGACGCCACCTGGTACCACCAGCCCTGCTCGCAGCCGTGCTGGATCAGTGTGGCCAGGCCGGGATGAGTGGAGAGTTTTGCCAGAGTCTTGAGTGCTTCCGCATCAAAGGCCGGGGCGAGCGTCTGCGGCACCAGCTTCACCGCCACGGTAGGCCGCCCGACGCGATCGTCGCCGGCGGCTTCGTCCACGGCTCTCCACACCGAACTCATCCGGCCGGAATGCACTTCCTCGATGAGCCGGAAGCGTTCACCGACGCGGGCCGGCGCAGACGGCCGCGACTTCGACCGGGTCGTGCGGCCGCGGCGTGACCTGGCTGCAGATTTTCCGGGCTCGAACGGCTCCGTCTCCCGTGAAGGCAGGCCGAATATCGCGCCGATAGGCTCCGTGCCAAAGGGGTCTGGGGTCCGAGGCGTGGTTTCCTCGGAGGCGTCTTCGTCTGCCGTCAGGTTGCGCGGTTCCGGCGCGTAGATCGCGTGGCCAGCGTCCGCCAGGCACTGCTGCTGCGGTTTCGGCTGCAGCCAGTACTTCCTATGATTCGACATTGCGCGCCTCCTGCGTCGGCAGTCCCTCTTCCAGGAACTTCAGCATACGCCGGAGAACGAGGCGGGTTTCAGCCCTTCCTGCGGGCCTCCCGGCCTCTTTCCGGAGAACACTGTAACAGTGTGTCCTATAACGAATAGTAGAATTGCGCGAAAGGTTCAACCGGACAGTGCGGTAGCACACTAATGGGATGCCGGCACGTCGATCCCGCAAGCACGGCATTACTGCCCAAGGACCGGCATTTCCGCCGGCCCGGCTCAGGTTTTTTATCGCAGGCCGTTGATTCTGGGCGGCTTTCCGCTCAACCGGTGCCGCGCTACACTTCATGGAGAGCTTTCCTTGGCTCGGTTCTGCCCCGGAGATGCGGCACGCCAGTGAACGAAGAAACGAAAATCGAGGGGTGGCTGCGGCCGGCCGCTTGCGCGGTGCTGCTGTTCTGCGTGGCCGGGTGCGGCGGCGGCAGCTCACCGTCGAGCTTCATCGTCACCAGCGACGTCGGTCCCGGCGGCACCATTTCTCCGGGGAGCATCACTGTCCCGACCGGTACCGAGACCGAGTTTACAATCACCCCGTTGTGGGGATACGAGACGCAGTCCGTGAGTGGTTGCGGCGGCACTCTTACCGGCAACACGTATACGACCGCTTTGATCACTGCTCGTTGCGAGGTGACCGCGACTTTCGAACCCATTGTGGGTCAGTCCTGCGTGTCCACGGCCGATGAGCTGCAGCTGGCGCTTTCCGAAGTCGGCGAAACCGGCGAGCTGGAGATTATTCGCCTGGTGGCGGGCAACTATACTCACGATCTCGGATTTTTCGCGCTCTTGCCCGCGAATGGCGCACTCGAAATCGCGGGCGGCTTTCGCCCGGATTGCACGCTCAGGGAGGTCGACGTCCCCACCGTCCTCGACGGTGCCGGCATGCGGAGCGTGCTCGTTCTCGACCTGGAGGCCGGGGCCAGCGCCAGCCTGCGCAACCTGACAGTGGCCAACGGTCTCGAGTCGCTTCGCGCCGCCGGGCTCGAGATCTGGGGACCGGCCGACGGCACTGCAGCGATGATCGAGAACGTGCAGTTTAGCCAGAACACGGGTGACGAGTTTTTCGGTGTCGGGATGGCCGTCCTGGTGGATACGCTCGAGGTCCGGGACAGCGTCTTCGAGGACAATTTCAGCATCGCCGGCAGCGCTGCGCGCGCATGGTGCCGGCAATGCGAATTCGTGGACAACGATTTTCTCAGGAATATGTCCGAAAAGGGTTCGGGCGGCTTGGAAGTGACGGGCGAAAGGGAGGGCTCGCCGGATGGCGAAGGCGGAATTTCGGTGTTGCGCAATTACTTCGAAGAAAACTGGGGATTGATCGCTGGCGGACTGTATGTCGAAACCGGCAGCCAGTTGACCTTGCAGGAGAGCTGGTTCATCGCCAACGAGTCGGGGTTCGGCGGCGGCGCCACCCTGGTCCACGCGGGGCTCGAGCCGGAGGCCCGGCTGGATGTTCTCGACAATTACTTCGTGGGCAACCTGGCCGATCGGGCCGGCGGCGCGCTCCTGGCCGAGGCCGGCAGCGTGGCCGCCATTTCGAACAACCTGTTCGAAGCGAATACGGCCGCGGACACGGGCGGGGCGATCCTCGTGGAGCTTATGGAGGGTGGCGACGACGTGTGGTTGGTCAACAATACCGTGGTCGGGAACGAGTCCGAAGCCGGCGGTGGGGGAATCTATTCCGTGCAGCACGGGAACGACATGTTTGTGAGGCTGATCAACAACGCAATCACTCACAACTCCGCTCCCAGGGGAGCAAACGCGTTCCTGGACAACGACGGCAATGAGGACAGTGTCCCCGCGCCCGTCGTGCTCATGAACAATGCGGTGAGCGGGCCGTCTTCGGTGGAGGTCGTGCTGGGACTGCCGACCGCGTCGGGCAATATCATTGTGAACGAAGACGCCTACCTGGATTTCCAGGCGGGCGACTACCGGCCCGCCCCCGGCTCGCCATTGATCGATGCGGGGCTCGCCATCGACGAGGTGCCGGCGACGGACATCGAGGGCAACCCGCGCGACGCATCGCCGGACATCGGTGCCTACGAGTACAGCGAGAACTAGCCGTCGCAGATCCAGTCGCGCACGCGCACCAGGAACACGTCGTCCGCGGCATGGTCGCGGCGCTGGCGGCGTTTTTCATGTTTACCGTGATGAACGTCTTCGCGAAGCTCCTGAGCGTCAACCATTCCGTCATCGAGATCGCGTTCTACCGCAACCTGATCGCCAGCCTGCCGTTTTTGTTCATGGTGTTCGTGCTCGGCCGGCGCGAAATTCTCGTGATCCAGAGCAAGCCGTCATTGGTCGGGCTGCGCGCGGTGCTCGGGGCTGTCTCACTTATGACTACCTTCGCGGCGTTCTCGCTGATGCCCATGGCGGAGACGACCGTGCTGCTGTTCACCGCGTCGCTGTTCATCCCCGTGCTCGGGGTATTCTTCCTGGGCGAGCGGGTCGGGCCGTGGCGGTGGGCCGCCGTGGTCATCGGCTTTGCAGGCGTCGTGATCATGGCGGGCCCGGGCGGCAACGTGAATGTCCTCGGCGTGACCGTCGCTCTGGGGGCCGCCTTGATGCATGCCACGCTGCAGATCGTGTTGCGTTACCTTGGCCGCTACGAGAGCCCCGAGACCGTCACCTTCTATTTCATGGTCATCGGCACGCTGGTGACGGCCCTGCCGCTTCCCTTCGTCGCCGTGACGCCGACGATGAACGAGGTGCCGCTGCTGTTCGGAGTGGGGCTGTCCGGCGCCCTGGCGCAGTGGCTGCTGTCGGTCGCATTCCGCAATGCACCGGCGGCGATCGTCACGGTGTTCAACTACAGCGGCATCGTCTGGGCGACCGCCTTCGGCTGGCTGATCTGGAACGACTGGCCGCTGCCTGAAGTGCTGGCCGGCGCGGGCATCGTGATTGCCTCGAACGGGCTGATCATCTGGCGCGAAAGCCGCCGCCGGGCAATCACGGGGGCGCGAGTGCGGGCGAAATTCTGATCGGCTTGACCGAACTGCGCCCGATTGAACCTTTTCTTTGCCTTGCGGCACTTACATTCAGGCGCCGAGGACTGCGGCCTGCGACGGGATACTACGACACCGCGGGGAGCATGATATGAATCGCGTTTCCGGATTTCTGCCAATCATCATCGCGTCCGTGATCGCTTCGATGGGGCTGCTCGGAGCAGGCCTGTCGAGCGTGACGCAGGCGGGGAACCAGGGTGAAAACGGCGCACATCACAAGTCATTGTCCTGCCAGGAGCTTCGGAAGGTCGAAAACGGGCTGCGGAGAGTTTTCGGGGTGGAAGCGGAGGATCCTCAAGCGAACGACGCACGCCTCCCGGCGGTTTCTCTATCCTGCCGGGACCTCGGCAACTTGGCACATGGGCTTGGGGAAATTCGCGACGGTCAGCGGACCTTCCGCTATGACACCTTCGGCGATGAGGCCTTCTGGGGCGGCGCCCTGCGCCTGCACGAAGCCATCGCCGGCGAGGCGAATGGCGGGGTCGGACCCGGCGTGAGCCCCGCGACCGCACTGGCCGTCGGACTAAAGGTCGACGCCGCGGCCTTGCCAAACAGGCTGCAGAATGACCTGCGCATGGGTCGCGTCGATCTGCAAGACCCGGCGACAACACTTGCACTGCTGCAGCTCGACGCTGTCGTGGGCTTGCGCGGCTTCTTCGACGACTCCGGAGGTCGGCTGGAGTCGGTCGGCATCACATGTGCACTCTGCCATTCGACCGTCGACGATTCCTTCGCGCCGGGCATCGGCCGCCGCCTGGACGGCTGGGCCGCGCGTGAACTCAACGTCGGGGCAATCATTGCCCTCGCGCCGAACGTACAGCCGCTGGTAGATCTGCTGCGCATCGTCGACCCGGCAATAGATGCCGCTACGGTCCGCGACGTGCTGCAGACCTGGGGCCCCGGCAAGTTCGATGCCGAATTGCTGATGGATGGCAAGGCCTTCCGGCCGGACGGCCAGTCGGCCGCGACGCTCATACCACCCGCGTTCGGCCTTGCCGGAGTCAACCTGCATACGTGGACCGGCTGGGGTTCCGTGACGCACTGGAACGCCCTGGTCGCCGTTCTGGAAATGCAGGGAAAGGGAACGTTTTACGACCCACGGCTGAACGACCAGATCAAATTCCCGATCGCCGCTCAGGCGGGAAGCTTCGACGTGCGTAATGACCCGGATCTCGTGACCAACAAGCTCGCGGCGCTGCATGTCTATCAGTTGACCCTGCCGGCGCCGGCACCGCCGCGTGGCAGCTTCGATCCCGCGGCAGCCGAGCGCGGCGAAGCCCTCTTCAATGGCAAGGCGAACTGCTCCCGCTGTCACGTGCCGCCGCTCTACACGGAGCCTGGCTGGAACATGCACCTCCCCGAAGAGATCGGTATCGACAGCTTCCAGGCCGACCGGTCACCGGACGAACGCTACCGCACGGCGCCACTAAAGGGCTTGTGGACCCACTCGGCCGGGGGTTTCTACCATGACGGCCGATTTGCCACCTTAGCCGACGTCGTCCACCACTACGACGCGTTCTTTGCCTTGGGATTGACCTCCGCCGAACGGGACGATCTGGTTCAGTTTCTCAAGTCCTTGTAGCAAATGAACGGGCAAAGCGCCCGCACCTCGGATTAGGACAACTCGCTTTTTTCCAGGCGCGAGTAAAATCGTCGCATACAGTCGTCTTCAGGCAGCACTGACAGACTGCGCCTTCCGGGCTTCGTCTCGGGGGGGGCGCGAGTGCGGGCGAAATACTGACGCGCTAGACTGCTGGTGCGCCGGGAGCGCGACCCTGCCAGGCGAGGACGCAATGACGGAAGGAACACAGGACCAGCCGGAAGTCACGAAGCTGTGGCCGACGCTGATGCTGCGCCACCGCCTGCCCGGTGCCGGGCGCGCCAACCCCGTGCTGCTGGAACTCGTGACAGGCATGGAACAGGCGAGGCCGGATCTCACCACCGAGTACCTGCAAGGCAACCTGTTCGACAATGACCACCCGGCGCTTGGCTGGCTGCAGGCCTGCGTCAAACGCGCCGTGCTGGACTACGCGCACGCCACTGGCATCGACTACGAGCTGGACTTTCATGTCCAGGCCTGGGCCAGCGTCAACCGCTTTGGCGATTACCACAACCTGCACAACCATCCGCACTCGTGGCTGAGCGGCACCTATTACGTGCAGGTGCCCGAGCCCAAGCCGCTACCCGGGCGTTCCGACCGCAACCCGGGGGCCATCAGCTTCTATGATCCGCGCCCCCAGGCCAACATGCTGGCCGTGCGCAGCGACCCGCAGGTGGACCCCGAGCACCGCATCCTGCCGCGCGCCGGCGAAATCCTGCTCTGGCCGGCGTTTCTTCACCATTTCGTGCACCCCAACCTGTCGGACCAGCTACGGGTATCCATTTCTTTCAACATTGTCCTGCGCTGGCGCGAGTCGTATTTGCCCTGATGATCAGTCAGGGCCCGAAGCCACCTTGCATTCCAGCGCCTCCTCCAGCCGGTCATTCCCCCAGAACATTTCCTCGCCGACGAAAAAAGTCGGCGCGCCGAATACGCCGCGCCTGGCGGCAAGCTCCGTTTGCTCCCTGAGCAGCGCCTTGTTCGGGCCCGACTGCGCCTGGACGATGATCTCGCCGGCCGGCAGGCCGAGCTTGTCGAGCACCTCGGTCACCGGCGCCGGCGCATCGATGTCGCGGTCGTCGCGAAAGTTGAGCAGCATGATCTCGCGGCAGAAGCGTCCCATCCAGGGCTGCTCCGCACCGACCAGGGCCACGCGCATCGGCAGCAGGGCGCGCCGCGGGAATACGCTCGGCCTGTTCCACGGCAGGCCGTACCTGGCGCACTGGCGCTGCATGTCGCGCCACATGTAGGCGCCCTTGGCCGGCTGCAGCACAAAGGGCGAGTTCTCCCAGCCGAGCGATTTGAAGATCGGCCCGAGCAGGAACGGCCGCCACGCGACCGGAACGCCGCGCTTTGCCGCGAGTTCCTCGATGCGCATCACGCTGAGATAGCTGTAATTGCTGCCGAATTCGAACCAGAATTCCATGTTCACTCCATCACTACCAGGACACCAGCACCTCGGTGTGGTGCATGGCCGGATAGTAGTACCAGCGGTGATGCGGCGCATAACGCACCAGACGCCGCAAGCCCGCCTCCACGAAGTCACCAGAAATTCTTCAGACCCTCTCCATGGGCGCGGGGCCTGCGTCCTGCCAGCGTTCGCACACGGGACGGATGGCTTCGACGGAAGTCCGTGCCGACAACCCAACAAGAGGAGAGGGAAATGAAACTGAAGACACTTGGTGGCGCCGTGGCGTCGCTTGTTGCCTTGACTGCCACAACCACGCTGGCCAGCCCCCCGACCACCGGCGCCCTCGGCGTCCCCGCCAACAGTATTGTCGGCTTGTGGAGTACCGAGGGCCTGGTGGGTCCCTGCGGCTTTACGCCCATGGCTCCCGTGCGCAACACGCTACTGTTCCACGCGGGCGGTACAGTTGTCGAGAATTCGCGCTTCCCGCCCGTGGGAGCTCCGAACGTATTCGGCGTGCCCGGTATCAACCAGCGCGGGCAGGCGCTGGGAACCTGGTCCTATGACCCCACCACCAAGCGCTACGCGATGCACCTGCAGTTCGACTGGTTCGTGAATGACGCGTACCACGGCCACATGACGGTGGACCGCGACATCCAGCTGAGCAGCGACGGCATGGTGGCTTCCGGCCCGGTGTGGGCCGCCCGCTTCGATGCAGCCGGCAACCTGATCGCACAGGTCTGCGGCGAGGCGGTCTCCAGCCGCCTGTAGCGGGTTCGTGTAACGACCGGGCAACAGGACGCACCCCGTTGTACGGGGTGCGTCGTCCCCCAGCGATTTACATCGACCCCGAATTGGATCTAGGAACCAAGGGAGATTTCCATGAAGCCTATTAAAACGTGCTGTTAAGCAGGAGTCAGGAGCGAACCATGAAACTGATATTTGTTGTCCTGTTTGGCGCCCTGCTCGTGGGCTGCGCTGCGCCGGGCCCCGCCTCCGCACCGGATTCGGCCCTGAGCGCTGCGGCTCCTGTTCAGGCGGACGCGCAGAGGGCGGCCAGCGCCCAGCCGCGTTCCACCGACTGGGGATACTGGGATGAAATCATCTGCAAGCGAACCCTTGTCACCGGAACCCGCCTGTCACGCGGCCAGTGCCACACGCGCTACAACTGGGCGCGCATCGAAGGCGCGGCGAGGGAGACCATGCGTGAAATCGAAAACCGGCCGCTGCCCTGCCGCGACGGCGCCGGCTGTGGTGATTGATCTTTTACAGAATTGATGAGTGGTGTAATTTGAAAATAATCACCTTGCTCGTAGCCTGCGGGGAGAGCGTCCATGGGCGATTCACATCTCGTCGGCGAAGCACTGCACTACAGGACCGATGGCAGCGGCATCGCCGCCGTCGGTCCCTTTCCGATAAAGGCTGGATGGTTTGCGGCGAGCCTGGCGTTGGTCCTGGCCGCCGGCTGTTCGCAGCAGGAAACTCCGCAGCTTGCAACCCCGGTGATCCAGGCCGCGTCGCAGGGCGTCCTGCCGGTCAGCTCGGACCCGGAGCTGCAGTATTTCCTTGCGCGCCTGGAGGATGCCACGAACGGCATGTTGAATGGCGATGCGTCGCTGTGGACAGAGCTGGCGTCGCACGCCGACGACGCCACGCTCTTTCCGCCCTTCGGCGGCGTGGCGCGTGGCTGGGAGGAAGTGGGCGTGCGCTACGAGGCGGTAGCGGCGCGCAGGACTCCGGGCTCCGCCAGCGTGAGCGTGGAGCTGTTGGGTTCCGGGGTGAGCGGTGAGCTGGCGTACGTCGTGAGCTTCCAGCGCGCCCTCATTCGCGCGGCTGGATCCGACGAGCTGCGGCCGAGTTTCACCCGCGTGACGCACATCCTGCGACGCGAAGAAGGTCAGTGGCGGCTCCTGCACCGCCATATGGACCATCTGCCAGAAACCTACACGCCGCCCGCTCAATAGGCGAGATCGCGAGCCGGCTCCTGGCCGAGGAACTGGCAGCGCACCAGCAGGTCCGCAAAGCGCGGGTCGTCCCGCAGCCCGTCCCAGCGCGGATCCACCGTGAGGAAGACCAAGTGAATGTCGCGCGCCACGTAGGCGCGCTCCAGCCATTCGAGCGCCTCCTCGTGCTCGTCCAGCCCGGCATGGACGAGCGCGATGACATAGGGCGGCACGTAGCGCTCGCGCGACGCCGCTGCCAGCGTGGCGATGACGGCGCGCGCCTCCTGCGCCTCGCCCATGCTGGCCAGCACGTGCCCGCGATAGGACATGGACTTGAAATTGCTGCTCGAATACCTCAAGGCCCTGTCGAAGCTCGCCAGCGCCGCAGCGTGCTCGCCCAGCGCGGACTGCGCCTGGCCGAGGTTCAGATGGCCGACCCAGGCCTCGGGATCGATGGCGACCGCCTGGCGGGCGAATTCCTCCGCAGCCGAAAAATCTTGCGCCTGGAAGGCAATCGTCGCCGACAAGGCGAAGATGTGGGAAAAGAACGGATCCAGCTCCCGCGCGCGGCGCGCCAGGGTGCGTGCCTCGGCATGATCGCCGGATTGCGAGACCACGTGCCCCAGCATCAGGTGCGCGATGGCGCTGTTCGGATCCAGCGCGGCGGCGCGACGGAAAGCGGCTTCGGAGGCGGCCCAGTTCCAGTCGAGGAAGAAGTGATAGTAACCCAGGGCGACCTGCACCTCGGCGAGGTCGCCTCCGGACTCCAGCGCGCGCCGCACCGCCACGTCCGCGCGCTGTGCGACGGTCGACGGTTCCACTTCACCGGTGATGGGGGCGGTGCTGAGCACGTGCACGATCCCGCCCCAGGCCAGCGCGTAGTCAGGGTCCCTGGCGATGGCGCGCTCGAAGTAATCCAGCGCCTGGCGATTCCCGGCGGGGCTGATCTGGCCCCACGCGTATCGCCCGCGAAGGTAAAGGTCATAGGCCTCCGGGTTCATGGTCTGACGGCGCGCAACGGCCTGCCTGACCTCGGGGGATAATCGCAGGCGCACCTGCTCGGCGATCGCGATGCTGAGCTCCCGCTGCAGCCCGAGCACACCGGTCAGCTCGCGATCGAACGAGGCCGTCCATACGACGACGCTGTCGGCACTGCTCACCAGCTGCGAGGTGACCCGGATCCTTTGTCCCTCGGCACGCAGTGAGCTCGTGACCACGTAGTCGACGCCGAGTTCCCGGCCGACCTGGGCCGTCGGCTTGCCCGAGGCCGCAAAGGCCGTCATCGATGCGCGGCCCATCAGCCGCAGGCGCTGCGGGTCGGCCTGCGCGAGCGACGCGCTGGTGTCCTCGGCCAGGCCTGCCGCCAGGTAGTTCAGCTCCTCGTCCCGGCTGAGATTCTCGAAGGGCAGTACAGCGATGCTGACCTGCCCTGGTGCCCGTCCGGCAGTTCCCCAGAGTCCGGTGGCCACGACTGCCGCCGCCAGCAGTGTGCCGATGACGAGCGTCGCGTGACGTTTGCGGCCGGTGGACTGCCGTACATTCGCGGCCTCGTCGGACTCTGGCGGGACCGCGCCCGCGGTCGTATCAGCCTGGCTCACCGGTGCAATAAAGCGGTATCCGACACCGGCCACGGTCTCGATATAAGCGGGCGTGCCGGACGAGTCTCCGAGCGCCTGGCGCACCTTGCGGACCAGCGTATTGAGACCGGTGTCGAACTCGATGACGACATTGCTCGGCCACAGGCGCTCGATGATCTCTTCACGCGAGACGAGGAGGCCCTGGCGGGTCACCAGCAGGACCAGCAGCTCGAAGGGCCGCCGCTCGAGCCGGACCGGCTCGCCGCGCAGGCGCAACTGGTGGGCGCCAAGGTCCAGCTCGAAGTCGCCGAAGCGATACACCAGCGCCTTGACTACGGATTCCATATCTCCGACCGCCAGCGGCCGCCCGGAACCTGGATGACCGGATAGTGCATCAGTGGGGTGGCTGCCACAAGTTCTCGACAGGCCACCCGGGCGAGTCTACGCTTCAGTGAAAGTTCCGCGCAGGGTGTGCCGGGAAAAATGCTGGCCGGGGCGGGGAGATGCTGTGATGCAAGGGAGCTGCAGCAGGCAATTTGCTGCAGGCGGGCCTGCGGGATGGTGGGCCTGCCTGTCCGCGCTCGCCACCCTGGGTGCGGCGCCGGCCACGGCTACGGAGCCCATTCCGGAAATCGTAGTTACCGCGCGCAAGATCGAGGAGAACCCGCAGCAGGTGCCCATGAGCATCCAGGCCTTGTCCGGGCAATTCCTGGATGAGGCCGACCTGAGCCGGCTCTACGAACTGCAGTTCAATATCCCCGGCCTTGTGGTCAATACCATCGGCCTGTTCGGTGGCGGCTTCTCGTTGCGCGGCATCTCAAGCCAAGGGGGCACCGGGCCGCCTGTCGCCGCGCACGTGGACGGCATTTATCTCGGCAGTTCCCACATGGCGCTGGCGCGGATGTTCGACCTGGAGCGCATCGAGGTGCTCAAGGGACCCCAGGGCACGCTGTACGGCCGCAATGCAACGGGCGGAACGATCAATTTCATCACGCGCAAGCCGGAGGACGGCTTCGGCGCCGCGGTGGAGGGCAGCTACGGTAGTTTTTCCACGGTGCGCGCGCAGGGGCATGTCGATGTTCCGTTGCAGGGTGCGGCGTTCCGGCTGGCCTTCATCGCCTCGGAGGGCGATGGCTACATACGGAACTCCGTCGACGACCGCAGGTTCGGCGAGCAGGATTACTGGGGGCTGAGAGCCTCCCTGCGGCTGGAGCCGGGCGATGCGATGCGGCTCGATCTCATGGGGCAGCACGTGCGGGACGACGGCGCGGCCAGCGAGCTCTGGACACCCAGGCCGGACCTCCTGGTGGACCCGCGCGACATCCGGCTCGCGACGATAACGCTGGCCAACCCCTACCTGGTGATCGAGAGCGACATTCTCAGTGCCAACCTGGAGTATGAGCTCGGTTTCGGAATCCTGCGATCCATCTCCGGCTATGCGCGAAGCGCTATGCGCAACCTCGATGATTGCGCCGGACAGGCCAACCTTCAGGGTTGTGTCCGCGGCGACGGACCCGCCCGGTACCAGCAGTGGAGCCAGGAGATCCAGCTCGTCCTGGGCGGGAACGACAGCATGCATGGACTCGTCGGGGCGAACTACTTCGCTGCCGATTCCGTCAGCCACTTTCACCAGTTCCTGCCGCTGGTCAACTCCGCCCCGCTGAACGATTCCCGCTCGACGTCCAGGGAGACGGCAGGTGCCCTGTTCGGGCAGGCCACGCTACAGATCGCAGAGCAGTGGAGCCTGACCAGCGGGCTGCGCCTGAGCCGCGAGAAGCATCGCGAAACCACCATCGGTACCGGCATCCAGGACAGCCCGACCCTGCTGGTCGGCAGGCACGAATCCAACGACCTGTCCTGGCGTCTCGACCTGGGCTATGCGGCGACCGAAGATGTGTTTCTCTACGCCGGCGTCTCGACCGGCTACAAGAGCGGGGGACTGATCACAAGGCCGCTGCGGAACGGTCAGCCCGACCACTTCGGCCCCGAGAAGCTGCTCGCCTACGAACTGGGAGGCAAGTCGCAATGGCTTGACAGGCGGCTGACGCTCAATGCGGCGGTGTTCTACTACGATTTCGACGACATGCAGGTGAACACCACGACCTTCGTGGGTGACCAGCTCGTCTTCGAAGTGGACAACGCGGCGCGGGCCGAGTTGTATGGCGTGGATGCCGATGGCGCATTCGAGCTCTCCGAGCGAATCGCTGTTTCGGCCGGCATTGTCTGGCTGCCCGAACGCGAGTTCACGAGGTTCAGGGATGACCGGACCGGTGACACGCTGTCGGGCAACAAGCTGGTGCGGGCGCCGGAATCCAGCGTCAGCACGGCGATCATTTACCGGCGCCCGCTGCGAAGCCGCGCCGGGTTCTCTGCGCGCCTCGAGTACAACTATCGCAGCAGCCACTATTTCACCAAGGAGAACAATCCGCTGTATGCACAGGGCGGTTTCGGCCTGCTGAACCTGCTCCTGAGGCTGGAGGCAGCGGACGGGCAGAGGTACCTGTTCCTGTCGGGCCGGAACCTCACGAACGAGCGCTATTTCAACCAGGTATTCCTGCAGAGCAGTCCCGGCTATCCGGATACCTACGAAGCCGGCGCGGGCTTTCGATTCTGAACGGAGGTGCAGCATGTATCTCGGCGCGTTTGCCCAGAACTGGCTCATCCTTTGTCGTCGTGGACCCGGACGGTAATCCGGCCCTGGTCGACCAGCACGTCTAGCGTCCGGGGTCGGACCACGACGACTATTTTTTTGATTCGGCTCTGACGGCGAGGGTGCCCCGCCATGAATGCCAGGATCATGCGATTCATGAACGAACTCCGCCGCCGGCGGGTGATGCGCGTGGCGGGGCTCTATGTGGTCGGGGCTTGGCTGGCGCTTCAGGCGGCCGATGTTCTATTGCCGGGCTGGGGGGTTCCGGAAGAATCGATCCGCTACCTGTTCTGGGCCGCGCTGCTGGGCTTCCCAGTGGCGCTGGTGTTCGGCTGGATCTTTCAGGTGACGCCGGAGGGCATCCGGCGCACCCGGCCGGAGTGGTCGGAAGCGGAACTTGATGCGGCCGTGCCGCTCAGGCGCATGGACTACGTGATCCTGTCGGCCTTCGTGGCAGTGATCGGGCTGATTGGGTATGACGCGACCAGCCGGGTGCTGAAGTCCGGCGCTGGGCATGAGATTGCCATGCGTACAGACCTTGCCGACGATGAACGCCAGTCCATTCGCAGGCTTGCCGTACTTCCGTTTTCGGACTCGAGCGCCGAGCCAGGTCAGGAGTATTTCGCGGACGGGATAACCGACGCTTTGATCGGCAAGCTCTCGCAGATCCGAGAGCTGAGAGTGATCTCGCGGTCTTCGGCGATGCGGTTCAAGGGAAGCGACGTTCCGCCAATGGAAATTGCCCGGGAACTGAATGTCGACGCGGTCGTCGAGGGTCACGTAGCGCGGGTCGACGGGGCGATCCGACTCACCGTTGAGCTGATTGACGCACGCACCGATTCCAGCCTGTGGTTGCGCGAATACGAGCGCGATCCGGAAGATATCCTGCAACTGCAAGGCGATATCACAGCCGAAATCGGCGAGGCCGTCCGTGTGCAGATCACGCCCGAGGAGCGCGTGCGACTCGAAGGCGCCCGGCCGGTGAACCCGCAGGCTTATGAAGAATACCTGCGCGGGAAGTTCTATGCAGGCCTACAGACGCGGGAGGATAACGACGCCGCGATCCACGCCTTTGGGAATGCGGTAGAGATAGATCCCGACTTCGCCCCGGCCCATGCGGAACTGGCCCAGGCGTACTTGTGGAAGCTCTTCCTGTTCTCCCCGGGGGAGCGGCGCTGGCAGGAGAAGGCATTCATGTCCGCGGAGAAGGCGCTCTCACTGGATCCGGACTCTGGGTTGGCGTATCTGGCACGCGGCCGTCTGCTGTGGACTCCCGCCAACCGTTTTCCCCACGAGCTGGCGATCGGCGAGTATCGGCGGGCGCTGGCCCTGAATCCGGAACTGGATGAGGCGCGCAATCAACTTGCATTGATCTATTCCCACATTGGCCTGTTCGATGAAGCGCTTCATGAAGCCGGCGAAGCGCTCGCGATCAACCCGGGCAACAGTCTGCTCCGCTACCGAGAAGCGCAGACCTTGGTCTGGCAGCGGGAATATGAGCAGGCACTTTCGATCCTGCGCGCGCTGCCCGAAGAGGTCAATCCGGCGCTGGTCGGTTACCAGACCGCGTGGGCGCTGTTCAATCTGGGCAGAACCGATGAAGCGGCCGTTAGACTTGAAAGATTGTTGAACGATTATCCGGATGACACTGGCGGCCTCTACACGAGCATTGAGGCGGTCATGGCGGCTTCAACCGGCAGGCGTGATCAGGCGCTCGAGCTCATCGCACTGGCGCACGAGCGGGGCAGGGGATTCGGGCACTTCCACCATACGGCCTATCAGATCGGCGTTGCTTATGCACTCATGAACGAGCCTGAACAGGCGGTTAACTGGCTGCGATATGCGGCCGAGAACGGTTTCCCCTGCTACCCCTTGTATGCCCGGGATCACAATCTGGACAGCCTGAGAGAAGACCTTCGCTTTGTGGAATTCATGGCCAACCTGCGCCGACAGTGGGAGCACTTCCAGACACTTTGATGGCGTTCAACGAAATTCGGGGTGAGCACGTCGCCGTGCAGCGCAATGATGTCGGGCTTCTTGCCGGCCGAGACGGCGTCTAAGGCGAGGCGCCGGCCTGCCGCAACTTGCGCACGATCCGGTCCTCGATCCACTGCGGGCTCCACCAGTCGATCGGGGTGACGGGATGTCCGCCGAGCAGCATCGTGAAATGCAGATGATCGCCGCCGGCGAGGCCGGTTTCGCCGCTCAGGCCAAGCTGACCGCTTTTGTCGATGTCCTGGCCGACGGCGACATCGATGGACGAGAGATGCGCATACAGCGATTGCACGCCCATCCCGTGATCGAGGATCACGCAGTTCCCGTAGATGCCGAGCCAGCCGGCGTGCAGCACCCGGCCGCTGTTCGCGGCCAGCACGGGGGCGTTCCGCGTCGACGCCAGGTCGAAGCCCAGGTGCACCTGATAATCGACATCCTGACCCTCATACACATACGTGCGCTGATCGGCGAAGCCCGCTTCGACGGCGGTGTTCGTGAGCTGCTTGAACGCCCCCTGCCACAGGATTTCCGGTGCGGTCTCGTTCGTCATCGCGGCGATCTGCGCGTTGTTCTGCCGGCGCAACTCACGATTGATGTGCAGGAACGACGCCAGGAGGTCCGTCGGGTTGTCCACCTGCAGCTCGGCGCTGTTGTACAGAATCTCCGGCACAACTTTCTCGAGCAAGCGGTCGCCCAGCGTGATACGGCTGTTGCGGAAGGCCTTCGGGAACACGCGGTGGTCGAAGCTCGCGCGGGCCTCGTTGCCGACCTCGTCGCGGGCGTACAGGCTGATCGGCGTCTTGACGTCCTGGTCCCACATCAGCGCGAAGAACGCCACTCGCAGCCCGGGATCCGCGCCCTCGATGCCGGCGCCGACCGCGGGATAGCCGCGATACTCGTAGTCGCCGACGCGCACGCCGGAATCGACGTCCGGCGGCCGCACGCGGTAGACGACCATTTCCGAGCCGCCATGATTGACGTAGTGAAACTGCGAGGCGACGCCGACCTGCGGCGGCGTCAGACGCACCTCGACCTCGTGCGTCGCGCTCGCTCCGATCTCCCGCAGCCCGAACAGCACCGGCCGCACGGCGGTCACCCGCACTGTCAACGGCCCGGCCTCGAGCCCCGGCACCTCGCGCTTGCCGATCGGCCGCGTCAGGCGCAGACGATGCTCGCCTTCCTCCACTAGCTGAGCGGGCTCGGCGCCGGGAAGGGCGAACACCGGCCAGCGCGCCTCGCCCTGCTCGAGGGTGACCTCGAGCCGCGTGAGCTGCCTGCCGGGTGATTCCACGGTCACGTCGAGGTCGCCGGACTGGCCGATCAGCCGCGCCGGCGCCGCGATCTCGATGACAGGCGGTTCGGCGCGGCCGGCAACGTACCACGCGGCGCCCGTTGCCGCGAGAAGGAGGACGAGGACGACAATAAGTTTGCCCATGCGCCGATTGTACCCGGGCGGCGCCGGAGCCGCGCGTTACTCGCGCACGCCGAGCTGGTTGAGAAGGAAGGCGTAGCTCTCTGCCCACTCGCGGTAGCGCTGGAAGCGTCCGGACTTGCCACTGTGGCCGGCTTCCATCTGGGCACGGAACACGACCACGTTCTCGTCAGTCTTGCGCGCGCGCAGGCGGGCGACGTACTTGGCCGGCTCCCAGTACTGCACCTGGGAATCCCACAGGCTGGTGCCGACGAACATCGCCGGATAGGCTTGAGCTTCGAGCTGGTCGTACGGCGAGTACGAGAGCATGTACTCGTAGAACACCGGTTCCTTCGGGTTGCCCCACTCGTCGAACTCGTTGGTGGTCAGCGGGATCGATTCGTCGAGCATCGTCGTAACCACATCGACGAACGGCACTTCGGTGACGATGACGCGGTACTTCTCCGGCGCCAGGTTGCCGACCACACCCATGAGCAGGCCGCCGGCGCTGCGGCCAAACGCGGCAACCCGGTCGGCGGCGGCATAGCCTTCAGTCACGAGGAAATCGGTGACATCGATGAAGTCGGTGAAGGTGTTGAGCTTGTTCAGCAGCTTGCCGTCCTCGTACCAGGCCCGGCCCAGTTCCTGGCCGCCGCGGATGTGGGCAATGGCGTAGACCATGCCGCGGTCGACCAGGCTGAGTACGTTGCCGTTGAAAACCGGGTCGATGCTGATGCCGTAGGAGCCATAACCGTACTGCAGCAAGGCGGCTGTGCCGTCCTTGCTGAAGCCCTTGCGGTACAGCACCGAGACAGGAACCCTGGTGCCGTCGCGGGTGGTCGCCCACAGCCGCTCGGTGACGTAGTCGGCCTTGTCGAAGCCGCCCAGCACCGGCTGCTGCTTGAGGAACTTGCGTTCGCCGGTTTTGATGTTCAGCTTGTAGGTCGTGGTCGGGGTGGTCAGCGACGTGTAGGTGTAGCGCAGCCAGTCGGTATCCGGCTCGGCATTGGTGTTCAGCGCCATCGCGTACGCCGACTCGTCGGCCTTGACGTAGTCGGGCTCGCCCTTGTCCGGGACGACACGGATGCGGGTCAGGCCGCCGCTACGCTCGGCGACGGCGAGAAACCCATCGAACAGCTCGACCCGGCTGATGAAAACGGCGTCGTCGTGGGCGAGAAGGTCGCTCCACCTGGCGCGATCGCCCCAGCTGCTGTCCGGCGCCTGCATCAACTTGAAGTTCTTTGCGTTCCAGTTGGTGCGGATCACCCAGCGGCTGCCGAGGTGATCCGCGTCATATTCGAGGTCGCGCTCGCGCGGCGCAACCAGCCGGAACTCGCCGGGTCGCTCGCGCTCGGTGCAACGCGTCTCGCTGGACACGGTGCTGCGCACGCCGATGCACACGTATTTCTCCGAGCGGGTCAGGCCGACATCCATGTAGAAGCTGTCATCGGGCTCCTCGTAGACGAGTCGGTCCTTGGCCGGGTCGCTGCCGACCACGTGCGCTTTGACCCGCTTGGTCAGCAGCGTCACCGGGTCGTTCTCGACGTAGAAGATCGTCTTGTTGTCGCCTGCCCAGGCCAGGCTCGCCGACAGGCCGCCGATCCGGTCGGCATGGGTCTGGCCGGTGGCCAGGTCCTTGATCCGCAGCGTGAACTGGCGCCTCCCGACGGTGTCCTCGACGTAGGCCAGCGATTGTTGGTCGGGGCTGATCTTCCAGTTTGCGACCTGGTAGAAGTTCTTGCCTTCGGCGAGTTGGTTGATGTCGAGCATCACCTCCTCGGGTGCGTCCATCCCGCCCTTGCGCCGGGCGTGGATCGGGTACTCCTTCCCCTCCTCGAAGCGGGTGTAGTACCAGTAATCCTTGTACTTGAACGGAACGCTCGAATCGTCCTGCTTGATGCGTCCGACCAGCTCGTCGTAGAGCTTCTGCTCGAAGCCCTCGAGCAGCGCCATCACCGCATCGGCGTAGGCGTTCTCGGCATTGAGGTAGGCCAGCATGTCAGGATCTTTGCGGCTGTCGTCACGGAGCCAGTAATACTCGTCCTGGCGGCTGGCACCATGCGGGGCGACCACGTCGTGGGGCTTCCTGGCAGCCACCGGCGGTGCCGGCAACGCCGTGTTGTGCACGCTCAGCAGCGGCGTGTCCGGCGCCTGCTCGGCTGACGGCGCCCCGGCTTGGTCGGATCGGCCGCATGCAGCCAGCAGGGCGAATGCCAGACCCAAGGCCAGCACACGCGGATCGACGACACGTTTCACAGGTCGGGCTCCCTTCGACGACGATGAGGAATTACCCGCGGTACTCGTCTAGATCGGCGGCCGGCGGTAGGCCGAAAGCGATCGCTCGACGATCGCCGCCGCGGCGAGGGCGATGTCCTCGCGGCCCGGTCCGGCGATGATCTGTACCCCGATGGGCAGGCCCTGCTCCGACCGACCGGCGGGTACGACGACCACGGGCCAGCCCGTCGCGTTGTATGCGAAAGTGTAACTGCACCGGGCAATCACCTCGTCGTCGGTCGCGAAACCGGCCGGATACGCCGGTGAGGCGTTGACGGGCGCCACGATCACCGGACAGGCAGTGACGAAAGTCAGCAGATTGCTGCGCCACTGATCCAGCGCGGTATGCGCCGCATCGACTTGCTCGTGCGGAATGGCCACCGCGTCCGTGAACAGCTGCAGGCCGTGCTCCACGGTGCCGGCTTGTTGCAGCAACCGGCGAACGGCCGCGCCGCCGTCCCAAAAATAGATCGGCAAGAGCACCTCCAGCGTTCGCTCGATGCCCGGCGGGCGTTCCTCGCGCATCGCGACCCCTGCGGCGGACAGGGCCCGGGCGGCCTCCTGAACCGCGCGCCGGGTTTCAGGAGTCGGCTCAGCGATGCCATTGTCCGCGTACCAGGCGCCGCGCAGCCCGGGCAGCTGCACGTCCGCAGGTGAGCCCCAGGCCAGCGGCTGGACACCCGGGTCAATCCCGTCCGGGCCCTTGATCAGGGAAAGCAGCAGTGCGAGGTCGTCGACCGTCCGCGCCAGGGGCCCAATCACCTGGAAGCTGTCGAGGAATCCGCCGTAGGGAACGGCATGTCCGGTCCGCGGCACGCGCCCGGCGCTGGGCTTGATGCCGCATATGCCGTTGAAATGCGCCGGCAAGCGAATGCTGCCGCCGTAGTCGCTGCCGATGTCGAACGGCACGCCGCCGGCGGCCACGATCGCGCCGGCCCCGCCGCTGCTGCCCCCGGGGGAGCGTGAGGGGTCGTGCGGATTGCGGGTCTGCCCGTAAACGAGGTTACGCGTATCGAAATCCAGCGTGAATTCCGGGGTGTTGGTCTTGCCGAGCAAGATCGCGCCGGCATCGCGCAGCCGTCGGACGACCGTGGCATCCGTCGTTGGAACGAAATTGCGGCGGCCGATGGTGCCGTAGGTCGTGACCATGCCCGCCGTGTCGAACGAGTCCTTGATCGTCATGGGCACCCCGTGCAGCGGCCCGACTGCCTGGCCCCGGGCACGCGCGGCGTCGGCTGCCCGCGCCTGCATCATTGCGCCGTCGCGGTCGAGCTGGACCACCGCATTCAGTACGGGGTTGACCTCGTCGATGCGGTCGAGGCAAGCCTCGACCAGCGCCACGGAACTCATTTCTCCGGAAACGACCGCATCGGCCATCTGGCGAGTGCTGTAGAAGTAGACGGATTCGGCCAACGAAGCGCCGGCCGGCAGCCCCGGCGCGCGGCCGACACAGCCCATCAGGGGCGCGGCGACGGCACCCCACCCGATCAGCTGGAGTGCGCTTCGCCGTGACATGCCGCGCGAGGTGTTCATGGCACCGGAGAAATCCATGGAAACATCGCCGCTGGAGGCATCCCTACCACGCCACCCCGTAATCATCCCCATAATCGCTTGCCGCTCCATGCATCGTGCCGTGTTGGTGGTCGAACCAGATCGCAGTGGTTGGGTTATAGGTGCGCGGCACGAGCTCGACCTGGTAGCCCATTTTCTCGAGCTGTTCGCGAGCGTAGGCCGAGACGAGCGGTGTGACCTGCAGGCGTCCCGGTTCGGCCTGGTGGGCACCGAATGAACTCTGCATCTGGTAGCTCAAGATATTGCCGCGCCCTTCGGCGGCCTGCTGAACGTTCATGTCCCACTCGACCATGTTGAGGAAGAATTGCAGCAGATTCTGGTCCTGGGAGTCGCCGCCCTGCACAGAAAAAGCCATCAGGGGGCGGCCGTCCTTCAGGGCCATGCTGGGCGTGAGAGTCACCCGCGGGCGCTTGCCCGGTGCGACCACGTTGTAGGGATTCAGCTGCTCGTCGAGTACGAAACTCTGCATGCGCTGGCTTAAGCCCACGCCGGTATTGCCGGCGACAAAGGCCGGGATCCAGCCACCCGAGGGCGTGACAGACACCACCCAGCCTTCGGCGTCCGCGGCCTGGATGGAGGTGGTGCCGGCGAGGAAGCTCTCGTCGGGGCGCATCACGTTGGACTGCTGGAAACCTTCCACGCCGAGTGCCTCGGCATCCGGCGGCACGGGCGTCCACTGGCGGCGCAGCTCCTCGAAGGGATTCTTCTCACCCTGGAAGGAATAGGGATCGCCGGGCCTCAGGTCCTCGATCATCTGGTCCATGGAGATCAGTTCGCGGCGCTGCTTCGCGTAGTCCTTCGAAAGCAGGCCTTGCACCGGCTCGGCGGGCGGAAAAGCCGGATCGCCGTAGTAGAAGTCGCGGTCGGCGAAGGCCAGCGCCATCGCCTGGTAGAGGGTGTGGATGTAGCGCCTGGAGTTGTAGCCCATGGCCTTGAGGTCGAAGCCCTCGAGGATGTTCAAGGCCTGCAGCATCACCGGGCCCTGCGTCCAGGTCGTGAGCTTGTAGACATCGATACCGCGATAGTTGGTACTGACCGGCGGCTCGATCTTCACTTCCCAGTTGGCGAGATCCTCGGCGGTGAACAGCCCACCATGGGCGCGCGTAGCGCGCACAATCTCCGCGGCAATATCGCCACGATAGAAGCGCTCATAGGCGGCGTAGATGGCGTCCTTGCGGCTCTTGCCCTGGGCCAATGCCTCGGCTTCCGCTTCGACCAGTTTTTCCAGCGTGGCCTTGAGCTCGGGCTGGCGGAAGATTTCGCCGGGCGCGGGTGCCGCACGTTGCGACGGGTCGTCCGCATCGAGGTGCGGCAGGAATACGCGCGCTGAATCGGGCCATTGCTCGAGAATTTCTCGGCGGCCCTCGATATTGGCCGACTGCGACGCTTCGATGGGATAGCCCTCGGCCAACTGGATGGCCGGGGCCAAGACCTCGGCCAGGCTGAGCTTGCCGTACTCGGCGATCATCGTCATCAGTCCGCCCGGCGTGCCCGGCGTGACCGCGGCGAGCGGACCGAATTCGGGCGGATACAACATGCCCTGCTCGCGGAAGTACTCTGCCGTGGCCCCTGTCGGCGCCACGCCGAGGGCGTTGATGCCGAGGACCTCCCTGGTATGAGGGTTGTAGATCAGCGCCTGTGTCTCGCCGCCCCAGCCGAGCACGTCCCACATGGTTGCCGTCGCCGCCAGCATGGCCGCCGCCGCATCGACCGCGTTGCCGCCCTGCTGGAACATCATCGCACCGGCGGTGGCGCCCTGCGGCTTGCCGGTCACGGCGACCCAGTGCTTGCCGAGCAGGATCGGGCGGGCGGTGTCGAGGGTCTGGGCTTCGGTCGCGGTCATCAGAGTCAGTGTCAAAGACATGGCGAGCAGGGTGCAGTACACGATCGGGAGGCGACGGTTTGGGGACATGACGGGTCTACCGGCAAAGGGAGAGGAAAGGGTAGCAGACCCGCAGGCGCACGGCTCCGTCGTGTTTTCGCGGAGACGGCCACCGGCCTAAAGCGGTTCCCCGCCTTCGTTCAGGATTTCGAGGTAGCGACCATAAGCGAAGATGCGATTGCGCCGACGGTCGGTGATCTCGCGCACGATGCCGAGTTTTTCCAGCGCGTCGACGGCCCGTGCAGCGGTGGGATAGGCGATACCGGTATGTACTGCGAGGTAGCCGATGTTGGCCAGCGGCCGGGCACGGAGGACGTCGAATACCCGCAAGGCGTTGGCGGACGCGCGGCCCAGTCCCTGGACGCGCGCGGCATCGTCGCGGAACAGGGCCAGCAGCCGATGAGCCGTGTCGAGAGCCGATTGGGCCGTAGCACACACACCCTCCAGGAAGAATTCGAGCCAGGCCTCCCAGTCGCCCTCCCGGCGCACGGCGCTAAGCAGCCGGTAGTACTCCGGGCGCTGCTGCTTGAAGTAGAGACTCAGGTACAGCAGGGGCTGCGCGAGGACGCCGGCGTCTGCCAGCATCATCACGATCAGCAATCGGCCGACGCGCCCATTGCCGTCGAGGAAAGGATGAATAGTCTCGAATTGCACATGTGCAACGCCTGCCCGGACCAGTGCCGGCAGCCCGTCGTCGGTGGCGTGGATGAAACGCTCGAGCTGCGCCATGCAGTCGGCGACATGCTGTGGGGGAGGCGGCACGAAATGGGCGTTGCCCGGCCGTGTGCCGCCGATCCAGTTCTGGCTGCTACGAAACTCTCCCGGCTGTTTGCCCGCGCCGCGTCCGCGCGCAAGCAGCCGCATATGCAGTTCGCGGAGCATGCGGCAGGAGATCGGGAATCGACCGCGGAGCCTGGTAAGGCCGTGCTCGAGCGCCGCGACGTAGTTTGAGACCTCGACCACGTCGTCGAGGGGCGCGCCCGGAGCCTCCTCCAGTTCGAACAGGAGCAGGTCCGACAGGGAGGATTGTGTACCCTCGATCTGGCTGGACAGGACCGCTTCGCGGCGCACGTAGGAGTAAAGAAACAGCTCGGCATCCGGTAGCAGGACGGTGACGCCATCGAGGCGGCCGCAAGCGAGCAACGCCCGTTCCAGCAGGCGCTGGCGCTCGCCGGCGAGGTCGATTGGCGGCACGGGCGGCAACGGTGCGGGTACGAACGCGCGCACGAGTTCGTCCGCCGTGGTCATGGCTTCGTACCGGCCTGTGGGGCCGCGTTTCATGAGCGCTGTTCTCGCCTGCGTTAATAAGCCCGACTATTATTAACACAAATACTACTTTTCGTTAATTGCGCAATCCCGCCACCTCCAGCCCCTGATCGAACACCACGTCCACCGGGATCCCCGCCGCGTTAATGCGCGCGAGGTCGTCGGCGAGTGCCTGACGGATCACGCCGTGCGAGGAGAGCAGGTCGCCGGTGCCGGCATGATCGCCGTCGCCCTGCAGCACCAGGATTCGTGCGGCCAGCTCGCGCACCGCCTCGCGCATGCGGTCGAGGTCGACGCGGTAGCGACCATCCGCGCCGCGCTGGAACGCGCCGCGCTCGGAGAAGTAGTTGAACTGGATCATGTTGGCGCGTCCGTGCGCACTCGCGGCGCCGAAGCGCACCGAGCGGAACAGTCCGGCGAGGAAAGTCACGTAGTGATCCAGGATCTCACCCTCGTGCAGTTCGTCGCGGTCGAACAGCTCGGTGATCATGTACAGGCCCAGCACGTCGGCCTTCGCTTCCTCCAGCGCAGACGCGTGCTCGCGCAGGGCCTCGCGCACCGTACCGCGGCCGTCGAGGGTGTTCTTGATGCCGAGGCCGTGGGCTACCTCGTGGAACATCACGTTGGAGAAAAAGGCGTTGAAGGTGACGTGCGACTGCAGGTCCTCGGCGATCAGGTCCTGCGCGATGGGCACGAGGATCTTGTCGAACTTGGCCTGCATTGAATTCCTGAGCTGCAAGCGACGAGTACCTTTCTCGAGCTGCACGTGCTCGTCGTTCGGCAGGTTGATGGCAATGGTCTTCGCACCCGCGTTCGCATCGCCGGCGTAATAGATGGCGTCGTAGGCATTGAGATCGGCATCGGCGCCGGGTGTCTCCGCCTTGTACTCTTCAGGCACTGGCAGGCCGCGCTGCAGTTCAGGCAGGAAAGCGGCAAAGCGCGCGAGGCGCTCGGACCATGACAGGTCCTTGATGAGCACGAAGGCCTCGAACGAGGCGCGGTAGCCGTACAGGCGGTCTTCATATGTTTCGATCGGGCCGATGACGAGTTCTATGCGGTTGTCCTTCATGTCCATCCAGGCCATGTCGGAGGGCTGGTACTCGTCCGAGACCAGCGCCTCGGCGCGCAACTCGAGGTAGCGGCTGAGCGCTTCGTTGCCGAGGAGGGCCGCTGCTTCGCGCAGCAGGCCCGCGGCTTCCTCAAGCTCGCTGCGGTGCATGACCGAGTAGGGCACGAGCTCGAGTCCGCCCTCGGCGTCGCGCCGCACATAGGAATACTGCCCGGTCTTGTCCGGCTCGTCCCAGGTCTCGAACTCCTCGCGGCTCATGTCGGCGGGATAGAAATTCGCGCCGGGCGGCTTGTCGCCGACGCCGGACACGAACGGCCGGTTGCCCGCGAGCCGGTCCCAGGGCCCGTAGTTGATCCGGGCGAAGGTTTTCAGGTCCGGGTCCGCGATCGTGGCGAGCAATTCGTCTTTGTCGCCGTAGGCGCCGTACCAGAACAGCCCATCCATGATCTCCGCCGCGCGAATCATCAGCACCAGCGCCCGGCGCTCGTCCTCGCCGAGGCCAGACAGGTCCGCGCGCAGCGGCACCGTGGCGTAGTTCGTCAGGGTGGGCTCCGACATGGACTCCGACACGGGCTCCGACACGGGCGCGGGCGCCGGCGCGGGCGAGGGCGGCGCTTCGGCAGTGGCCGGCGGCTCGCTGCGTCCGCACGCGGCGAGGAGGAGGGCGAGGGCAATCAGCGTCAGCGGCGTTCTCATGGGCCATGGCTCCTGCGGGGGGAAGCCGGAATTATAGGTCAACGAGCCGCGGCGACTGGCTTCTTCGGGGTCGCCCGGGCTGGCTCCACCGCGCTACAGCAGCCGCTGCGTAATCGCCTTGAGCACCGCGTGTGTGCGGTCGCGGCAGTCGAGCTTCACCAGCAGCGAAGAGATGTAATTCTTCACCGTGCCCTCGGAAAGGTGCAGGCTGCGGCCGATCTCCTTGTTGGAATAGCCGCCGGCGACCAGCCTGAGGATGTCCGCCTCGCGTGCAGTCAGGCGCCGAAGCTCGGCCCCGTCGCCATCGTCCTGCCAGCGCGCGCGCACCGCGCCCAGGCTCACGGGCTGCAGCAGCGTCTCGCCGTCGGCGACCCGCCGGATGGCGGCGTGCAGGTCCTCGGGCGAGGCATCCTTGAGCAGGAAGCCCTGCGCGCCGGCCTCGACCGCGCGCAGCAGCAGATCGCTGTCGTCGAAAGTAGTGAGCAGGATCACCGGGGTGGCGTCGCCACGCTCGCGCAGCATACGGATCAGGCCGATACCGTCGAGTCCCGGCATGCGAATGTCGCTGACGATCACCTCCACCGGTCGCCTGTCGAGAGCGTCCGCCAGCAGCTGCGCGTCGAGTGATTCGAGCGCGATCTCGAGATCGGCGAACTCGGCGAGCAACGCGGACAATCCCCTGAGGACCAGCGCCTGGTCATCGACCAGCGCGATGCGCACGCGCCGGTCGGTTGCGGCGTTCGCACCGTCCGCCGAAGTCACGCTGCACTTCCCGCCGGTACGCTGGCGACCAGCTCGACGCCGCGCCCGGGCGCGGGGGCGACGCGCAAGTGGCCGCCGAGTTCCTCGAGCCGCTCGCGCATGCCGGTGAGGCCGTTGCCGAATAGGATCTGCGGGTGGGTCGCACCGTCGTCGCGCACGTGCAGCTCGATCGCACCGCCGCGCCGGCCGCACCAGACGGTAATCTCGTTCGGCCGACCGTGGCGCAACGCATTGGTGATGGCTTCCTGGGCGCAGCGCAACAGGGTCTCGGCGTGCTGCACGGCGTCGACGCGCGCGGCGGGCTCGACCTCGATGGTAAAGCGCGGCCCCGGGATCGGGCGCGTCAGCGCCTCCAGCGCGGCGCGCAGGTCGATGCCGTCATGCTTGCGCAGTTCGCCCACTACGCCACGGATGTCATCGAGCAATTCGTGGGCGAGCTGCGTCGCCACCGAAACTTCCTCGCGGCTGGCCAGCGCCGGGTCGCGTCCGAGCCGCGCAAGATTGAGTTTCAGCGCGGTCAGCTTGTGGCCGGCGACATCGTGCAGCTCGCGCGACAGCTTGAGCCGTTCCTCGCCACGGGCGCTCTCGTCGAGCAGGGCGCGCGTCGCCAGCAGCTGGGCGTTCACTTGCACGACCTCATCGCGTGCGCGCTGTGCCAGGGTCGCGTAGCGTGCGGTCAGCGCCGCAAAGGCCTGGAAGCCCATCGCCGGCACCAGCACGAACAGGATCCGCGGCCATGGCAGTGCCAGCGACCAGATCGCGGCGAGGCCCAGGTTGAACGCGATCTGCCAGGCGACGGCACGCTTCAGCGGATACATCGAGAATAATTGCGCGGCGACGATGATCAACAGGATCGCGGCGCTGCCGCTTTTCAATGCCCAGGTCACGACCAGCGCCGCGAGCCCCTGCAGCAATACCAGTCCTCCGGCGCCCTCGACGTCGCAGCGGCCGGTGCTTTCGCCCCAGCCGCGCAGCACGAACAGCCCCAGGAACGCCAGCATGGCCAAAAAGCCGGCCCACTCGCGCGGTTCACCGACCGACAGGCGCTCCCAGCCGACCATTTGCAGCAGGATCGCCAGCCAGGTGATGAAGGCGACGATGCTGAGCGGGTCGAGCAGACCCTCGCCCCACATCGAGCGCCGGGCGAAGTTGTACGGTGCGCGATCCGTCATGCCGGCAGTATAGGCAAGGGACCGGACGAATCGGGCGACCCGCGGGCAAGTCGTGACTTTCGACACCCCCCGGGGATGACGGATTGCAGCGGCGGCCGCAGAGGGCGACGCGTCACACTGGTCACGCCTGTTGCTGCCACGGAGTCCCGAAGATGGATGCCTATCGCCTCGCCGTATATACGCACCTCGCCGCCGGTACGCTGGCGCTGGTCACCTACTGGAGCGCCGCACTTGCGCGCAAGGGCAGCCCGCTTCACATTGCCATCGGCCGCACCTACCTGGTGGCGATGATCGTCGTGCTGGTCACGGCGGCCGGTCTTTCTGCGGCCTTCGTGGTGCGCGGCCGGCCCGCCATCGGCACCTTCCTCGCGTATCTCGTCGTCATCACGGCTACTGCCTGCTGGCTCGCCTGGCGCGCCATCCGCACGAAGCGCGCACCGGCGGATTACTTTGGCGCGGGCTTCCGGCGCCTCGGCTGGCTCAACCTCGGCGCCGGACTCGCCACGTTCGCCATCGGCGTCAAGCTCGGCATCGCCTTGCTGATGATCTTCTCCTGGGTGGGAATCCTGGGCGGCGCGGCGATGGTTCGCCAGGCGCGCCGTCCGCAGCCGGAGAATCGGCGCTGGTGGCTACGCGAGCACTACTTCAATGTGCTCGGCATGGGCGTGGCGACGCATATCGCGTTTCTCGGCCTGGGCCTCAACCGGTTCCTGGCGCCGCTGGGCATCCAGCCGCCGCAGCTGCTCGCCTGGACCCTGCCGCTGGCGGTGGCAATTCTCGCCCGCATCTGGCTGGATCGTCGCTACGGGCCTGCAGGGTTCGATCGGGCACGCGGGCCCGCGACACGCCCGGGCCCGGCCTAGGCGCTGGCGGCAAGTTGCGCCTTCATGCTGCCGGTCGCCACGGCGCCCAATGCGATCGTTTTCGGCTCGACCTTCATTTCGATTCCGCAGATGGTGCGCGCGGGCTTTCGGCTGAACCTGGTGGCAATTTTCGTGGTAACCCTCGGCGGCTATTGGCTGGTGCCGCTGGTGCTGGGGTAGGGCGCCGCGGGCGGACTTGGCCTGCCCTTACCTGGGTAATCACTTCCGCTATGATGTCGAGCAGGATTGTGCTCGAGGATAACGACAAGGCGATCGTGACCAATGACACCGGTGTGCAGTGCTTGTCGGAAACGCTCATGAAAGGAATCGTCTCGTAATCGCAGCGCTTGGGCTTTGGGCCTGCGAGGTCGGCGGCCCCAGCGAGATTTACGCTTGCGAGGGTGACTGGGACAGGATCGTCCTTGAGGAAGGGGGCAGGGCGGTGGTCAGCACTCCCGCCGGCGAGCGGGAGGGGGTGGTCGACGCGGACGACGACAGCATTCGAATCACATTGCCGGGCAGGGCGCCGATGGTGCTTGCCAGGCAAGGCGATCGTCTGGACGGCGGCGCGGGGATGAGTTGTGAAAGAGTCCAGCCGGAATAATTCGGACTAGAATCAGCTTGGGTCTCAGTTTCCGCAGGGGGTGCGAGATGCGCCTGCGTATTGTCTCTATTCTGTTCATCGGCGCGCTCTCGGTCACGCTGACGGGCGGCTGCGTCACCCGCTTCCAGCCGCCCCCGGCTTCCGCGCCGCATGCCACGCTGGCGTTTCCCTCCCAGGGCGAGGGCGCAACCGTTGGCATCCTCGTGGAGGCGGTGGAAGTCAACCAGTTGGCGCGGCCGCAGACCCTGATCGTCGAGCATTTGCGCGTCCCGCTCGGCGAAGTTCGGCTGCTGGCCAGGGCCGCCGAGGACAACAAGCACGGAACGTGCGAGCTGCGCTTCCCGGCGGTCGCGGGCGCAACCTATGAGATCGGTGCCGGGCGCGAGGACGGCAATTTCGTCATCCTGGCATCACGCGACGGCCGGTCGATTACGGAATGCGAAGCGGCCGGGACGATCAGCCCGACGCCCTTGCGCGTGC
>DATKAZ010000063.1:0-7195 GCA_035514535.1 Gammaproteobacteria bacterium
GCCGGTCATCTCGAGATCGATCCAGATCAGGCGGTCTTCGCGCGGCATGTTGCCGTGAATCTTAGCAGAGGCTAGAGTGCCGCTCGCCGCCTGCCATGCATCCTTTCACTGTCCTGTTCATCGCGCTCCTCGCCGCCGGACTCGCGCTGCGCGAGTGGCTGCTGTGGCGCCAGATCCTGGCGGTTCGCGCCGGACGCGAATGCGTACCCGCGCCATTCGCGGCATCGATCACGCAGGAGCAGCACGCACGTGCTGCGGATTACACGATAGTGCTCGCGCGCGCGGCGATGGCACAGGCCGCCGCAAGCGCAGCAATCCTGCTGCTGGTCACCGTCGGCGGAGGCATCGCGGCGCTCGACACGTGGATTGCAGGATTCGGATTCAGCGCAGTTCCGCATGGCGTCGCCGTCATCGCCGCAATCGCGCTCGCGCTGACGATCTGCGGGCTGCCATTCGATGTCTGGAGCACCTTCGGCATCGAGGCCCGCTTCGGTTTCAATCGCACGACGCCCGCGCTTTTCGCGGTCGACCTGCTGAAGGGCCTCGCCATCTCGGCGGTGCTGCTCCTGCCCGTGATTGCCGCAATACTCTGGTCGATACCGGCCCTTGGCAACCGCTGGTGGCTCTGGGCCTGGGGCGGCTGGGCGCTGTTTTCATTCCTGCTTTCCTGGGCGTGGCCGCGCCTGATCGCGCCGCTCTTCAACCGTTTCCACGAGCTCGAGGACGGAGAACTCAGGCGCGCGGTCGAGGCACTGGTGCGACGCTGCGGATTCGAGCCGCGTGGCGTGCGCGTCATGGACGGCTCGCGGCGGAGCACGCACGGCAACGCCTACTTCACCGGCCTGGGCCGCGCCAAGCGCATCGTCTTTTTCGACACGCTGCTGCAGTCGCTGGCGCCGCCCGAAGTTCAGGCCGTGCTCGCGCATGAGCTCGGCCATTACCGGCTGAAGCACGTGGCCTGGCGCATTGCCTGGTCGCTCGCCGCGGCGTTTGCCGGTTTCGCCGCGCTCGCATGGCTTGCCGGGCAGCCGTGGTTCCAGCCGGCGCTCGGCGTCGCCCATGGCGGAACGCATACCCTTTTGCTGCTGTTCGTACTGGCGGCACCGGTATTCCTGCTGCCGGTCGGACCGTTGACCGCCTGGCTGTCGCGCCGGCACGAGTTCCAGGCCGACGATTACGCCGCCCGCCATACGAATGCGGGTGTGCTCGCCGATGCGCTGGTCAAACTCTATCGGGACAACGCCACGACGCTGACGCCGGACCGGCTGTATGCGGCATTTCACGCCTCGCACCCGCCAGCGCTCGCGCGCATTGCGCGCCTGCGCCCGCAAGCCGGCCAGTGAAGAGCCGCCCCGACACGGCCGACGTGCAGCAGGGCCGGGTCATCGCGAGCCATGGCCGCGACGCCGTCGTGGTGGACGATTCCGGCCGCCAGACTCCGTGCCGGCTGCAGGGACGGCGGCTCGCGGTGGTCTGCGGCGACCGCGTACGCTGGATCCTGACTTCCACCGAGGGCGCCATGGGGCAGATTACGGAAGTGCTGCCGCGATCGACGCTGCTCGCGCGGATCAACCAGCGCGGCGAATCCGAGGCGGTCGCGGCCAACCTGTCGCAGCTCATCTCCGTCGTCGCGCCGCTGCCGGTCCCTGACTTCGGCCTGTGCGACCGTTACCTGGCGGCGGCCGAATGGGCAGGTCTCAAAGCCTGCATCGTCGCGAACAAGAGCGATCTCGCCGATTCATGCGGGGCGCTGGCGGCGCTCGACGACTACATCGGGATCGGCTATCCGGTGGTGCGCGCGAGCAAACGCGTCGTGGATGGCGCGCGCGCGCTGGCGCTGCGGCTCGCGGGCGAAATCAGCGTCCTCGTCGGTCAGTCCGGTGTCGGCAAGAGTTCGCTGATCAACCTGCTGGTGCCGGGAGTCCACGCCCGGGTCGACGAGGTGACACGCGCCACCGAGAGCGGCCGTCATACGACCAGTACGTCGTCCCTGTACGGCGTGCCGACCGGGGGCGAACTGATCGACTCACCCGGTGTGCGCGACTTCGCACCGCCGCTGCCGGCGCCGCGCGACATCGCCGGCGGATTCCGCGAGATCGCCGCTGCCGCGCCCGGTTGCCGGTTCGCCGACTGTCTGCACGCGCGCGAACCGGGCTGCGCGGTGATTGCGGCCGGCGATCAGGGCGGAATCAGCGCGCGGCGACTTGCGAGTTACCGCCAGCTGCTCGAACTGGCCAGGGAGATGGCGGCGCGTAGGCCGCGGGTCAGGCGATGATCTGACGGCCGGCCAGCGCGTGCGCGAGTGTGCCGCCATCGACGTACTCGAGTTCGCCGCCGACCGGTACGCCGTGCGCGATGCGCGAAGCGCGGATTCCCCGCCGCTGCACCATCTCGCCGATGAAATGCGCGGTCGCTTCGCCTTCCACGGTCGGGTTGGTCGCGAGTATCACTTCCTGGATCTCGCCTTCGTCGAGCAGTGCTTCGAGCCTGCCGAGACCCAGCTGTTCCGGTCCGATGCCGTCGAGCGGCGACAGGTGGCCCATCAGCACGAAGTAGCGCCCGCCATAGCCGCCGGACTGTTCGACCGCCACGACGTCTGCCGGAGACTCCACGATGCAGAGCACCGAAGCGTCGCGGCGCGGCGCGGAACAGATCTCGCATAGCTCGCCATCCGTCAGCATGCGGCAGCGCCGGCAATGAACGACATTCGACGCGGCCTCCTCGAGCGCGCGCGCCAGTGCGTGAGCGCCGTCGCGATTGCGTTCGAGCAGGTGGAAAGCCATGCGCTGCGCGGATTTCGGTCCGACGCCCGGCAGCACCCGCAGGGCCTCGATCAGTCGCCCAAGACCGGGGGAATACTTCACGGCCGGGACGCCGTCAGAATGGCAGTTTCATGCCGGGCGGCAACTGCATGCCGCCCATCGCGCCGGCCATGTGCTGCTGCACGGCTTCGGCCACGCGACGGACCGCGTCGTTGCAGGCCGCGGCGACGAGGTCTTCCAGCATTTCGCGATCCGAGGCGTCGATCGACGGGTCGATCTGCACGCGCCGGACTTCGTGGCGTCCATTCATGACGACCTTGACCATGCCGCCGCCGGCTTCCCCGGTCACCTCGAGAGCGCCCAGCTGTTCCTGGGCCTTCTGCATGTTCGCCTGCAGCTGCTGGGCCTGGCGCATGAGCTGGCCGAGATTCGGTTTCATGTCGGCATTCTACCCGACGGGCTTGATGGAATCCGGCTGGATGACCGCGCCGAAACGGTCACGCAGGGCCTGTACATTCGGGTCGTTTTCGAGCGCGACGCGCGCCCGCTCGAGCCGCTCGTCACGCGCCTGTTCGTCGCGGCGCGCAGGCGTGTCGTCCGCGCCGCCGACTTCGATCTCGATCGTGACCGGTGCGCCGACCAGGCGTCCCAGTGCCTGCGCCAGGCGATCCTGCTGCTGCCGCGTCAGCAACGATTGCGCGCGCGCATCGAGCAGGAACCGGAACCGGTTCCCTTCCCGCCCGAGCAACTGGCAGTTACCGGCAAGCTGGCGGGCGGCGCCCTGCAGGTCGAGTTGCGCGAGCAGTTCCGGCCAGGCGCCGGTCGTGCTGTCGGCGGCAGCCGTCGCCGGCTTCGGCGACGCCGGGGCGGCCGTGCGCCCCGCGGTGCCGTTCGCGGGCGCTCGCGCCCGGTCCGCCGGCCCTGCCGGCCGGAATGCCAGCATGCGCAGCAAGGTCATCTCGATGCCGATGCGCGCGTCCGGCGCCAGATCGAGGTCGCGCCGGCCCAGTATCGCGATCTGGAAACAGAGCTGAAGCTCCTCTGCGGACATCAGCGCGCCCAGCGATTCGAGCAGCTTCGTGGCATAGGTCTCGTCTTCGGCCAGGTCCGGCACGGACTGGCGCAAGGCCACTTTCTGCAGGAGCGCCGCAATTTCGTCCAGCAGCTGGCCGTAGTCCGGTGCGAACTCGTCAATCGCGGCGACCGCATCCATGACGCCGCGCGCGTCGCGTTCGGCGAGGCGCTCGACCAGCCCGACGACCTGCTGCCGGTCCACCGTGCCGAGCATGGCGCGGGCATCGGTCTCGGTCACGCGGCCGGCGCCGAATGCCAGCATCTGGTCGAGCAGCGACAGGGCATCGCGCAGGCTGCCGTCAGCGGCCCGCGCGAGCAGCGCCACGGCCGCAAGTTCGGCGTCGACGCCCTCCGCTTGCAGGATCTGCTGCAGGCGCCCAGTGATCAACGACACCGGCAGGCGCTTCAAATTGAACTGAAGGCAGCGGGACAGCACCGTGACCGGCAGCTTCTGCGGATCCGTCGTGGCGAGCAGGAACTTGACGTGCGGCGGCGGCTCCTCGAGCGTCTTTAATAGCGCGTTGAACGAATGCGTCGACAGCATGTGCACTTCGTCGATCAGGTAAACCTTGTAGCGACCGCGCGTCGGCAGATACTGCACGTTCTCGAGCAGTTCCCGTGTGTCGTCCACCTTGGTGCGCGAGGCCGCGTCCACTTCGATCAGGTCGACGAAGCGCCCTTCATCCACCTCGCGGCAGGTGCCGCACGCACCACAGGGCTTTGAACTGACGCCCCGCTCGCAATTCAGCGACTTCGCGAGAATGCGCGCGATTGTCGTCTTGCCGACGCCCCGCGTGCCGGTGAAGAGGAAGGCGTGATGGATGCGGCCGGAATCGAGCGCATTGACCAGCGCCTGGCGCACGTGCTCCTGGCCGACCAGTTCGTCGAAGCTGCGCGGGCGCCATTTTCTCGCGAGTACCAGGTAACTCATCGATGTCCTTGCCGCCGACTCGGCCTCAGGCCCGCGACGCTACCGGATGGAGGCGGCCCGCGCCAGCACCCCTCCGGCACCCGATGCCACCGCTACCGTTGCTCCCTTCCGGGCCTGGCGGGGTTCACGGCTGATCGTCGCGGAGGAACCAACGCGAGCCACCAAAAACTGGCGGAGAGGGTGGGATTCGAACCCACGTAGAGCGTAATGCCCTCAACCGATTTCGAGTCGGTGCCGTTATGACCGCTTCGGTACCTCTCCGCGCGGGAACCCGGACGGCCGTCGTCGCGGCACTGACCGGAGGCGGTATTCTACATCAATGCAGCGGTGGGACATTCGCAGCCGCTTCGGAGTGCCGGCCATCGTGGCGCTGTCACTGGTGCTCGGCACCTGTTCGCGCATGCCCGGCGCATTTGAGCAGATCCGCCTCCAGGGCGTCGTCAAGGTCGTCACCCGCAACAGTCCGCTCGCATACTACGAAGGCGCAGCCGGGCCGGAAGGCCCCGAATACGAACTCGCGTCCGGCTTCGCGCGCAGGCTCGGCGTGCGCCTCGAGATCCTGCTGGCGCCCACCCGGGCCGCCGCGCTGAACGCGGTCCGCAGGAATCGTGCCCAGATCGCGGCCGCCGGCATCATCGCCAATGAGGCGCGCAGCGGGCAGGCGCTATTCGGCCCCGTGTTCCAGCGCATCGACCAGCACGTCGTCTACCGCGTGTCGGATGCCCTGCCACGGTCGGCGGCCGACCTGCTTGACCGGCGCATCGTCGTGAACCGCCAGTCCACGCATGCGGCGGCGCTGCGCCAGCTGGCCATCGGGTTGCCGGAATTGAAATGGACCGAGGTCGAAGGCAAGGACCCGCTCGACCTGCTGGCGATGGTCGCCAATGGAAAAGCGGATGTGACCATTGCCGATTCGACCGAATTCTCTCTGGGCCGGCATTTTCATCCCGATCTGCGCCCGGCCTTCAAGCTTGCCGAATCCGAGGCGATCGCCTGGGCGCTCGCGCCACGCAGTACCGACCTGCTGCCGCAGGTCGAGCTGTATTTCGAGGAACTCGAGGCAATCGGGAAACTCGCCGAGATTCTCGAACGCCATCGCCGCTCGCTGGTCCGCTTCGATCGCGTGGACGCCGTGAACTTCGTCGCCGGCATGCGCGAGCGCCTGCCGCGATACCGGTCATGGTTCGAGGAGGCGGCGGCCGAGACCGGCATCGACTGGCGCCTGCTCGCCGCCATCGGCTATCAGGACTCGCGCTGGGACGAGTCCGCGCGGTCGCCGACCGGCGTGCGCGGACTCATGATGCTGACGGCGGAAACGGCTCAGCGCGTCGGCGTGCGCGACCGCAACGATCCGCGCGACAGCATCCTGGGCGGCGCGCGTTATCTGCGACTGATCCGCAAGACGATCCCGGCGCGCATCGAGGAGCCGGACCGCACCTGGCTCGCGCTTGCGGCGTACAACGTCGGCTACGGCCATCTGGAAGATGCGCGCATTCTCGCGCAGCGTCGAGGCAAGAGTCCTGACGCCTGGGCGGACGTGCAGGAAACTTTGCCGCTGCTCGCACAGGAGCGCTGGTACACGCGGACCAGGCGCGGCTATGCGCGCGGCTGGGAGCCCGTCGGCTTCGTCAGGAACGTGCAGACCTACGCCGAGCTCCTGCGCTGGATGCCGGCGGACGAGGCCGCCTCAGCGGCGGGCAGCGAAGAACCGCTTTAGCCGGGCGCCGCATTCCTCGGACAATACGCCGCCGAATGCGTCCACGCGGTGGTTCATCTCGGGCGCCGACACCAGATTGAAGGCGCTGCCGGCGGCGCCCTGGCACGGATCCCAGGCGCCGAACACGAGCCGCGCGATGCGGGCGTGCGCGATCGCCGCGGCGCACATCGGACAGGGTTCGAGCGTCACGTACAGCGTCGTGCCGGCGAGACGGTAGTCGCCGACTTTCTGCGCGGCGTTGCGCATCGCCAGGATTTCCGCATGCGCCGTCGGATCGCGCAGCGCCACCGGCTGGTTCCAGCCCGCACCCAGCAGCTGGTCGTCGCGAACAACGAGCGCCCCGACCGGAACTTCGCCCTCGGCCTCGGCGCGCAACGCCAGCTCGAGCGCGCGGCGCATCCATTCCTCGTCGCGGCTCACGCCGGCGGCCGCTCGATACCGGGTCGCATCAATAGTGCCTCCAGATCGCAAGGTGGCGCCGGTGGTATTTCCGTGGTGTCGCTCATCGTTCGTCGGGGAGGTCCCGAACAGGACTGATTGGGTTTCCGGATTGACTGTGTTTGGCGCGCAGGCGTCCAAAGGTGCTCTCGATCAAGCGGGTCAACTTGTCCGCAGCACCTTCGACCGCCTGGCTGCTGGTCGCCGCACGGTGCGTAACTGCGATCGGCTGCAGGCCTTCGAGGCGGGCTTCCATCAGGCAACGCATGTCGC
>DATKAZ010000064.1:0-3730 GCA_035514535.1 Gammaproteobacteria bacterium
TGGCGCTGACCACGAACGGCGTGCTGTTGGCCCAGCACGCGGCCGAGCTCGCGGCCAACGGACTGAAGCGCGTCACCGTGAGTCTCGACACGCTCGATCCCGCGACGTTCCGACGGATGAGCGGCGGCTTCGACGGGCTCGCTCGGGTGCTGGAAGGCATCCGCGCCGCCGCGGAAGCGGGGCTTGCGCCGATCAAGGTCAACGCGGTGATCCAGCGCGGGGTCAACGATCACCAGGCGCTCGGGATGGCGCGCCATTTCCGCGGCAGCGCCGTCGTCCTGCGCTTCATCGAGTATATGGACGTCGGCAACCGCAACGACTGGCAGCCGTCGCTGGTCGTTCCGTCACGGGAACTGCGCGATGCGATTTCCGCGTTGCATGCGCTCGTGCCGGTCGCGGGCAGTTATCGCGGCGAAGTCGCGGAACGCTACGCCTACGCGGACGGCGCCGGCGAGATCGGATTCATTTCCTCGGTCAGCCAGCCGTTCTGCGGTGATTGCACGCGCGCACGCCTGTCGTCGGACGGCGTGTTCTACTCCTGCCTGTTCGCTACCCAGGGGCTGGACCTGCGCGCGCCGTTGCGAAACGGCGTGACCGACGATGAACTGTCGCGGCTCATCCGGTCGACCTGGCGGAAGCGCGAGGACCGCTACAGCGAGCTGCGTCAGCCACCGGGCGCGGAGCGTCCCTTGCGCAAGATAGAGATGTATTACATTGGCGGATGACGACCCCATGACGCTGTCCCATGTCGGCGATCCGGGCCGTCCCTCGATGGTGGACGTGACCGCAAAGCAGCCGACCTTGCGCATCGCCTGCGCCGAAGCACGGCTGCGGTTCCCCCGGGATGCATTCGCTGTGCTGCGGTCCTCCGGCTTCGAAACGACGAAAGGCCCGGTCTTCAATACCGCAATCGTCGCCGGCACGCTCGCCGCGAAGCGTACGCATGAACTTATTCCCTTCTGCCATCCGCTCGGGCTCGAGCGCTGCGACATCGCGATCGACGCCCAGGGCGACGACCTGATCGTCGTGCGTTGCACGACCGCCGTGCATCACCGCACCGGCGTCGAGATGGAGGCGCTCACGGGCGCCGCGGTCGCTGCGCTCGCGGTCTATGACATGTGCAAGTCGCTGTCGCACGACATCGTGATCGAGGCCATGCGCCTGGTTTCGAAGACCGGCGGCAAGAGCGACTTCGGCATGGCGCCGCCGCCGTGACGCCGCTGTACGGGCTGGTGCTGACGGGCGGCCGGTCGCGGCGCATGCAGGCCGACAAGGCCGCGCTCGCCTATGGATCGCGACCGCAACTCGCCCTGGCATTTGACCTCCTGTCTCCGCGCGTCGATTCCGCCTGGATCTCGGTCCGCACGGACCAGGCGGCGGATGCGCTGCGCGCCGCATTTCCACAGGTCGTCGACGGCAGCATCGGCGAGGGACCGATTGCCGGCATCGTCGCCGCACAGCGCCAGGAGCCGACGGCAGCCTGGCTGGTGCTGGCCTGCGATCTGCCATTTCTCGACGGCGCGACGCTCGACCAGTTGATCGCCGACCGGGATCCGGCGCGGCAGGCGACCGCGTTTCGCAGCGTCCACGACGGGCTGCCGGAGCCGCTATGTGCGATCTACGAACCCGCGAGCCGCCAGTCGATTCTGCATTACGTCGCCGCCGGCGGCTCCTGCCCGCGCAGGTTCCTGCTCGCGCAGGACACGCGGCTGCTCGACCCGGTGAATGCACAGGCGCTCGACAACGCCAATACGCCGCAGGATCTGGCAGCGGTGCGCGCCGCGTTCGCGGCATCGGGCGCCGGCTGATGCCTCGCCTGCGCCTGCGCTATTTTGCGTTGCTGCGCGAGGAAGCCGGCCGCGCCGCCGAATCGCTCGAGAGCTCGGCTGCGACGCCCGCGGCGCTCTACGCCGAACTTGCCGCGCGCCACGGTTTCCGGCTATCGCAGGCGCAATTGCAGGTTGCCGTGAACTCCGCCTTCGCTGACTGGGACCGGGCGCTCGCCGATGATGACGAGGTGGTATTCATTCCGCCGGTGGCCGGCGGATGAATGACTTCCGGTTCACGTGCGCGCCGATCGATGCGGCCGCCGAGGCCGGCCCGCTCGCCGCTGCCCAAACCGGGGGTTTCGCGAGCTTCGAGGGCCGCGTGCGTGACCACAATGAGGGCCGCGCGGTTGCCGGGCTGGACTACGAGGCATTCGAGGAGCTCGCGATCGCCGAGGGCGGACGCATCGTCACGGAAGCTGTGCGCCGGCATGGCGCAACCGGCGCCCGCTGCGTCCACCGGCTCGGCGCGCTCGCCATCGGCGACGTGGCGGTCTGGGTCGGCGCCGCGAGCGCGCACCGGGCGGAAGCCTTCGCCGCCTGTCGCGAGATCATCGACGAGATCAAACACCGGCTGCCGATCTGGAAGCGCGAACATTACGCCGATGGCAGCCGTCACTGGGTCAATTGCGAGGGTTGCGCCGAGCCCGTCGCGGCCTTCGATTACTCACGCCAGACCGCGCTTCCCGAAATAGGAGAAGAAGGCCAGCGCCGTCTCGCCGGGGCCTCGGTCGTCGTGGTCGGCGCCGGTGGCCTGGGATCTGCCGTTCTCACCGCTCTCGCCGGAGCCGGTGTCGGCACGATTCATGTCATCGATCACGACATCGTCGAAGCGTCGAACCTGCATCGCCAGCCCTTGTATTCATCGGCTGACGTGGGCCAGCCGAAGGCGCAAGCCGCAGCGCGGCGCCTGCGTGCCTACAACCCGTCGATCCGCGTGCTGCCTCATTCTGAAAGGTTCGACGCGGCCAGTGCTGACGGGCTGCTGTCGCCCGGCGACGTCGTCGTCGACTGCAGCGACAATTTTGCGACGAAGTTCCTGATCAACGATGCGGCGGTGCGCGCAGGTCGGCCTGCCGTGATTGCCAGCGTCTATCAGTACGAAGGGCAGCTGCAGGTCGTGCGCGCGGATTCGGGCGGCTCCTGCCTGCGCTGTCAGTGGCCGGAGGCGACGAAGGATGGCTTGGTCGGCAACTGCCGGCAGGCCGGCGTGCTCGGTCCCGTGCCGGCCGTGCTCGGCAGCCTGCAGGCCATGGAAGTCCTGAAGCTGCTGCTCGGTCTTCCGGGCCAGATGCGCGACGAGGTGCTGCTGATCGACCTGCTCGACCTGAGCCAGCGACGCATGCTGGCGCCGCGGCATGCGGCCTGCATCGACGCCTGCGTGCGCATAGCGGCACGCGACTCGACGGCGGTTGAAGACGTCGACGTCACCTGCCCGCTGGCGGAGGCCGCCGCCCGCGGCTTCCGGGTGGTGGACATCCGGGAGCATCACGAATGCGCGGCGGAGCCGATGCCGACCGCCGAGCATGAATCGGTGCCGATGGGGCGATTGCTGGCCGGCGCGCTGCCGGACGATGCCTCAGCCCGGTACCTGCTCGTGTGCACGCACGGCATCCGGAGCCGGGCGGCGGCGGAAGCGCTGCGCGCCCTGGGACGGAACAATGTGTGGTCCTTGCGCGGCGGACTCGCAGCTGCCGGCGGTCGAGGCGCGTCAGAAAGCGAAGTGCTCGGCCGGCAACGCCATCAGTGAATCCGCGCCGGCACCGAGGGCATCGAGATGGGCTTCGGCCCGCGGCAACAGCCGCTGAAAGTAGAAGCGCGCGGTGGCGAGCTTGGCTTCGTGGAAGTCCGCTTCCGCTCCGCCTTTTTTAAGGGCCGCCGTCGAGACGGCCGCCATGCGCGCC
>DATKAZ010000065.1:0-5109 GCA_035514535.1 Gammaproteobacteria bacterium
CACCGGCTGGGACTGCGTGGACATCGCTGCGGCAACGGAGCGCGGCATCCGCGTGAGCTGCATCGGCGAATACTGCACGGACGAGGTCGCGGACCACACGCTTGCGCTGCTGCTCGCGCTCAACCGCCAGCTGCTCGCGTATGACCGCCAGGTGCAGAGGGACCGTGACTGGCGCTGGAACGAGATCGGGGGCGTGCGCCGCCTCGCCGGCCAGACCCTTGGCCTGGTCGGGTTCGGGCGCATCGGCCAGGCGGTCTGTCACCGCGCGCTCGGCTTCGGGCTTCGCGTCGTGGCATTCGATCCGCGGGTGGACGTGGCGACGGCCAGCCATCATGGTGCGCGACTGTCCACATTCGAGGAGCTGCTCGCGCAGTCGGACATCATCAGCCTGCACTGCAACCTGACCGCCGATAATCGCGGCCTGCTGAACCGCGAGGTGTTCACCCGGATGCTGCGCAAGCCACTGCTCATCAATGTCGCCCGCGGAGCGCTCATCGTCGAGCCCAATCTCGCCGATGCGCTCAACCGGGGCCTGGTCGCGGGCGCGGCGCTCGACGTGCTGGCGCAGGATTCGCCGGACCTGCGGCAGCATCCGCTCATCGGCCGCCGCGACGTGCTGCTGACGCCGCACGTGGCGTTCTTCTCCGAATCGTCGATAGCCGACCTGCGGCGGATTTCGGCGCAGAATATCCGTGCATTCATGGAAGACCGGCCCGAGGAAGTGTTTCGCCTGGTGGCGCCGGTTGAGGGCGCGGCATGAGCGCGGCCGTGACTTTCGACGGCGCGCCCGAGCAGGGCACGATCAACTTCAGCGTCGGCCAGCCATCCGCGGACCTGCTCCCGCTCGCCCTGCTGCGCGGCGCCTGCGAGGGTTTCTTCGCCCACGCCCAGCCATTCGAGCTGAACTACGGACAACGCCAGGGCGACCCGCGCTTCCGCGCCGCGCTCGCGGCATTCCTGAATGCCACCGGCAATTCCTCCGCCCAACCCGACGACCTGATGCTCACCGGCGGAATCTCCCAGGCACTCGATTTCGTCTGCGGGCGCCTGACACAGCCCGGCGACACGGTATTCGTCGAGGAACCCAGTTATCCCTACGCGTTTCCGATCTTTCGCGACCATGGACTGAACATCGTCGGCATTCCGCTGGACGGCCAGGGCATGGATCTCGATCGCTGCGAACGCGAGCTCGCGCGGCACCGCCCGAAACTCCTGTACACGATCCCGAGCTTTCATAACCCGACCGGACAGACGCTCGGGCAGGGGCGCCGCGAGCGGCTGGTCGAGCTCGCCCGCGAACATGGCTTCGTCATCCTGGCCGACGAGGTTTACCAGCTGCTGCACCATGGCACGCCGCCGCCGCCTTCCTTCGGTACGCTGGCAAAGGATGGCGCCGTGTTGTCGCTCGGGTCATTCTCGAAGATCGTCGCACCCGGACTGCGGCTGGGCTGGATCCAGACGAATGAAACGTTGATGCGGGTACTGCTCGCCAGCGGCGCGCTGGTGAGCGGCGGCAACGTCAACCATTTCACCTCGCACATCGTCCGGCAGTTGCTCGAGAATGGGGAACTGGCTGCCAATATCGCCCGGCTGCGCACGAGCTATGCCGCGCGGGCGCGGGCCATGGACGAAGCGTTGCGGACTCATTTCAGCGGTGTCGCGACCTGGCAGAAGCCGCTGGGCGGCTATTTCTTCTGGCTCGATCTGCCCGCCGGCGTCGATGCCACGGATCTGCAGGAAGCGGCGCGCGCGGCCGGCACCGGCTTCCTGCCCGGGACCGCCTGCTCCACGGCCGGCGGCCTCAGGAACGGTCTGCGCCTCAGTTTCGCGCATTACCCGGTGCCCGAGATCCACGAGGGCATCGCGCGCCTGAAGCGCGCATTCGTCCGATGAAGCCGTTCCAGTCGTCGATCGACAACCCGCGGCTGCGGCAAGCCGCGATTGCGATGAACCGCAACGACATCCCACAGGCGGAACACCTGCTCAAGACGTATCTGCACGACGCCCCGACCGACGTGCCGGCGATCCGCATGCTCGCCGAGGTCGCCATGCGCATCGGCCGCGACGAGGACGCGCAGCGGCTCCTCGAGCGCGCGCTGGAACTGGCGCCGGGATTCCTGCCCGCCCGCTATCAGCTCGCTATCCTCCTGCACCGGCGCAATGATCCCGCGCAAGCCCTTGCCGAGGTCGAGCGGCTGCTCGCCGCGGAACCACGCAACCCCGGATACCGCAATCTCGCGGCCGTGGTGCTGGCCCGGGTCGGCGAGTATCAGCGTTCGAGCTCGCTGTACGCCGAGCTCGCGCGGGAGTACCCGGCGAACGCCAAGCTCTGGCTCAGCTATGGGCACGTGCTCAAAACCGAGGGCCGGCAGGACGAGTGCGTCGCGGCCTACCGGCGGGCGATCGAGCACGACCCTGCTTCCGGCGAGGCCTGGTGGAGCCTGGCCAATCTCAAGACGTTCCGCTTTGCCGCGGCCGAACTGGCCGCCATGCGGTCGGGCGTCGAGGATCCAGCGATCGGCGAGGAAAACCGCGTGCACCTGCACTTCGCCCTGGGCAAGGCGCTGGAGGACGCGGGCGAGTACGCGGCCTCCTTCGAGCACTATGCCCGGGCGAATTCGCTGCACCGGTCACGCAACCCGTACAACGCGGACCAGAACACCGCCCGGCTGCGACATCTCGAGGCGGTGTTCACGCGCGAATTCTTCGCCGCCCGGGCGGGCAGCGGTTGTCCGGCTGCGAGCCCGATCTTCATCGTCGGCATGCCGCGGGCGGGTTCGACCCTGCTCGAGCAGATCCTGTCCAGCCACTCCGCCGTGGAAGGCACGACCGAACTGCCGGCGATGATCACCATGGCCCGCGAACTGCGCGATCTCGGCGGGGACGAGGACATCGTCTCCTATGCGGATGTCCTGGCTACCATGGACGGCGACGCGCTCCGCGCGCTGGGTGAGCGTTACCTGGAACGCACGCGCGTGCACCGCAAAACGGACCGCCCGCACTTCATCGACAAGATGCCGAACAACTTCCTGTACGTGGCGATGATCCAGCTGGCCCTGCCGAACGCCCGGATCATCGACGCCCGGCGGCACCCGATGGCCTGCTGCTTCTCGAACTTCAAGCAGCACTATGCCCGCGGCCAGCGTTTCAGTTACGACCTCACGGACATGGGCCGCTTCTACCGCGATTATGTGGCGCTGATGGCCCGTTTCGACGCCGTGCTGCCGGGGCGGGTACATCGCGTGTTCTACGAGCGGATAGTCGACGACACCGAAGCAGAAGTGCGTCGCCTGCTCGATTACTGCGGCCTTCCCTTCGAGCCGGAATGCCTGCGCTTCTTCGAGAACGAGCGGCCGGTCCGCACCGCAAGCTCCGAGCAGGTCCGCCAGCCCATCTACCGCGACGGCATGGAACAATGGCGTCACTATGATGAGTGGCTGGGTCCGCTCAAGGCGGCGCTGGGTCCGGTGCTGGATGCCTGGCCGGCGGCGCCTGAACAATGATTTTGTTGTTGCTGCAGTGCAACAGCAGAATTCTGCACTTTACGGCTAAATGCCTTCAGGCGTAGTCTCACTGGCCACTCATTAGGGGGATCGCTCATGCAGACTTTTCGTCGTCCGAAATGTCAGCCGCGCAGCCTGTCGCGGACTCCGGTCGCGACAGCCGTCCTGCTTGCGCTCGGTAGCGCACCGCTGCTGGCACAGGAACAGACGGCTCTCGGCGAGGTGATCGTCACCGCGCAGAAGCGCACGCAGAGCCTGCAGGACGTGCCGATCAGCATCGACGCCCTCGGCGAAGAAAGGCTGGAGGAGCTGAACGTCCAGAACTTCAAGGAGTACGTGCAGTTCCTGCCGAGCGTGACGATGACGCCGGCGGTCGGCGCGGGCTCCGGATACAGCTTCGTTTACATGCGCGGCGTCGCGACCGGCGGCGACGGCCAGGCGACGACCTCGGTGCCAAGCGTCGGCATGTACCTCGACGAACAGCCGATTACGACGGTCCAGGGCAACCTCGACGTCCACCTCTATGACATCGCGCGCGTCGAGGCGCTCGCGGGCCCGCAGGGCACGCTGTACGGCGCGAGCTCGCAGGCCGGCACCATCCGCATCATCACGAACAAGCCGGACCCCTCGGCCTTCGCCGCGGGCTATGCGCTCGAAGCGAACATGGTGGACAGCGACGACATCGGCTACGTCGCGGAGGGCTTCGTGAATCTGCCGCTGGGCAACAACGCCGCACTCCGCCTCGTCGGCTGGTCACTCACCCAGGCAGGCTGGATCGACAACAAGCCGGCCACGCGCACCTACACCATCGACCAATCGGACCCGAACGATGACTTCACTTCGGACAACGCGGCCTACGTCGAGGACAACTACAACACCATCGACACGATCGGCGCGCGCGCGGCGCTGCGCCTCAACCTGGGCGAGAACTGGGTGGTCACGCCGAGCCTCACGTACCAGAAGACGGAGCAGGAGGGCTCCTGGGGCGACGATCTCCGGGACGTCGGCGCCACGGGCGATCACGCGGTCGCAAAGTACCGCGACGAATTCTCGAACGATGAGTGGTACCAGGCGGGACTCACGATCGAAGGCTCGATCGGCGGCTTCGACGTCGTGTATTCCGGGAACTACCTCGATCGCGACCAGGAAGGCGCTTTCGACTACTCGGACTATTCGTTCTTCTACGACAGCCTGTACACGACCGGCTACTTCGCGCGCCTGTTCCTGGACAACGGCGGCAACCAGCTGAACCCGGATGCCGCCTTCGAAAACCAGGACTATTACGCCAAGACGAGCCACGAGCTTCGTATCAGCACGCCGCAGGACCGGCGCGTGCGCGGCCTGCTCGGCTTCTTCTATCAGAAGCAGTACCACGACTTCTATCAGCCGTTCGGCCTGATCGAAGGCCTCGCGGACGTCCGGCTGATGAACAACCAGGAACCCGGCGGCGCCGGGCAGTTTGCCGACTACGTGTACCTCAACAGCATGGACCGCACGGACCGCGACCAGGCGGTGTTCGCCAACGTCGCATTTGACCTCACGGACACACTCGAGCTGTCGCTCGGGGCCCGTTATTTCGAGCCTGAAGTGCAGGTCAAGGGCTTCT
>DATKAZ010000066.1:0-2323 GCA_035514535.1 Gammaproteobacteria bacterium
CCGCCGCTCAACTGGTGCGGATAGCGGGCCGCGAGATCTCGGGCGATGCCGACTTCGTCGAGCCGCTCCTGCGCACGGGAGGTGCGATCCGCGGCCGGCGCATTGCGATCCAGGGAGCGCAACGGCTCCGCGACGCTTTCGAGAATCGTCATGCGCGGATCAAGGCAGGCATTCGGATCCTGAAACACGCATTGCAGTTCCCGCCGGAGCGGGCGGAACGCGCGCGGGCCAAGGGTGTCGATCCGCTGGCCGCGCCAGCGCAGCTCGCCGGCGGACAATGGCACCAGCCGCAGGATCGCGCGCCCGAGAGTCGTCTTGCCGCAGCCGGACTCGCCGACCAGACCCAGCATCTCGTGCTCGCCCAGCGTGAAGTCGATGCCGTCCACGGCCGCCAGGTATCCGCCCCTTCCGGCAAGCCGGTAGCGAACCGAGACTCCGCGCAGCTCCAGCAGGCTCACGGCGGGCCCGCCAGCGTCGGCACCGCCGCGAGCAATCCGGCGCTGTAAGGATGCTTCGGTCCTCCGAAAAAATCGGCCGCGGACGACGTCTCCACGATGCGCCCGGCGTACATGACCGCGATCCGGTCTGCGAGCGCAGCGACGACGCCGAGATCGTGCGTGACGAGCAAGAGCGCCATGCCGAGATCGCGGCAGAGTTCTGCCAGCAGCGCAAGGATCTCAGCTTGCACCGTGACATCGAGCGCCGTCGTCGGCTCGTCCGCAAACAGCAGCCTCGGACGCGCCACCAGCGCAAGCGCAATCGCGACCCGCTGGCGCATGCCGCCGGACAGCTCGTGCGGGTACTGGGCGAGCCGGCGTGGCGCGTCCGGCAGGTGCACGCACTCGAGCATGCGGCGGGACTCGGCCCGCGCCGCTTCGCGCGTCATGCCATGTGCGGCCGCGGCGATTTCAGCGAGCTGATCGCCAATGCGCCGGTGGGGGGTCAGGCTGCCCGAGGCGTCCTGGAACACGAAACCGATGCCGCGTCCACGAACGGCCGCTGCCCTGTCGCCGTCGCCCAGCAGCTCGTCGCCTGCGAAGCGCACGGAGCCGAGCGCCCGGCCATTGGCGGCGAGCAGGCCCGTGCAGGCATGCAGCAACTGGCTTTTTCCGGAACCGGACTCGCCGACGATCGCGACGCTCTCGCGCGCATCGACCGTCAGATCGACGCCGTCCACGGCGCGAACCGGCGGCCTGCCCGAAAAATCGACCGTCAGCGCGCGAATCTCCAGCAGCTTCATCGGCGGTCCCGCGGATCCAGGGCGTCGCGCAGTCCGTCGCCGAGGAAGTTGAAGCAGAAGACCAGCAGCACCAGGCAGCCGGCGGGCACGGCCAGCATCCAGGGAGCCGTTTCCATCTCCGCCGCGCCGTCCGCAATCAGATTGCCGAGGCTCGCGAGTGGCTCCTGGATGCCGATGCCGAGGAAACTCAGGAAGCTCTCGACCAGGATCACCTGCGGTACCGTCAGCGTGGCATAAACGATAACCGGGCCCAGCAGGTTCGGGACGATGTGCCGCGCAATGATGCGCAGCATTCCCGCGCCGCCGACGACCGCGGCCTCGACGAACTCGCGCTCACGCAGCGCGAGCGCCTGTCCGCGCACGATGCGGGCCATCGTCAGCCAGCCAAAGGCTCCGATTGCGATCAGGAGTGTCAACGGTCCGCGGCCGAACACGACCGTCAGGATGATGACGAAGAACACCTGCGGCAGCGCATAGAGCACGTCGACGAAGCGCATCATCAGCGCGTCCGCCCGCCCCCGCAGGTAGCCCGCGACCGCGCCCCAGGCGACGCCGATCACGAGGCTCACGAGTGTCGCCGCGAGCGCAATGGCGAGGGAAACGCGCAGGCCATGCAGCGTGCGCACCAGCAGATCCCGGCCCAGCCTGTCGGTGCCGAGCCAGTGACCGTCGGCCGTGAATGGCGGGACCGCCATGTTCTCCCAGTCGATTTCGTCTTCGCGATAATCGACGAGCAGCGGGCCTGCCGCCGCCGCGATCACGAGCAATGACAGCACGACGAACCCGGTCATCGCGGCGCGGTCGCCGCGCAACTGCCGGAACGCATCGCTCCACAATCCGCGGCTCACGACTCCCTGCCTCGGCGGATGCGGGGGTCGAGCCAGGCATAGACGAGATCAGCGAGCAGGTTGAGCACGATCATCAGCGCGGCATAAACGATCACCATGCCCATGACCAGCGTGTAGTCGCGATTAAGCGCCCCCTGGACCAGGTGGCGGCCCATTCCCGGCAATCCGAAAATCGTCTCGACCACGAGCGAACCGGCGAGTACGGCTGCGGTCGCGGGCCCGAGATAACTCACGA